>NZ_KB897823.1:0-211839 GCF_000377185.1 Rhizobium sp. 42MFCr.1
CTCGCTTGCGCATGAGCGCTACTACCTGGCGGTTGGCCATGCCAATCCACTGGTAGCCAGGGACGAGATCAGCATCGATGATCTGCGCACTCAGAAGATCATCGCCTTCAACCGGCAGAACCTGTCGTTTTCGGAACGATACTTCAATGAGAAGTTCGCCGAATACGACCTCACCGCCAACATTGCCTTCAGCTGCGATGACACCTATGCGCTGGTGTCGCTGGTCTCTGCCGGGCTAGGCATCGGCTTTGCGCCGGAATGGACGCTTGATCTTCCCAATCGCGGCTTTGAGCTGAAGAAGGTAAGCGGGATCGACTTTAGGATCGGGCTTGGCATTGCCTGGAACAGAGAAGACCCGACCGCTGGCCGCGACGACATCGTCGACATTGCACGGTCGCTGGCAAGGCGAGGGCAGGCCGCCGATCGGTTGCAAGGACAATGACTGATTGCGAGTTCGGCTAGAAACAGAATATGCGGTCGTGGGGCAGTCGGTCCGCGTTTCAACCCCTGCCGTGACGCTGAGTTTTAAGCTCCGCTGTCGCGACCCGGCAGGGAGTCCCGCCGGGCCCATCGTTGTGAACGCTTCCACTCACTTCGGCGTAACGTCGAAGCCGAACCACTTTTCTGAAAGCGTCTTGATCGTGCCGTCGGCCTTGGCGGCCTCGATGGCGTCGTTGAACATAGCCTTCAGCTCGGTGTCGGACTTGCGCAGGCCAACAGAGCTGCCGCGACCGAGGAAGCCGCCTTGGAAGCGCGGTCCGGTAGTCGTCATTTCCTCGTTGCCCGGCTTTGCCGAGGCCGTCGTCAAATAGGCCATGGACGCCATCACCAGATCGACGCGGCCGGCCTTGAGGTCGAGATCATGTTCTTCCGTCGTCTTGTATTCGCGAACCTCGACGACGCCCTTCAAATACTTGTCGACGAAGGTCGCCGCGGTCGACGCGGTCTGAACGCCGATGATCTTGCCCTGCAGGGCAGGCTTGATCTTTTCGATTTCGGCGGCAGCCCCGGCCTCGTCGCTGGCAAGCGAGAAGACCTCGCCCTTTTCTGGCAGGTTTGCGAGCTCGCCTTCCTTGGCGGTCGCGAACGCCTGGCCGGTGGAACCGTACGAATTGCTGAAGGCGATGACTTCCTCGCGCTTGGTGGTTGCCGACATGCCGGAAATAATGGCGTCGAACTTGCCGGCATTGAGCGCCGGGATCATGCCGTCGAAGTTCTGCACGACGATCTTGCACTCGACCTTCATGTGGTCGCAGAGATACTTTGTCAGCTCGATTTCGTAGCCGTCGAGCGAGCCGTCGGGCTTGGTGAAATTATAGGGCTTGAAGGCGCCTTCGGTGGCGATCGTCACGGTCGTCCACTTCTTCTCTTCGGCGTGTGCAACACCGGCGGTGGCAACAAGTGCCGTTGCGGCTGCTGTCAAAAGTGCCCTCGAAAGAATTGTCATGTTTTGCTCCCCTTTTGTTGGTTTGGGTTGAGAGATTTACTTGCTGATGAACTGACGGAAACGGTCCGAGCGCGAACTGGCGAACACCTCCTGCGGCTTGCCGTCTTCCTCGACGCGGCCCTGATGCAGGAAGACGACACGGCTTGAGACGTCGCGGGCAAAGCCCATCTCGTGGGTGACGACCAGCATCGTGCGGCCTTCCTCGGCGAGCGCACGCATGACGCGCAGAACCTCGCCGACGAGCTCGGGATCGAGCGCGGAAGTCGGCTCGTCGAAGAGCATGACTTTCGGCCGCATGGCGAGCGCCCGTGCGATTGCGGCCCGCTGCTGCTGGCCGCCAGAAAGGTGGGCCGGATAAAAATTGCGCTTCTCAGCAATGCCGACCTTGGCAAGCAGCGCTTCGGCTTCCTCGACGCATTCCGCCCGAGACCGACCGAGCACATGAACCGGCGCCTCGATGACATTCTCGAGTACGGTCTTATGGGTCCAGAGATTGAAGCTTTGGAACACCATGCCGAGCTGAGAGCGGATGCGATCGACCTGGCTGCGGTCGGCCGGACGGCTGCCGTTCCTGGCATCGGGCACCATTCGGATCGTCTCGCCGGCAACGGTCACTTCGCCGGAGTTTGGCGTCTCAAGCAGGTTGATGCACCGCAGGAAGGTAGACTTTCCGGAGCCGGACGAGCCGAGGATAGAGACCACATCACCTTCGTGTGCATCGAGCGAAATGCCTTTCAGCACCTCGACGGGACCGAAGCTCTTGTGCAAGTTCTTGACGCTGAGCGCGATTGGGGAAGGGGAGGCGTTCGCCACTGTCATCGGGCGTCTCCTTCAAGTGCGGGAGCAGCCGGGACTGCCGGGTGGTGGGGAACGGGCTGGCGCAGGTGCGGGCTCAGCCAGTATTCGACGAGATGGACAAGGCGCGTCAGCAGGAAGTTGATCGCAAGATAGATCGCGCCGGCGACGATGAAGACCTCGATCGCCCGATAGGACTCCGAGATGATGCGCGCCGCAACACCGGTCACTTCCATCAGTGTGATGATCGAGGCAAGCGAGGTTGCCTTGACCATTGCGATCATCTCGTTGCTGTAGCCCGGCAAGGCCTGGCGGATCGCCAGCGGCAGCACGATGCGACGGAACTGCATGAGCCGCGGCATGCCGCAGGCTCGCGCTGCCTCAATCTGGCCGAACGGAACCGAGAGCAGACCACCACGGATAATTTCGCTTGCATAGGCCGCAGTGTTCATCGTCAGCGCCAATACCGCACACCAGTAGGCGTCGCGTAGAAACGGCCAGAAAATGCTGTGGCGCACGGCCGGAAACTGGCCGAGGCCGTAGTAGATCAGGAAGATCTGTACGAGCAGCGGCGTGCCACGGAAGACGAAGACATAACTGCGCGCGAACCATTCAAGCGGCGCAATGCCGGAGAGACGGCAAAGCGCGATCGCAAGCGCCAGCATCGCCCCAAGCACGATCGAGGTTGCGGCAAGCTCGAGCGTCAGCGGGATTGCCGAGACCAGGCTGACGAATGTCTCGAAGAGAAACGACCAGTCCATTAGCCCCTCCTCACGCCGCGCGAGAAGTGCCTTTCGGCACCGCGTAGGAAGAGACCTGAGCCTGTCGAGATGATCAGGTAGATCGCGCCCGCGATGACGTAGAAATCGAAGGGCAGGCCAGTCGATCCGGCGGCCACCTGCGTCTGGCGCAGGAGCTCGGCGACGCCTGTGATCGATACCAGGGCTGACTCCTTCAGCACAACCTGCCACACATTACCAAGCCCCGGAAGCGCATGGCGAAGGGTGAGCGGTGCGATGATCCGCCGGAAGCGCAGGGTCCTGCCCATGCCGCAGGCAATCGCCGCCTCGATCTCGCCGTGATGCACGGCCCTGAAGGCACCGCGGAAAACTTCGGTGAACTGCGCGCCCGAAGTGACGCCGACCGCAAGCGAACCAGCGAGGAAACCGGGGAAGCCGAGGAAGCCCTCCGCTCCGAACAGTCGGCCGATGGCGGTGACGGCCGCGCTGCCACCGAAATAGAAGAGATAGATGACGAGAAGATCCGGAATGCCACGCAGGACGGTCGTGTAGGTATCGGCGGCGATGCGAATGCCCCGTCCGCCTGATATTTTCGCCCAGGCGCCAAACGAACCGATGACTGCGCCGATCGAGTAGCCGGCAAGGGCAATCAGAACAGTCATCCACGCGCCGGCAAGCAGCGCCTTGCCCCAACCGTCACCGCCGAAGCTTACGAGCTCGAGGATCCCGGGCTGGTTCATGATGCCTGCCTTTCGGGAAGCGGTGGCTCGACGTCCTCGGGGATCGGATTGACAAACGGCGACCCATCGAGGCGAGCCTGAAGGTCCGCCTTGGCCGCCTTAATCAGCGCCGGATTTGAAATCAGCGCGATGGCGGTGCTCGCCATGACCTTCGCGGCATGCTCCGTTCCCTTGTGAGCAGCTGGAAGCTTGCCTTGCGCGACGAGCTGCCAGGAGTGGCCGGGCGTGCCGATCGCATAGGTGGCGCCGCGCATCTGCACCGTCGGGACGACCCAGCTGACGCTGCCGACATCGGTGGAACCGACGATCGTGCTGTCGCCGGCATAGAGAGGGAAGATCTCCTCGCAGAGCGGCTGGTCCTTTTTCGGCTTCAGGCCGAAACGGGCATAGGAGGAGGCGATGTCCTCGGCACTCATCGTCGCCTGGAACTTGCGCGCGGTGTCGCGATCGGCATCGTCGAAGACCGGCGGTCCGAGACGCTGGAGATTTGCAAACATCAATTCCTCGAGCGGCACATTGCCGACGAGGTTGGCGTCACCGCTGATCACTTCGCTACGCACCGAGGTCTCGGTCATCAAGGCTGCACCCTCGGCCACCTTCTTGACGCGGGCGACAAGCGACAGGAGCTCGGGCAGGTTGCGGGCACGAATAAGGTAACGCACCGTCGCCTTGGCCTGTACCACGTTCGGTGCCGAGCCGCCTGTGTCGGTCACGGCATAGTGGATGCGTGCCGTCGACGGCATGTGCTCGCGCATATAGTTGACGCCGACATTCATCAGTTCCACGGCATCAAGGGCACTGCGGCCGAGATGCGGCGTGGCCGAAGCGTGCGAGGCGCGGCCGCTAAAGTGGAAATTGATCTCGTTGCAGGCGAGCGATACCGGATTGTTCACTCCAGCAAAGGCAGCCGGGTGCCAGCAAATGGCGATGTCGACATCATCGAAGACGCCGGCGCGGACCATGAAGCCCTTGGAGGAGCCGCCCTCTTCGGCAGGGCAACCATAGTAGCGAATACGGCCCTTGACGCCATTTGTTTCGAGGAAGTCCTTGACGGCGGCAGCCGCAAGCATGGAACCGGCGCCGAGCATATTGTGGCCGCAGCCATGGCCATTGCCGTTCGCGAGCGCCTCGCGCTTTTCAGCCAGTCCAGCGACCTGGCTGAGGCCGGGAAGCGCGTCGAACTCGCCGAGGATGGCAATCACGGGTCCATCTTCGCCAGCTTCGCCCATGACGGCTGTCGGCAAACCGGCGATGCCGCGCTCGACGCGAAATCCTTCGGTTTCGAGCTGCCGCGCATGCTCTTCGGCAGAGCGATATTCCTCATAGTTCGTTTCCGGCATATCCCAGACGCGGTCGCTGAGCGCAAAAAAGGCCTCACGCTTTGCTTCGACGATGTCCCACACGGCTTCGGTGTTTTTCATGGCTTTCAAACCGGCTTCATTTCGCATAGTATCCAAAATTGGCGCCAATTTATGGTACAAATTTTATTTGTGCAATCCGTGTGCATGAATAAATTTTGGACAACCTCAAGCGGTTCTTACGCCTACAGAATCCGCGATTGGCGTGCTATCGGTGATGAAAAACGGGGAGATCGCATGGCAGATGTCGTGATGGAAGAAAAGGCGGAAGCGCCCGGCACGCGCGACGTGACAGACTTCATCCTGCAGGACATCCTGGCTGGCATTCTGCCTGCTGGGACGTGGTTGAAGCAGATTGACCTCGAACGTCGCTACAATTGTACCCGCCCCGAAGTGCGCCGTGCGCTCGATCGCCTGGCGCAGAAACGGCTAGTCGAGCACGTGCAGAACCGCGGCTATCACGTCTATGAGCCGGACGGCCGCCGGGCGCGGGAGGTCAGCGAAATTCGCGTCATTCTCGAAACGGCCATGGCTGGAACAATCATCCAGAACGGCTCGACAGAGGATGTCAGCACTCTCAGGAAGCTTGCCGAGCACTTCGATCAAATGGCGCTGAACGGCACGATGCTGGAGCTCTATGAGGCAAATCTTGCCTTTCACCGCCAGCTGCTGGTGCTCGGCGGCAATCTCGAACTCGTCGATCTCATCACCGAGATCCGCCAGAGAACCTCGTCCGCGCCGGTCTCCCAATGGCGCACACGTGCCCGCGTCGAACAGTCGGGCCGGGAGCACCACTTGATGGTTGATGCGATCGCTGCCGGTGAGACCGAACGGCTGAAGGATCTCATGCGGCAGCACATTCGTCAAAACTGAGGGTAGGGCACCCGACAAGCCCCAAGTTGACGATGCTATCCTGCTGCCCCCTCTGCATTCCTTGTATGAATTCGCTCGTTCGGCGCTGCAACCACAAAGGCCTCCGACGATCGCCGGGCGGCCTCATATCCAGAGCGAGGCAAGAGCGCCACTCTCTCACAGCAACTTCGGTCCGATTTCCTTGCTTCTCAACGCGGAAGTAAGGATCAACTGCGGGGCTGCGTCGACACCAAGGCGACCGTCGACGCAGCGAGGACCGCGGTAAGGGTCAAGGGTCCAACAGCGCCATAGTGGTCGACGATATAGCCGCCGAAAACCGCGCCGATACTGATGGCGATCTGAAACGAGACGACCATCAGGCTGCCTGCCGCCTCCAGAGCGTCGGGTGCCCCGCGGGAAAGATTGGTGGGCAGCACCACCGGCGCCATGCCGAAGGCGAAGCCCCAAAGCGTGACGAGGGCGAACGCAATACCGCTATGAGCGCCCCAGAGTACCAAAGAAAGTGCAGCAAACGCCATTAACGCTGCCGTGACAGCGAGCGCCAGGCGGATACTGGCGTCGGCCATTCTGCCACCAGCGACATTACCAATGACGGAGGCAATGCCAAACCCAAGCAGCGCCAGGGCGATCGACCTGGTTTCAAGGAGCGTCACCTGTTCAAGGAAGGGACGCACGTAAACCGAACCAGCAAAATGGCCCGTCATGAGCAAAAGGATAGCAAGCATGCCCAGTTGAATTCCACGCCGCCGTGTCAGCCTGAAAACATCAGCGAGACTGTTGCTCGTACTTGCAGGCAGTGTTGGCAAGCTAAGTGCCTGAAGAAGCATTGCAAGCGCGGCAAGCCCCGCTGTCATGGCCATGGCGGTGCGCCATCCCAGCCAGTCGCTGATCAAGGCACCCAACGATGGTGCAGCTATTGTCGCGAGCGACACGCCGAGGGTGACGATAGCCATGCCCCGGCCCGTCGCATTGGCGCCGACCAGCCTCGCCACGACGGCAACTGAGAGGGCCCAGAAACCGCTAAGTGCGATGCCCAATCCAGCCCGGCCCAACAACAACAGCCAAAAATCGGTCGCTAACGCTGCAAGTATATTGGAGCCGATCGCCAATGCACTGAGACTGACCAGCACCGTCTTGCGGTTCAATCTGCCGATGAGCACATTGCTCAAAAGAGCGGTGACCGCACCGACCGAAGCGGTGGCGGTGACGACTTGGCCAGCTGTTCCTTCGGTGATTCCGAGATCGTGCGCCAATGGCGTCAACAGACCCGCCGGCAGGAACTCAGCCGATACCAGCGCAAAGCTGGTGGCCGCCATCGAAAGTACGGCAAACCAGGTTGCCGCGCTCCACGTGGATGGCTCGGCGGTATCCAGGCCAATTGCTGCTACGTCAAGTTGCGATGTTGTGTCCGTCATCCCGTGCATCTCCTTAGGTTGGAGATGTCATAAACGAACTGTTCGGGATGATATGTACCTTAAAATCCGAAATCCATGTCAATTCGTCCGGAATTGGTGCGGCGCACAACGCCCGGTGAGACCCTCGTGATACGCTTGAAGGCGCGAGCGAAAGATGCCTCAGACTCATAGCCTAAGCGGGAAGCAACCTCGGCAACGGACAAACCGCTTTGCCCCAACAACTCGCGCGCAAGCTGCATGCGCAGACGGGCGAGATAGTGTGCTGCGCCCTCTCCCAAAATAGCGCTGAAGCGCTCGGCAAAGATCGAGCGCGACTGGCCTGCCACGCCGGCGAGGCTTTCAAGGGTCCAGTTATGGCCGGGGTCTCGATGCATGGCTGCCAACACACGACCGATGTGAGGATCGCGGATGGCGGCGAGCCAGCCCGTCGTCGATGCTCCGCTGCAATTGACCCAGCAGCGAATAAGCCTCGCTGCGAGCAAGTCCGCCATTCGCGACAAGACGGTCGCACTCCCCATTTGGGGCTGCGTCGCCTCCGCCGACATAGCTGCCAGCAGGGGGCCAACGACAGCGTCATTGCCGGCCACATCGCAGCCCTTGATGATCGGTGGCATCAGAGCGATCAAGGGGTTAAGCGCATGCGCACCCAAAGCCATGGAGCCGCAGAAGAGGGTGCTCGTCGCACCCGTTCCTTCGCGGACCACTTCGCAAACGTTGCTTCCAACCTTCGTTATCTGACAGCCTTTAAGCGAGTCGCCCTCAACATCTGGTGCGCTGGCCAATCGATGTTCGATGCCTTGCGGCAGAAGGACCAGATCGCCATCGTTCAACTCCTGCCATCCTTGGGTTTCCGTGTGGATCCAGCACGGACCCTGGCTGACAAAATGAAAACGAAGCAGTTGTTTTTGTGGAAAGGCGATGCTCCACGGATGTCTGAGTTCGCAGCGGCCATAGTTGACCCCGCTCAAGCGAAAGTCTTGCAGGACTTCGCTTAGCGCATCCATGGGAATGTTTGATGGCGACAACGGTTGAGACGAATGGTCAAGCATTTAGCCAATCTAGGTCTCGAGCGTCCAGCATTCAAGCAGTGTGGCCACGCGGCCCAATTGGGTTTCCTGCACGGTTCCTGTTCCTGATTTCAAATATACGCGGACCCTGCAGGATCGCGGCTAAATCCAAGCGCCGCGATCATAAATGAAAGCGGCTTTATCCAGCCACATGGATTGAAGGCCAAAGAAACCTTTCTGTTCTCAGTCCGTTATCGCGTGAGGGTGGACAGAAATGTGAATTCGAAATCGGTCGATCGGACCAATCCCTCCAATGGCGACATCCGCGCAGACGAGCCAACCAACACCGAGGTTGAGCCGCCGCCGGAGATTGTTGAGCCAGACCCCAAGTGGACGCCCGAGGAGGTCGAAAGGGCGCGGAAGAAATATCTGCTCAAGCGCTTCTGGATCAGCGCGAGGTGTTATTGGGGACGCCGCGGCGACAAGCTGGCCTGGCCGTGCTCGATCGGGCTGTTGATCCTCATTGGTGGTAACGTCGGCTTCCAGTACGGCATAAACATCTGGAACCGCTCCATCTTCGACGCGATAGAACAGCGCAACGCAAGCGCCGTCTATTTTCTAAGCGGAGTCTTCCTGCCGCTCGTGATTGGAAGTGTTGGCCTCGTCACGGCGCAGGTCGCCGTCCGTATGATGATCCAACGCCGTTGGCGCTCGTGGCTTACGACATCGGTGATCGGGCGGTGGCTCGCAAATGGCCGCTACTATCAATTGAACCTCATCGGCGGCGACCACAGCAATCCGGAGGCGCGTATTGCGGAGGATCTACGGATCGCTACTGAAGCTCCCGTCGATTTCGTCGCGGGCGTCATCGCTGCATTTCTGTCAGCCTCGACCTTCATCATGGTGCTCTGGACGATCGGTGGGGCGCTGACCCTCACTGTTGCAGGTTCGACTATCACCATTCCCGGTTTCCTCGTCGTTACTGCGGTGATCTACGCCGGGTTAACCTCCAGTTCGATGGCCCTCATCGGCCGCAACTTTGTTCAGGTCTCCGAGGCAAAGAACCAGGCGGAGGCCGAGTTTCGCTATACTCTGACGCACGTAAGGGAGAATGGGGAGAGTATTGCACTGCTCGGAGGCGAGGAGGAGGAGCGAAACGACCTCGACAGGACGTTCATCAAGGTGCTCGGCCAATGGGCGCTTCTTGCACGCCAGCATATGCGCACGACCCTCGTGTCGCAGGGATCGAGCCTGTTTGCGCCGGTCGTACCGGTTCTGCTTTGCGCTCCGAAATTTCTGGATGGCAGCATGACGCTTGGCGAAGTCATGCAGGCGGCGTCCGCCTTCGCCATCGTGCAGAGCGCGTTTGGATGGCTGGTCGACAACTACCCGCGCCTTGCGGATTGGAACGCCTGTGCACGGCGAATCGCATCGCTGATGATGTCTCTTGACGGGCTTGAACGTGCCGAACAGAGCGAAGCCTTGGGGCGCATCAAGCGCGGAGAAACCGAAGGTGAGGTGGTGCTCAGCCTGAATGATCTGGCCGTATCGCTCGACGACGGCACTGCCGTCGTCAAGGAGACACAGGTGACCATCGAGCCAGGCGAACGGGTGCTCGTTGCTGGAGAGTCGGGATCGGGAAAGAGCACGCTGGTGAGGGCGATAGCCGGGCTCTGGCCGTGGGGGCACGGCAGTGTCAATCTCCATGCCGACCGACAGCTTTTCATGCTGCCGCAACGGCCATACATCCCATCCGGGACGCTCCGCAGGGCGGTCGCCTATCCGCGTGGCGCCGAGGACTGGACGCTCGACGAAATCAAGGGTGCGCTGGAAAAATCAGGACTCGACTATCTGAACGACAAGATCGGGGAGGAGGCACCATGGGACCAGACGCTGTCGGGCGGGGAAAAGCAACGGCTCGCGTTCGCGCGACTTCTGCTGCACGATCCCGACATCATCGTTCTGGATGAAGCGACCTCGGCACTCGACGCGAAGAGCCAGGACAAGATGATGGAGATGCTGATCGACGAGTTGCCGAACGCCACCATCGTCAGCGTTGCGCACCGCGCCGAACTGGAGGCCTTCCATAGCCGCAAGATAACCTTGGAACGGCGCGATGGCGGTGCGAAGCTGGTCAGCGACATCGACCTTCTTCAGGGAAAGAAAAAGCGCAAGAGCTTTTTGCGTCTATTGGAGAAGCACAACCGAGAGCTCGCGCCGGATCCATCAGAGCGCCTCTCCTCAAGAGCAGTGTAAGAAGCCGAGTCACGTTCAATGACTCCATGTCAGCGCTCCTAAGAGCCTCCCCCGTCGTCAATCATATCTTGAAACTCCAAATTCGATACTAGCCGAGCAGCGTCATTTGCGAGGCCACTTGCTCCTCGAAGAATTTGGAAAAAGTAGCAATGCGCGGTGGCAGCGCCTGATAGGGCGGGTAGTAGAGCGTTAGCCACAGGTCGGGCGGCGCCCAGCCCTGGAACACGTGCACAAGGCGGCCGCTTCGCAGATGCTCGGCAATATTAAATCCGGGCAGCATCGCGACACCGGTCCCATCGGCAGCCATGTCGGCCAGCACTTCACCATTATTGGCACAGAAGGAGCGCCCCGCCGAAATCGTCATGCTCGATCCGCCGTCCGAAAGCACCCAGGTCTCTCTTCGGCTCTCGCCGCTATAGGCAAGGCAATCGTCTGGCGTCAGCTCGCCCGGGTGCTGCATGGTCACGTACCGGCTTCCCGGCGCTGCCACCAGAATACGAGGAACGACGCGAATCTTTCGCCAGATGGTGAACTTGTCGGACGGTTGGGAGGATATGCGGATTGCCAGGTCATAGTCGTCATCGACGATATTCACGAGCCCGTCCGACAGCGAAATCTCGAAGCTTATCCTTGGATAACGCTCCCTGAAGCCCGACAGTATCGGCGGCAGCACAGCTTTGCCGAACCAGGTCGGCGCGCTGATCCGCAACCGCCCTTCATCGGCCTTGTGAGCATTCATCACCTCCTTGCGCGCATCTTCCAGCATCGCCATCGCCGGCTGTATCTGGGCGGCAAACACAGCACCGTCAGTCGTCAGCGACACCTGCCGCGTGGTGCGCACGAAAAGTTGGAGGCCGAGATCGGCCTCCAGTGCGGCAATCGCTCGCGTCACCGCGGCGGGGGTCATGTCGAGTTCGCGTGCGACCTGGGCGAAGTTTCGCTTCTCGGCCGCCAAGAGGAATGTTTTCAGGGCTTTATAGTCGTTCATCTCGATTATTTCAAAAATAGCAATTCAATCGAAAGGAATATTGCAATTCCGTGGATTGATCAACTGACATACATCTTGGGCATCAAACAGACAACGCCCGAGAGAAAGGCCAGGAACATGATCAAGGATATCACTGGACTGCATCACGTCACATCGATGGCGTCGGATGCCCGCCAGAACAACCAATTCTTCACCGACACGCTCGGCCTTCGCCGCGTCAAGCAGACCGTGAATTTCGACGACCCGAGTGTTTACCACCTCTATTATGGCGATGAGAACGGTTCGGCCGGAACAGTCATGACTTACTTCCCCTTCGAGCACATGATGCGCGGCAGGGCCGGTGTCGGCGAAGTTGGCGAAACCCAGTTCTCCGTACCGAAGGGCTCGCTTGCCTTCTGGCGTGAGCGCCTTGCCGCACAGAATGTTGGCGGCCTGCAGGAAGACACGGTCTTCGGCGCCAGGCGTCTGCGCTTCAACGGCCCGGACGGCGACGGATTTGCGCTCATCGAGACTGCCGATGATGCCAGACCGGCCTGGACTGGCGGCGATGTCTCGCACGAGGCTGCGATCCGAGGTTTTTCCGGGGCTCGCCTCAACTTGCGTGACACGGCTGCGACGGAAGAACTGCTGAGCTTCATGGGCTACGAGCGCACGGGCAAGGAAGGGGATGTTACCCGCTTTATCATGCCGGACGGCAATGGTGCCGACACAATCGATCTCGCCGCCTTGCCAGAAACGCCCTTTGCCCGCCAGGGCGCCGGATCGGTCCATCATATAGCGTTTGCCGTCGAAAATCGCCAAAAGCAGATCGAGGTGCGCAAGGCGCTTATGGATACGGGCTATCAGGTAACCCCTGTCATCGACCGCGACTACTTCTGGGCCATCTATTTTCGTACGCCGGGTGGGGTCTTGTTCGAGATTGCCACCAATGAACCTGGCTTTAATCGTGATGAGGACACCGCGCATCTCGGCGAAGTGCTGAAATTGCCGACCCGCTACGAGCCGTTCCGCGATAGGATTGAAGCCAATCTCCAGCCGCTGCTGCCTGACGGAGCCCTTGGCAGACACTGAAAATTCCAAGCGCCGCAGGACTAACCTCCTGCGGCGCTTCACGATTTTGTGTTCTGCGGATTGCCGCAAACCTGTCTTGAAGAGGCCAGGGGCCGCCCGTAAACGAACTTTCGGCTCAACAGGCGATCCCGTCGTGAGTCGCGGCATCGAGATGCCGTGCCGAATGCTTCGAACGGAAGGTTGCTGACTTGGGACTCATCTCTATCGATCACATCAAACCCGCCCAGTTAAAGCCAACGGACAGTTTTGGCTGCCCGTTCGACAAGCTCTACAAGGACCAGTCGATTGTGGGGGCCGATATCGTCTTCTTCCGCAAGGGCAGTCGCGAGGGCCATCTGCAGCAGGTCGAGGCCGCGGCCAGCAATCGCGGTTTTGTCGTGGGCGTATCCACCACCGGAAGGCATACCCGGCGTATCTTCCATGAGCACCACGCGACCGATCATTCCTTCGATCGGGACGCAATCTACATCCGAGACCTGTCCGATCATTACAAGGCTGACCTTGGCGGCGCTTTCGACTTTCTGCTCCTTCAAATTTCACCGACTTCGCTCGAACGGATAGCAGAGGAGGCCGAGCTAGGCGGAGTGAATTCGCTCACTGCGGAAACGGCGTCGAAGGACGTCGTGCTTTCCAACCTTGCCCGCGTGCTGATACCCGCGCTGGAAAGCCCCGAAGAAGCGCCGCAATTATTTGTCGACCAGATGGCGACCGCGATCGGCAGCTACCTCGTGCAGCGCTATGGCAAGGGATCGACCCCCTTGGCGCTCCGCTCCAGAAGGCTGTCGCGCGTTCAGGAGACGCGGGCCAAGAGCCTTCTCCTCGACAACCTCGATGGGGAGATATCTGTCCTCGACGTCGCCAGGGCATGCAACCTTTCGCGCGGCTACTTCATTCAAGCCTTCCGCGAGACGACGGGCATGACGCCTTACCAGTGGCTTCTCAACGAACGGGTTTCGCGTGCCCGAGAACTCTTGCGCACGCCCGATATCCCGCTTTCGGAAGTCGCAATATCATGCGGCTTTGCCGACCAGAGCCATTTCACGCGTGTTTTCACCAATCTTGTCGGCACGACGCCTGGAAGCTGGCGGCGCAGTTGCTGAGGACCACGCCTGGGGCCGCGGCGATTTCCAGGTTTTGATCGAGCGCAAGCGCATTTCGTCCAATCGACCTGACTTTTGGACAAGACCCGCCTCGACAATTGAGCGATTTGTCACCCCATTAAAACTAGAGTTTTTCCGGTGAGCGCCCGCAATCTGGAAAGGGCTTTCATCGCGTAGATTATTGCATTTGGAGCAATTCAATCGGAATTAATATTGCCATTCCGCCACCCACCAAACCGATCTAGGTTTCATTTCAGCAGCCGAGACGAACTAAAAGAGATTGGCGGCTAACACCGATTAAGCGGCTCCGGCCACCCACGAGCACTCTGAAGGCCACCCCGCGCCCGACCAGAAAAGTGCTTCACAGTTCAACCCGCCGCATCAGCGGTTCAAGCAGACGGAAGAGGAACCTGAAATGTCCAAGAAGCTCGAAGTCCTGACCCCGAAGAACAGCCAGCTCATCTTCATCGACCAGCAGCCGCAGATGGCGTTCGGCGTCCAGTCGATGGATCGCCAGGTACTGAAGAACAATGTTGTCGGCCTCGCCAAGGCTGCCAAGATCTTCAACATCCCGACGACCATCACCACTGTCGAGACGCTATCCTTTTCCGGCCACACCTTCCCTGAACTCCTCGCCGTCTTCCCGGAAAACGACATCCTCGAACGTACCTCCATGAACTCCTGGGATGACCAGAACGTTCGCGATGCGTTGGCCAAGAACGCCGCCGAAGGACGCAAGAAGATCGTCGTTTCCGGCCTTTGGACAGAAGTCTGCAACACCACCTTCGCGCTGTCTGCGATGCACGACATGCCCGACTACGAGATCTACATGGTCGCCGACGCTTCCGGCGGCACGTCTTCCGAGGCCCACAAATACGCGATGGACCGAATGGTCCAGGCCGGGGTGGTTCCGGTGACCTGGCAGCAGGTTTTGCTCGAATGGCAGCGCGACTGGGCTCACCGCGAGACCTATGACGCGGTCACCTCGCTGGCCAAGGAGCATTCCGGCGCCTACGGCATGGGCATCGACTATGCCTACACGATGGTCCACGACGTAGACGAACGCGTCACCCACGGCAAGCGCATCGGCCCGAACCCGGCCAAGTAAGTCCGCCATCCAACACATTCGGCCCGCTTCGGCAGCATGAAAGCATGTCTTGCCGAAGCGGCGCCTCCATCGTCGAGGACGCTCCAATGAAACTCTATCTCTTTTCCCTGGGCGCCGGTCTTCTGGTCGGCATTGTCTACAGCCTGCTCAATGTCCGCTCTCCGGCTCCGCCGGTGGTTGCGCTGGTCGGCCTGCTTGGCATTCTGGTTGGCGAACAGCTCATTCCCTTCGCAAGAACGCTGATCGCCAAGGAGCCCGCGGCAGTGTCGTGGATCAACCAGATCAAGCCGCACATGTTCGGCCATATGCCGAAAGGCGACGTCCGCAATGACATCGTCGTGTCTCGCCAAGCTCAGACGAAGTCTGATAGCTGAGGCCGCAAGAGGAGATTCGCTTGCGATGGGGCCGCCGATGCCCAGTTGCCCCGGCGCAAAGCGTTGAAATCAATCTTAATAGTGAAGCCAGGAGCATATCTCATGTTCGCCGACCTCATCCTCCACCACGGTTTGATCACCACGCTCGACCGTTCGAAACCGAATGCCACTGCCGTCGCGATCAAGGACGGTACCTTTCTGGAGGTTGGCACCGATGCCGAAATCATGGCTTTCGCCGGCCCCGACACCAGGATCGTCGACCTCAAGGGCAAGCGTGTCCTGCCGGGCCTGATCGATAACCACACCCACGTCGTGCGTGGCGGCCTGAACTTCAACATGGAACTGCGCTGGGATGGCGTTCGCTCGCTTGCCGATGCCATGGACATGCTGAAGCGCCAGGTGGCCGTGACACCCGCCCCGCAATGGGTGCGCGTTGTCGGCGGCTTTACCGAACACCAGTTCGTCGAAAAGCGCCTGCCCACGATCGAGGAGATCAATGCGGTTGCGCCCGACACGCCTGTCTTCTTGCTGCATCTCTATGACCGGGCACTGCTGAATGGTGCAGCCCTTCGTGCCGTAGGCTACACAAAAGACACACCGAACCCGCCTGGCGGCGAGATCACCCGCGACGCCAATGGCAACCCGACCGGCATGCTTCTGGCCAAGCCGAATGCCGGCATCCTCTATTCGACGCTGGCCAAAGGCCCGAAACTGCCCTTCGACTACCAGGTCAATTCCACCCGCCACTTCATGCGTGAACTGAACCGGCTTGGCATTACCGGCGTCATCGATGCTGGCGGCGGTTTCCAGAACTATCCGGATGACTACGAAGTCATCCAGAAACTGTCGGACGAAAACCAGCTCACCGTCCGCCTCGCCTACAACCTCTTCACCCAGAAGCCCAAGCAGGAAAAGGAGGACTTCCTCAACTGGACGTCCTCGGTCAAATACAAGCAGGGCAATGATTATTTCCGCCACAACGGCGCCGGCGAGATGCTGGTCTTCTCGGCAGCCGATTTTGAGGATTTTCGCCAGCCGCGACCAGAGATGGCACCGGAAATGGAAGGCGAGCTCGAAGAGGTCGTTCGGGTGCTGGCTCAGAACCGCTGGCCTTGGCGTCTGCACGCCACTTATGACGAAACCATCTCGCGCGCGCTCGACGTCTTCGAGAAGGTCGACAAGGATATTCCGCTCGAGGGCCTGAACTGGTTCTTCGACCATGCCGAAACGATCTCGGAGCGCTCCATCGACCGCATCGCGGCACTTGGCGGCGGCATCGCCACCCAGCATCGCATGGCCTTTCAGGGTGAATATTTCGTGGAGCGCTATGGCCACGGCGTCGCTGAAGCCACCCCGCCGATCCGCCGCATGCTCGACAAAGGCGTCAACGTCTCGGCCGGCACTGACGCCACGCGCGTCGCCTCCTACAACCCCTGGGTTTCGCTTGCCTGGATGGTGACCGGCAAGACTGTGGGCGGCATGCAGCTTTATCCACGTGCGAACTGCCTCGACCGCGAAACGGCCCTCAGGATGTGGACGGAAAAGGTGACCTGGTTCTCGAATGAGGAAGGCAAGAAGGGCCGTATCGAGAAGGGTCAGTTCGCCGATCTCGTGGTGCCGGACAAGGACTTCTTCTCCTGCGCCGAAGACGAGATCTCCTACCTGACATCGGATCTCACCATGGTCGGCGGCAAGGTCGTCTATGGCGCCGGCGATTTCAAGGCGCTCGACGAAAGCGACGTGCCTCCGGCCATGCCCGACTGGTCGCCGGTCAGAAAGTTTGGTGGTTATGCCGCCTGGGGCGAACCGGAAGGCGCTGGTCGCCACTCGCTGCGCCGTACCGCGATCGCTTCCTGCGGCTGCGCCAACGACTGCGGTGTCCACGGCCATGACCATGCCGGCGCTTGGACTTCGAAACTGCCGATCGCCGACCTGAAGGGCTTCTTTGGCGCGCTTGGTTGCTCCTGCTGGGCCGTCTGAGACCCATCACGACCATAGACGTCTAGCGCGGGCAGCGTATCACCGCTGCCCCGTTTCCATCTCCGACTTAATTGCAAATTTCGCAATTAATACGAAATTATTGATGCAATTGTTGGCGGCAATAATTCCAGCCAATATCGCTCCAACAGCCATAAAGAGCGCCGTTTTTTACGACCGGCCACATTCAAAGGAGCAGACATGACTGACCAAGCATCATTCAAAAAAGAGGGGAGCGCGCTCGCAGCAGTCGTCACCGCTCCCACCACGCGCACGGTTGCGCTTCTGGCGCTTTGCGCGGCCTATATCCAGGGACCGCTTTTCAAGATCGCAGATTTCAATGGCGCGATCGCCGAGATGGACCATTTCGGCCTGCATCCGGCTCCTTTCTTTGCCGTGGCTGTGATCCTCTTTGAGCTCACCGCTTCCGCAATGGTGGTCTCGGGCCTGCTGCGTTGGGCAGGGGCGTTGGCATTGTCCGGGTTTACGCTTCTCGCAACCCTCGTGGCGCTGCGTTTCTGGGAACTCGCCCCTGGCATGGAGCGGATGATGGCAACGAATGCCTTTTTCGAACATCTGGGCCTGACCGGCGCCTTCGTTCTCGTCGCCGCCGTTGATCTCACCAAAGGAGCGGGCAAATGAGCCCCGCAAGATCCTCAGGGGGCAGTTTCGCCCCACTCGCTCAACCTGTCTTCGCAGTTCTTTGGACAGCCACGGTGCTCGGCAACACAGGCAGTTTCATGCGCGATGTCGCAAGTTCCTGGCTGATGACGGACCTCTCGGCCTCGCCTGCTGCCGTGGCGCTGGTTCAGGCGGCCGGCACATTGCCGATCTTCCTTCTCGCCATTCCGGCCGGCGTGCTGACCGACATCCTCGACCGCCGCAAGTTCCTGATCGCCGTGCAATTCCTGCTCGCCTCAGTCAGCATCACGCTGATGGTTCTGGCACACACCGGAATGCTTTCTGTCAGTGCTCTGATCGGACTTACCTTCCTCGGCGGCATTGGTGCTGCGCTGATGGGCCCCACCTGGCAGGCGATCGTGCCGGAACTGGTAAAGCGGGAGGATGTAAAGAGCGCCGTCGCCCTCAATTCGCTCGGCATTAACATTGCCCGCTCGATAGGACCTGCTGCCGGTGGCCTGCTTCTGGCAGCTTTTGGGGCCGGCATTACTTATGGCGCCGATGTCGCAAGCTATTTCGTTGTCATCGCTGCCCTGGTCTGGTGGCCACGAGCAAAGAATGCCGATGACGCGCTCGCCGAGGGCTTCCTTGGCGCATTCCGTGCCGGTCTTCGTTATACCAGAGCCAGCCGTCCGCTGCATGTCGTGCTTCTGCGCGCGGCAATCTTCTTCGCCTTCGCCAGCGCCGTCTGGGCACTACTGCCGCTCGTCGCCAGGCAATTGCTTGGCGGAGATGCCGGCTTCTACGGAATTCTGCTTGGTGCGGTCGGTGCTGGTGCCATCGGCGGTGCGCTCGTCATGCCGAAGTTGCGTGAACGCTTCGACTCCGATCGACTGCTTCTCGGCGCCGCAGTCATTACGGCTCTCGTTATGGCAGCGCTCTCGCTCGCCCCGCCGCAATGGGTCGCCATCATCGTCCTGCTTTTCCTCGGGGGCGCATGGATCACCGCGCTGACGACTCTTAACGGCGCGGCCCAGGCAATCCTGCCCAACTGGGTGCGAGGCCGTGGCCTTGCCGTCTATCTGACCGTCTTCAACGGCGCAATGACGGCCGGCAGCATCGGCTGGGGCACAGTCGGTGAAGTTGCCGGCGTACCCGGTACACTGCTGATCGGCGCTGCAGGCCTGTTGGTCGCTGGTATCATCATGCATCGCATCAAACTGCCGGCCGGCGATGCTGATCTCATGGCCTCAAACCATTGGCCAGAACCGCTGGTCGCAGAACCGGTCGCCCATGACCGTGGCCCAGTCCTGATCCTCATCGAGTACCAGGTGGAAAAACATCACCGCACTGCCTTCCTTCGCGCAATCGACGAACTCTCCGAGGAACGTCGCCGCGATGGAGCCTACGGCTGGGGCATCACCGAGGATTCCGCCAATCCTCAAAAGATTGTCGAATGGTTCATGGTGGAGTCCTGGGCCGAGCATCTGCGCCAGCACAAGCGTGTGTCGCAAGCGGATGCTGACCTGCAGAGCAAGGTTCTGACGTATCATTCAGGCTCGGAAAGACCAGTCGTCCGACATTTCCTGACGATCAACCGTCCGGGGGCTGCCTGATTCTCCTCATGGGTGGCGGGAGTAGTTGCCCGCCGATAATTTCAATATGCGCAATTAAATCTGAATTATTGATGCAATTGTTGATGGCTCTGTTCTTCGACAATATCCGTCCATCAGACACCCGTCGCGCGCACCACACCCGACGGAAACCCGGAGCCGAAATGACCGATAACCTCTTCCCGCTTACACGCCGCGCTGCCCTCATCACTGGAGCTGCCGCCGCCGCGTCCCTTGCAATTCCAACCTCTTTCAGCGTTGCAGCCAACGCTGCATCCACGAAGCACTCCACTGAAGGAAGCAAAAGCATGAGCACTGTAACCACCAAGGACGGCGTTGAGATCTTCTACAAGGACTGGGGTCCGAAGGACGCACAGCCGATCATGTTCCACCACGGCTGGCCGCTGTCGTCCGACGATTGGGACGCACAGATGTTGTACTTCCTCGCCAATGGATATCGCGTCGTCGCCCATGACCGCCGCGGTCACGGCCGTTCGGCCCAGGTCTCCGAAGGTCACGACATGGACCATTACGCCTCCGATGCGTTTGCCGTCGTCGAGCACCTGAACCTAAAGAATGTCGTGCATATCGGTCACTCGACAGGCGGCGGTGAAGTCGCTCGCTATGTCGCCAAGCATGGTCAAAAGGCCGGCAGGGTCGCCAAGGCGGTTCTCGTCTCCGCCGTTCCACCGCTCATGGTCAAGACGGCCTCGAACCCCGAGGGCCTGCCGATCGAAGTTTTTGACGGCTTCCGTTCGGCACTTGCCGCAAACCGCGCGCAGTTCTTCCGCGATGTTCCGGCCGGCCCATTCTATGGCTTCAACCGCGACGGTGCGAAGATCCAGGAAGGCGTGATACAGAATTGGTGGCGTCAGGGCATGATGGGCGGCGCCAAGGCCCACTATGATGGCATCAAAGCGTTCTCCGAAACCGATCAAACGGAAGACCTGAAGGAAATCACCGTGCCGACGCTTGTCCTACACGGTGAGGACGATCAGATTGTGCCGATCGCGGATTCGGCACTCAAGTCGACCAAGCTTTTGAAAAACGGTTCGCTCAAAACCTATCCAGGCTTTTCGCACGGGATGCTGACGGTTAACGCCGATGTCCTGAACGCCGATCTGCTGGCCTTCATCAAAGCTTAAAGCCAGATGCGTTGGGTGCGGCGAGAAATCGCCGCATCCCGGGACGCCCGTGGCTTGGCATTTTGGGCGATCTGTTAAATCCACCTACGACTAGTCTCGCGGGGATTGTATCTGACCTCCAGCTTTGCGAAGCCGGTAGGGCTGTGAAACGACTAGTGCAAGGCAAACATGCTGATCCCTTATGGCGACAATTGCCGTACCCGGCAGAAACGACAACAGCACCCGCTGGGTTCGTCGCCGCAAGTAGTCGGAGCCGCAGTGTTGTATTGCCATTCGATGAACGGCACCTTCAGCATCTTGGGGTTTTCCTGAAGGTTGTGATTGACAATGGCCAACGGCACGCAGCGCTCCAGATCCGCGAACAGACGCGGCCGGCCGAACATTGGCCAGGCGTGACTGAGATTTCGCGCCGCAAGCCATTTTTCGCGGATGGCCTGGGTAAGACAAAGCGCGACCGACAAGACCGATGGCTTTTCCAGGTGAGGCAGAAGTCGATGGCCAGTGTCGCCATATCGGGTGACGACGGCCAAATACGAACGGCCGACGACCACAACCGCTCCGTCGACCACCTCCAGGAAATGAATGTCCGTGGAGGCATTGTCGATCTGGGAGACGTCGAGCGGGTGGGGCGTCCGGAATCTGGTGGCTAACCCTAATGGGCATATGACATTTGTCCGTTTGAAATCGATAAGTAAAAGGCAAAGCCGATGATATTTCCTAGGTACATCTACGGATAGCGTCCTCAAGATAGGCCCTTATAAGTAGTGTTGCCTGTCTGAAATGCTTAACGCTAGGAGGTAGATCGAATGCGCG
Organism: Rhizobium sp. 42MFCr.1; assembly: GCF_000377185.1. NCBI lineage: Bacteria > Pseudomonadati > Pseudomonadota > Alphaproteobacteria > Hyphomicrobiales > Rhizobiaceae > Rhizobium > Rhizobium sp. 42MFCr.1. The sequence goes on from NZ_KB897823.1 coordinate 21,442, forward strand.
AACTGAACAGTCACGAACTAAGTCTCATCAGCGGGGGCAGGGGTGGTGGAAATGGCAACCCTGGGAAGTCGACTTCGAAGGGTTCCAGCAGGTCCCCAACCGGCGGAGTATTTGGATCTGATGGCAAGGGCCTGAATGGGCGTCCTTCCACAGGCTCTAACGGAAAGGATCGTTGCGCGCCAGGGGGTGCGCCGACCTCGTAGCGGACCGCATTGCCGCACGAGACTTAGGTGCCGAAAACGAGGTGTTAGTTGTATAAACAATCAATCATGAGCGTTCGGCGCCTAATTCTCTTGTCATTCGTTATACTCTTGGCAGGTGGCGCTTGGCTTTGGTTGCTTTCACGAGCGCCACAATCCAGCGAATTCACGCGACAGGCGGTTCTAGTAAGCAACGAGCCCATTGACGATGTAATCATCGGCAACGCGAATGCGCCCGTGTCCATAGTTGAGTATGCGTCGATGGGTTGTCCACACTGTGCAGCGTTCGCCACCCAGGTTTTTCCAGCGCTGCGGGAGAGATTTATCGACACCGGTAAGGCAAATTTCGTTATGCGGGACTTTCCGCTCGATACGGCATCAGCTGGCGCCGCCATGTTGGGGCGATGCGTTCCGGCGAAAGCTAGGCAGCCGTTGCTTGATGTGCTTTTCGAGCAGCAGAATGAATGGGCTCGGGGCGCAAATGCTAAGGCAGCTCTTTTGCGCATTTCAAGACTTGCAGGATTGTCTGAAGTTGCGTTTCTCAAATGCCTATCAAACCAGACCTTGTTGGATCAAATCATTGACGGGCGAAAGAAAGCTGAGCAACTTTTTGACGTGCATGGGACGCCCACGTTCTTTATCAACGCAAAGCGCTATTCCGGTGCCTTTTCCGTCGATGAGATGTCGAAATACCTAGAAGGCGTACTCGTGCGTCCGTAAATTCAAACTACGCTCCTAGTGCGAGGTACGACGAGAGCGGTCATTGCATTGTCATTGCCCTTTTGGAGTGCTTCGCCAACGGGCTATTCTGTTGAGTTCATGTGCGACAGGTTGCGCGTCGCTATTCTAAAATGACGTCGACGATGGTCAACTCGCCGCCAGAAAACTCGGGTCATCTTTTATCGCAAATAACTGCGTCCTCTTTTCTTCGCCCCGAAGTCATCGCCGCACAGCGCGTCAACTGGTTGGGTAGGCCGAAATTATTGCAGCCCCTTCCGATCTTGATGGTGGCGGGCATGGCAACGATAGCTATCTGCCTGGTGGCGCTTTTCATAATCTTTGGCGAATACACGCGCAGAGTCCGTGTTGTGGGCATTGTGACGCCGAGCGCCGGCGTTCTTCGGCTTGACCTACATGAATTGCGCAATCTGCGACTGCCTTGCGTATTGCATTGGAATCTCCGGCATTTCGTGGTGCTCGAGCGTGTTGCAACAAACCACGCTACGATCGTCGATCCTGCCCGCGGCCGCAGACGTGTGCCGCTAAGCGAATTTTCAAGCAGCTTCACTGGAGTTGCCCTAGAAGCCTGGCCCGGGAGCAATTTTGAAAGGCAAAGCAAGCGTCAGCGACTCCCTCTTATTTGTCTGTTTGGTCGTATAGTCGGACTGAAGCGAGCACTTGTTCAAATTGTGATCCTGTCCCTCGCTCTGGAAATCTTAGGGCTGATAATACCAATAGGGACGCAGATCATTGTGGATCAGGCGATCGTAGCGGGCGACCTCGACCTCCTCAGCCTTATTGCCATTGGGCTCGGATTGTTCCTCTTCCTCCAAACGATGGTCAGCGTTGCCCAGTCATGGGCCAGCTTGATGCTAGGTACATCGCTGAGTGTTCATTGGCAAATTGGCCTTTTCGATCATTTGTTGCGACTGCCGTTGGATTTCTTCGAAAAGCGGCACATAGGGGATATCGTTTCGCGGTTTGGGTCGCTCACCCCAATTCAAACGACACTAACCGCCGAACTCGTTGTCACCATGCTTGACGTCATCGTCATCTTCGCTTCAGCGGCGATGATGGTACTCTTCGGCGGTCAGCTTGCAGCTGTCGCGCTCGTTAGCCTCGGTCTCGATCTGATCCTTCGACTTCTCGCATACGTCCCCTACAGGGAGGCGAATGAGGCGGCAATCGTCCATAACGCCAAAGAAGACACACACTTCATGGAGACGATACGCGGCATTGCAAGCATCAAGGCGTTGGGTATTTGCGAGCGCCGCCAAAACGCCTGGCTCAACCTGCTTGTTGACACCATCAATGCTGGACTCCGGATCAAGAAGTTGGATCTACTTTTTGGAACAGTTGCGACCTTTGTGGCAGGTGTGGAAGGCATCGTGACGCTCTGGATGGGTGCCAGAGCGGTGATCGGCGGCAATATGACGACCGGCATGCTAATCGCGTTCATTTCATACAAAGGGATGTTCATCGTGCGATCTCAAAGCTTAATTGGGTTTGTGATCAAACTGCGAATGTTGAACCTCCACACGGAGCGTGTAGCCGACATTGCCCTGGCTGAACCAGAAGAAATGACCCGCCGTGACTTTGCCACTCTCGTGAATCCAGTGAGGCTTGGAGCATTGTGCGCGACAGACATATGTTTCCGCTACGGCGACAGCGAACCCTTCGTCTTAAACGGGTTGAGCCTCTCTGTTTCACCAGGAGAGAGTTTGGCGATAACCGGTGCGTCCGGTTCCGGAAAGACAACGGTCCTGAGAATCATGGCTGGGTTGATTACGCCGACGAGCGGAACCGTCAGCCTCGGCGGGCAAGATATCCGGCAGATGGGTCTAAGTTACTACCGGAGTCAGATAGCCTGCGTGTTGCAGGAGGACCGGTTATTTGCGGGGTCAATTGCAGAGAACATTGCTGTGTTTGATCCGCAGTTCGATGACAAATGGGTTGAGGAGTGTGCCAGAATCGCAGCCATTGACGAAGACATCCTTAAGATGCCCATGGGCTTCGAGACACTCGTGGGGGATATGGGGAGTGCTTTGTCGCGCGGCCAAATACAACGATTGTTTCTGGCGCGGGCTTTGTACCGGCGGCCTTCGATCCTCTTTCTCGATGAAGCAACCAGTCATCTAGATTCCAAGAATGAAGCGACGATAAACAACGCAGTCGGGGCCTTGAGGATTACTCGAGTCATCGTCGCGCACCGGCAATCAACAATCGATATGGCGGATCGACAGATTTCCCTTGCTTGATTTTTGCGGCGGCGGACAGTTGGGTAGTGGCCTTGTCGGTACTGCAGTTGCCTTTTTCTTTCTGTCACCAATGCGGGCCTTTGACGAATCGATTCAAGGCGGCAACGTACTCGCGTCGAAATCTTCGCGGATTGGTCATCGCTTGAAGCCGAGGAACTGCGACGCGTGCTCGATACCCTTGATTGCGAGGTCCGCTTCGTCTCAAGCCGCACGCGTCACGACGAGCAGCAACTTCTCGTGTTCGACGTTAGATGGAAGACCGGATTATCCGCCAATACCGAAGTCATCCATCGTGAACTTCGCCGGCATTTCAAGGCGGAGCGCTTCGCTCTCAGCGAACATCCTATTGGGCCTTAGTCTTGTGGGCTGGCATAAGTCCCCCTTGCAGCAATCCTCGACGCGGACGTCGTTGGTTACTCTCGGTTGGAGCGGGATTGAGGCCACGACGCTGACATTGTTGAAGGTGTGCCGAACAACCATTGTCGAGCCTATCGTGCGAGCGCACCGCGGCCACGTTGTCAAAATGATGGGAGACGGGTCCTCCTAGAGTTCGCAAGCGCGGTCAATGCCCCATCGGGAGCAAGCGAGTCGCCGCGGGAAATGGCGGACGCAAACGCTGCCCTGCCCGGGGGGAACAGAGGTATCATGTTACGCATCTGGATCAATCTCTGCGACGTCGTCATCGGCGGCAGCGTTCCCTATGGCGACGGGATCAGGATTGACGTCATTTGTTTCGAATACCCACGCAACCTCAATAGGATAGCTTGTTTTTGCGAGTGAAGAAGCTTCAAACAGAAACGCACCCGTTGACGACTATGCCAGTGTTCCCGCGGCTTAGCCACCCAACTCCGTTGAAAGGGGCTCTAAGTGGTCAATAGCAGAGTGTGCGGAGCATCCCTGCGTAATTGGGCTTTGCCTTGCAGTCAGTCTTGCTTTTGACGCGCCTAGGGCCTGGGTTCCTATTTGCTGACTTCGTGCTGAGCGCGGCATTGCTGTTAACATCGATGGGCTCGGTAAGAGGAGCACACGCTAAAAGCGAGGCTCCTGCAATGGTCAAGCAGATGACTAGGAGCAAAGAGCGTAACATGATCGTGTCTTCCACCAACTATGTTTGCTCGAGAAAGATTTCCTACGGAGGATAATGGTGCGCCAACCACGAGTATCAATCGCGTATCTAGCAAATTCGTTTCCAGAGGTGGGCCGTATTCGCGTCAAGCAGCATTGATACGAAAAAACCTCCTCGCAGAAAGCACCCGGCCGGCTCTATGTACCGCCCTTGCAATCCAGCCCCATCGCCTAAGCAAAGTTGCACACTCGAAGTCCGCCAGTGCGCCGTCGTAAGTCCGGTTTAGCCACGCTTTGTCCTCATAGACCTAACCTGATATCCTTTGCGATCGCTCAAAGCTGCAATCAATCTCATCCAATATGCTGCTGACGCCAAGGTTACGGTCAGTAGCGCGCGCTTTCCGCGGTGATTGGCGCTATACTCGCGCAGATGTATAACTTGGGGGGAGCCGATGACGACCTCTGTCAAGTATCCACCAGGACTGGTTGCGCTTTTTCTCGTCGAGATGTGGGAACGCTTCAGCTACTACGGCATGCGGGCGATCCTCATCCTTTACCTCGTGGATCGGGTCGAGAATAGCGGCCTGGGTCTCACCACGGCCGACGCCGCAGCGATCTATGGCCTGTATACCGCATCGGCCTACATATTGGCGCTACCAGGTGGTTGGATCGCCGACCGCTTTTGGGGTTGCAAGCGTGCGATCGTCGTTGGCGGTGTCGTTATCATGATCGGGCATGTCCTGCTCGCGGTCTCCGGCTCCGCTGCAATGGTGTTCTTCCTCGGCCTCCTCTGCATCGCGATCGGCACCGGGCTTCTCAAGCCAAACATCTCGACCATGGTCGGCCAACTCTACGACAAGAACGATATCGGCGGCCGCGACGCAGGGTTCTCGTTTTTCTACATGGGCATCAACATCGGCGCGATCCTCGGGGGACTTATTGCGGGCTACCTCGGCGAGAACTGGGGCTGGCATTGGGGTTTCGGCGCGGCCGCCGGTGCCATGTTCTTGGGGTTGATCAACTTCCTGCGGGCGAGCCGCACCTCCCTTGCCGACAAGGGTGGGGCGCCCGCCGTGCACCATCACCCCGACGCGGCGACCGGCCGTCGTGACCACCTCTTCACCGGTGCCATCGGTGGCCTCGTCGTCGTCCTGGTCGCCGCAGCAGCGCTAACCGGTCAGATCAATCTGACCAGCGCGCAAGGGCTGGCACAGGCCATGGGCCTGATCATCGTGACCGTGGCCATCGGCTTCTTCCTCAACATCTATTTGGCAGGGGACCTTAGTGGCACTGAGAAACGGCGCATGATCGTCCTAGCCCTCCTTTTCGTGGCTGCCGCGCTCTTCTGGTCCGGTTTTGAACAGGCCGGCTCCTCGCTCAACCTCTTCGCAAACGACCTCACACAGCGCCAGCTTGGCAGTTTCACCGTGCCTGCCTCATGGTTCCAGAACTTGAACTCCCTCTTCATCATCCTGCTGACCCCGGCTTTTGCGGCGTTCTGGATCTACGCCGAGAAACGCTGGACCATTCCCGTTTTCGTGAAATTTGGATTGGCGCTCGTCGCGATGGGCCTGGGCTACCTGATCCTAGTACCGGCGGCGCACACAGCGGCAACGGGCGTAAAGGTTACCGGGCTCTTCCTCGTCTGTACCTACCTGCTGCACACAGTGGGCGAACTGATGCTCAGTCCGGTCGGGCTTTCAACCTTCTCCCGCCTTGCGCCAGAGCGCTTTACCAGCCAGATCATGGGGTTCTGGTTCGTCGCCGCGTCGCTCGGCAACCTGATGGCGGGATTGTTAGCCGCAGGAATGGACACCGAGCATGCCGCCGGACTTCCGGACGCGTTCACCCGCATCTTCCTGATCAGCGCCGGCTTCGGGATCGTTCTCGTCCTTCTCGCTCGTCCAGTCACCCGATGGGCGCTCGGCGGAAGCGAGCGGATAGAGGAAACGGCTCCGGCGCAATAGATGCTATTCGTGCTCTCCAGGCAATTTGCCAGGCCGGCAATGGTGCGCAGGCCAGAATTTTCCGTCCCCAGCCGCCGGCCGGCTTGACGTAGAAGCGGCCTGCCGACGAACGACCACGCATCATGGTGGGGAGCCTTTGTGCTTGGAAAGGTAGAAGGCTAGCGCAAAGATGATAAGGGCTGTCGCCACGCCCAGATAGACAATTCTCTGCGACCCATCCCACGCAACAGCCTCTCGAAGAAACAGTACCGCAAGCACGGCAATCACCACGCTGACCAAATTTGCTTTCAGGTCTTCGAGATCTTTCAGCATGAGCCATCGGGGGCGCTCCAAATTCTCGTCAATGAAAAGCGTATAAAGGCCGAGACTGATAATGTAGGCGGCTACGGCGATTAGGAAGACATCAATGCCCTCGACCACTCCGATCGCAAACATTTTGACTGCTTGCGTCGAGATAGCAATGTTCTCCACTGTATCGCGGATACTTAGAGCCATGACCGCAGTCTCGTAAACTATCAGCGATATGGCTCCAATCAACGTCACGACCACTGGCAGGATCATGATATAACGGCTTAGTACCAATAGCCTGGCAAACATCTTGATCACCACTCGTCGATCATTGATTGCTTCAATGAAGCTGTCGGGGAGAAAAGTGGCTGCTAACGGTAGGACAGGCAGCAATTCGCCAGAGAGCGTCTTGCCGCTAAGTTACTTCCCGGCTTCTAACTCTGATTAAACTTATGAAATCTTAGCGGAGCATTAAGATGATTTCGAGGATCGAATGTCTTCGAATTGTCTTCTACGCAATCGGGCCTTTGAACGATTTCTTTGAAAAGCTTTGAAAGTCCGAACGGCTCTGCTGCAAATTTCAAGCTTGATTTCGATGACATTTGGTTGAGGCTCTGATCATCTTGCGGCTTCGCGGGTTTCGAGATTTTGAGCGAGCAATGCCACAATCTTCGTGGGCGATGTCAGGCTTCGTTCGATCGTTGTCGGCCTTCGGGAGGGCGGCCCCTCTTGATTTCGAGGGGTAACCCTGCTTGATTGCTACTAGCAGTGGCGACGAAGGTCGATGCTATGCCGGCGGAGAGCGAAACTACCGAACGCGGCTTGCCTGAAGCCCTCAAGGGGTTGATCGGCCTTTGGGTTTTGCTGTTCGCGCTCTGGCTGATCGTGAACGCCTCTCTCGCACTGCCGGTCGTGATGACAGGCGCCGTCATCTCCCTTGCCATAGCCTTGATCTTTTCGCGTCGCGATGGACTATGGCAGCAGACCGCGCTGACACCGGGCGCCGCATACCATTGCCTTGCCTTTGCATCGGTATTCTTCATCGAACTGGTGAAGGCGAACGTCAACATGCTGCGCTACGTTTATTCGCCGCGCATCGACATTCATCCCGGCATCGTGAGGATCCCGATGCGGCTGAAATCGCCAATCGGTCGCCTTGCCCTTGCCAATGCGATCGCGCTGACCCCAGGATCGCTGGTCATGGACATCAGGGACGACGCCCTTTTCGTTCATTGGCTCGATGTGAAGACGACAGACCCGGAGCAAGCCGCCGCGATGATCGCCGGCCCCTTCGAAAAGCACCTGGGGGCGGCGTTTGGCTGATTTCATCGTTCGCATTGCCGCCGTTCTCATCTTCTTCAGCATCGTTTTCGGGGCGCTGCGTCTGATCATCGGCAAAACCCTCATGGACCGCGTCGTTGCAATCGACATGCTGACCGTGGTCTCGATCGCGCTGGTGACGCTTTATGCGCATCTTTCCGGCCGGTTCGTGTATATCGATGTGGCGCTCGTCTACGGGCTGCTCAGCTTCCTTGCCGTGCTTGCTATCGCTCGTTTCCTGGAAAAGGGGCCGTGACACGATGCTAGAGCTTCTCGTTGTGCTGGTGTGCGGCTGCATCCTGATCAGCGGGGTTCTTGCTGTGCGCCTTCCCAATCTCATGACGGCGATGGTGAGTTCCGGGCTCGCGAGCCTGCTTGCGGCCGTCTCCTACGTGCTGCTTGCCGCGCCCGATGTCGCCATGGCGGAAGCAGCAATCGGTTCCGGGCTCGCGACGCTGATCTTTCTCTATGCCATTCGCAGAACCGGCGGCGGAGACGCCGGTAGAGAGAAGGAGTGAGACGTGCAGGAGCTAGTCGGCAGTATCGTCATCCTCGTCGGCGCGTTCTTTCTCTTTTCCGCCGGCCTCGGGCTTTTGCGCATGCCCGATGTCTTTACCCGCATCCAGGCGGGGACCAAGGCCTCGACGCTCGGCAACATCCTTGTCGTCGCCGGGCTTGGCATCTACCATCCCGACTGGTCGCTCAAGCTCTTGATTGTCGCCGTTTTCGTTCTGATAACCAACCCCCTGTCGTCGCACGCGCTGTCGCGCGCGGCCCATGCAGTACGCACGCCGATGGCGGAGACGACGGTTGTGGATGCGCTTCGCGATGCAGGTGAGGCGACCAAGGAGGGCAAGGCATGACAAAACGCGTCTTCAGCCTTCTTGCCATCCTCTTCTTCGCGTTCATCTTCGCCGGCGTCGCAGGCGGATATAGCGAACGCCAGACGCTCTCGCCGCTTGCCCGGCACTATCTCACCACGGTGCCACAGGATCTCGGCGGAGCGAACGTCGTCACCGGCATCCTGATCACCTTTCGCGGTTTCGATACACTCGGCGAAGTGGCAGTCCTTTTCATGGTGGCTGCGAGCGTCGGCATCCTGCTTGGCGGATCGCCGGCGCAAGACCGCACGAACGAAGCCCCGCGGCCAAGCGAGCTCGTGGAAAACGGCGCGAAGATCATCCTGCCGCTGATCTTCCTGTTCGGCGCCTATGTGATCATGAACGGTCACCTTTCGGCCGGCGGCGGCTTCCAGGGAGGGGCTGTGGTGGCGTCGGGCGTGATGCTGCTAGTGCTCGCCCGCCCCGGCACGGGCCTCCATCAAGGCTTTCTAAACGTAACGGAATCGCTGGCCGGCGTCATTTACGTCGTGCTCGGGATTTGCGGGCTCTGGTTCGCAGGCGGGTTTCTCGACAGCGACATCCTGCCCAAGGGAGAGTTTGGCTCACTCGCCAGCGCCGGGGCGATCCCGGTGATTTCGGCGCTGTTGGGCATCAAGGTAGGGGCGGAGCTGAGCGTCGTCATCGATCGCTTCAGAAGCTGAAGGAGGAAACATGGGGCTGCCGGTGTCGCACATTCTCATGGTCACGGGCTTCGCGCTGGTCCTTATCGGTTTCTGGGGGATGCTTAGTCATCGCAACATACTGCGCATCATCATCGGTTTTTCGTTGATCAATACCGGGCTGCATCTGGTGATGGTCGCGACAGGCTATGTAACCGGGGGAACGGCCCCGATCATCGACAAGGCGCTTTCAATCTCCGAGGCAACGGTGCGTTCGGTTGATCCCATCCCCGCCGCGCTGGTAGTCACGGCGATCGTCATCGGCTTTTCCGTGACCGCCGTGATGCTTGCCTTTGCGATCCGTATCCATGATGCCAGGAAAACCCTTTCCATCGACGCGCTGACGGAATCGAAATGGTAGGCGGCGTGCTGCAACCGCTGACGATCTTCCTGCTCGGCCTTGGCGGCGGCTTTCTGATCCCGCTTGTCTATCGCATTGTCAAGCCGCTCCCGGCCATCGTCTTCTTCACCGCCCTTGCCGGCATGACGCTTGTCTCAGTAGTCCAGTTGTGGTGGCTGCTCCATGGCGGGTCGACAATCGAGATCTATACCGCGGGAACCACTCCACCCTTTTCCATTAATCTGCGCTTCGGGCTTTGGGAGGGGTTTTTCGCTGTTAGCGTCAATCTCGCCGCAATGCTCGGCGTCTGGCAGCTGTGGGGCCGGCTGCGTAACTCCTATGCGGCACTGCTGCTCTATCTCATACTGGTCATGGGCATCAACGGCATGGTGATGACCCGCGATCTCTTCAACCAGTTCGTCTTTCTGGAGATCATGTCGATCGCCACCTACGGCCTGCTAGGGACGGCGGGCAGCCCTGCGGCACTTTCGGCAAGCTTCAAGTATATCATGGCGACGGTGCTCGCCTCGTCATGCTTCCTGTTGGGCGCGGTGCTGCTCTACCATGTCACCGGAACCCTCAACATCGACGACATGATCGAACACAGAGCGCTGATATCAGGCCCGATCGGCACGACGGCGCTTCTCTTTGTCCTATCGGCGCTGATCCTCGAACTGAAACCCTTTCCCGCCAATGGCTGGGGTCTCGACGTTTACGAAACCGCGCCCCCCGGGATTGCAGCCCTCATCTCCGGAGGCGTGTCGGCAGGCGTCTTCTTTGCGCTGTTCAAGCTGTTGCCGCTGTTTGCGACCCATTACGACCTCATTGCCTGGGCGGGCGGTCTGACCTTTCTCTTCTCCAATCTCGCCGGTCTGCCGCAGACGAAGGTGCAGCGCCTGCTCGGCTATTCGTCGATTGCCCAGATGGGCCTGCTAATGCTGTCGCTTGCCTTGCTGAAAGAACTCGACGCCGATGCAGCGATGCCGCTTGTGGTCGGCGGACTGTTCTTCAACCATCTTTTCGCGAAGGCCGGCCTGTTCTGGCTGGCCGGTGCGGTTGGGCTCCCACGCACCGCGGCATGGCCTGCCATCGCCAACCGACGGCTGACACTCCTCGTCTTTGCCATGTTGCTGGTTGCAATCTCCGGTCTGCCACCTTTCCCGGGCTTCTGGGCAAAGTGGGAACTCGTGGTGCGGCTTGCCGCGGGCGAGCGCTACGGTTGGGTGATCCTCATTCTGGCTGGGTCGCTTCTCGAAGCTGCCTATATGTTTCGCTGGTTCAAGCAGTCGACACGGGCGTCGGCCGAGATTGCCGAAGCCTGGCCCAGGGTCGCTGCACTCGCGCCGTCGCTTGTCTGCGTGATGTTACTGACTGCGGGAGGTTGGATCGCATCACGCCTTGCCGGGGTTGCCTCGCTCCAGCTTTTCCTGCCGCTCCTGGCTGGTCTTGGCGTCTTCTGCGTGGACGGGCTTCCCGGCCGGATCAAATGCGTGCTGATGCTCGCGCTCGTGTTCTTTCTCGGCATGGCACAAGTCTCTTTGATGTCCGGGCTCAATCAGCTGTTCGCCGCCCTTCTGCTTGGGGGCGGGCTCGTCGTTGCCATGGCGGGGCTTTATCGCACCGATCAGCGTCCCGGGTACTATCCATTCATGACGGTCCTGCTGCTTGCGATCGTCGGACTGCTTTGGGCGCCCACCAGCCTCGAGTTCTTCTTCAACTGGGAGCTGATCACCCTGTCGACCTATTTCCTCATCATGCAAGGGCGAAGTGCGCACCCGCATGCCTTGCCCTTCCTGATGTTTTCCCTGATTTCGGCCTTCTGCATTCTTTCCGGTTTCGGGCTTGCGGCTGCAGCGAGCGGCACCATCTCCCTAGACGCGCTCGTTTCGTCCAGCATGGCGTCGATGGCATTCACCCTCTTGGGGATTGGCTTTCTCATCAAGGCCGGCGCGATCGGCCTGCATGTCTGGCTTCCCGGCGCCTATGCGGAAGCCGATGACGACATGTCGGCGATGCTGTCGGCCGTGGTCAGCAAGGTCGCGATCGTCGGCCTGTTTCTTGTCACCTATCTGGCGATCAGGGCAAACATGGGGTTGGAGCTTGCACATGTGATGGCCTGGATCGGCCTTCTGACCACGCTTGGCGGTGCAGCGATGGCGCTCAAGCAGGATGACGTAAAGCTCATGCTCGCTTATTCGAGCATGAGCCAGATCGGCTATATCATGACGGCCATCGCCATGATGAGCCATCTTGGCTGGGTGACGGCGATGTATCTCATCGCCAACCATCTGATGGTCAAGGGCATTCTTTTTCTCGTGGCAGCTGCCGTCATTTTGCGAACCGGCACGCGCCGCTTCGACGAAATCAGCGGACTTATGAAGGCAATGCCGCTCACTTTCGTGCTTGCCGTCGTCGCGCTGCTGTCAATGTCGGGACTGCCGCCACTCGTCGGCTTCGGCGCCAAATGGCTGCTCCTCAGTGCCATGATCGATCGTGGGTGGTACGGGCTGGCCGCGCTTGGGGTGGCTGCGACCTTGCTCGGTCTGCTTTACATGTTCCGCTTCGCCTACGCGATCTTCCTAAGCCCACCGAAAGGAGACCGGCTATATCTGCGTGAAGCCCCGATCAGCCTGCTTGCGCCGCAAGCGCTGCTTGCGGTCGCCATTCTGGCACTCTCATTTTTCCCGAAACTCGTGATGGGTCCGATTTCGGCAGCAATCGACCCGCAATTTTCCTCAAGGCTCGTCTGGCAGGGAATGTCGCTCGAAGAGGTTTATGCGCACTGGAATCCACTGCCAGCGATGACGGTCGCACTTATGCTGTCGGCTGCGATCTTTCTCGTCGCCTGGCTTATTTACCGGGGCAATCTCGGCCGCTTTTCGAAAACGGGCATCGACGCCTTCTATCGCTTTTATAAACCGGCGTTGGCAGCGGTCACCGAACCCTTGGCCAGGGCCGTCTGGAACGGAACTAGCGCGACGGTCATTGGAGCGGCGCAGTGGGTTCGCCAGGCCTATACCGGCAATGGCCAGACCTACTCACTGCAGATACTCTGTTACATCATCGTCCTTTACCTTTTCGGGACCTATGCACGTGGTTGATGATCGGCATCCAATACAGGTGCGGCCCGTGCGTAATCCTGCAAATGGGACTGGAGGCGTAGTTTCTGGATTTCTTGCTGAGCACTTTGCGTCAAAGGACGCGCTAAACTTCACCCATCCAACAACTCGGTTTGTGTCATGACCTCCCCCTCTGAAGGAAAGTTTTCGATTTGGACCTTGATGGCGATGTGTGTGGGCTCGATGGTCGGCGCAGGGATATTTTCCTTGCCACAGGCCTTCGGCCGCGCAACCGGACCGTTCGGTGCCATCATCGCCTGGACGATCGCCGGCGTCGGCATGCTGATGCTCGCCTTCGTCTTCCAATCACTGTCGCGGCGCCGCCCCGATCTCGACGCAGGCATCTATGCCTATGCCAAGGCCGGCTTCGGCAACTATCTCGGCTTCCTCTCGGCTCTTGGCTACTGGTCGGCGGCGCTGCTGGGCAATGTTTCTTACTTTGTGCTCATCAAATCGACACTGGGGCTGTTCTTCCCGATCTTCGGCGATGGCAACACGATACTCGCGGTCGCAACGTCTTCGATCCTCCTCTGGTGCATGCATTTCGTCATCCTGCGCGGCATTCGCGAAGCCGCGGTAATCAACACGATCGTTACATTTGCGAAGATTGTTCCCATCTTGCTCTTCATCGTCTTCGTGATTGCGGGTTTCAGATACGACCTGTTCGCCGCCAATTTCTGGGGCGGCGGTGACCCGACCTTCGCCGACATCGCCAGCCAGGTGCGCGCCACGATGCTGGTCACGGTCTTCGTCTTTGTCGGGATCGAGGGCGCGAGCGTTTATTCGCGTTACGCTCGCAACCGGGCCGATGTCGGTATCGCGACGCTGACCGGCTTTCTCGGCGTGCTTTCGCTGATGGTTCTGATTACGCTCCTGTCCTACGGGATAATGCCGCGCACGGATCTCGCAACGCTCAGAAATCCTTCAATGGCCGGTGTGCTCGAAGCGGTGGTCGGACCGTGGGGTCGGCTGTTCGTCAGCGCCGCTCTGATAATCTCGGTCGCCGGCGCCTACCTTTCTTGGGTGCTGCTCGCCGCCGAAATTCTCTATTCGGCATCGAAGTTCGACACGATGCCGCGCTTTCTTTCCAAAGAGAACGAAAGCGGTGTTCCTTCGAACGCGCTCTGGCTCACCAACATTGTGGTCCAGGTGTTCCTGATCCTCACTCTCTTTGCGCAATACGCCTTCACCCTGGCGCTGGAGCTGACGAGCTCGATGATTCTGATCCCGTACCTCTTGGTTGCGGCTTACGGCTTCAAGCTCGCCTGGAGCGGCGAGACATACGAGCGGGATTCGTCCAGTCATCGTGGCGACTTCGTGCGGGCCGGTATCGCGCTTCTCTATACCGCCGGGCTGATCTATGCCGCGGGCGCCAAGCACCTGCTATTGTCGGCCGCCATCTATGGACCTGGAACCATCCTCTACTTCATGGCCAGACGCGAGCAGAGTGCGCCAGCCTTTACTCCGGCGGAGACCGCCATATTTATGGTTGCGGCCGTCGGCGCAGTTGTCGCGATTCTCGGCATCGCGACAGGACGTATTAGCATTTAGTCGATCGCGCAACGCGATGAGTGGTCGCGCATTTACAGCCAGTGGTCGCAAAAAATTGCAAGCATCGCATATTCGTGGTACTTCATACGGATCACAGTCGCGGGGAAACGAATTATCGTTCCAGAGCAAATAATTACACGACGTGCATAAGCCTTAAAAAGCAACATCAGTTGGCATGAGAGGGCGACATGGCATCTCAATCCACGCAGAAATTTTCCCGGTTGGCACTCACTGGCATGGTTGTCGGATCCATGGTCGGGGCCGGCATTTTCAACCTGCCCGGTCGCTTCGGCGCCGCCACGGGGCCTTTCGGAGCCATCATTGCCTGGGCAATCGCGGGTACCGGCATGTACATGCTCGCGCGTGTGTTTCAGGCTCTCGCCGAGAAACGGCCGGACATCGACGCGGGCGTGTTCGCCTATGCCAAGGCTGGTTTCGGCAACTACATGGGCTTCCTTTCGGCCTTCGGTTACTGGCTCGGAAGTTGCCTCGGCAACGTCTTCTACTGGGTGCTCATCGGGTCGACCCTAGGGCGCTTTTTCCCGGGCATCTTCGGCGACGGAAGCAGCGCAATTGCGATCATCGTGTCGCTGCTGGGCGTCTGGGCCTTCCATTTCATGATCCTGAAGGGAGTGGAGCAGGCAGCGTTCATCAACACCGTCGTCACCGTCGCCAAGATCGTGCCGATCCTCGTCTTCATCCTGCTGCTGATCTTCTTTTTCAACTACACGCAGTTCTCCGAGAACTTCTTTGGCGGTGCGGACATGCCGGCAAAGCCGCTGGTCGCACAGGTCCGCGATACCATGTTGATCACTGTGTTCGTGTTCATCGGCATCGAAGGCGCAAGCGTCTATTCACGCTTTGCCGAAAAACGCTCCGATGTCGGCGCCGCAACCATACTGGGCTTTGTCGGCGTCACCGGTCTGATGGTGGCGGTGACCATGCTTCCCTATGCGGTGATGCCGCAATCGGCGATTGCCGCCGTCCAGCAACCTTCAATGGCCGCGGTTCTCGAAGCCGTTGTCGGGCACTGGGGCGCCGTATTCATCTCGATTGGCGTTCTGGTCTCGGTGTTGGGCGCTTATCTCGCCTGGTCGCTGATCTGCGCCGAAGTGCTCTTCGCCGCGGCCAAGTCCGACGACATGCCGAGGCTCTTTGCCGCGCAGAATGCCAATCGCGTACCAGCCAACGCGTTGTGGTTGACGAACCTGGTCGTGTCGCTGTTCATCATCTCCACCTACTGGTCACGCGACGCCTTCAATTTCATGCTCGACATGACGAGCGTCACCTCGCTACTGCCCTATCTCCTCGTCGCCGGCTACGGCGTTTTGCTTGCCCGCAGCGGCGTGGGCTATGAAACGACGCCCAATGAGCGCGGTCGCGACCAGATCTTCGCCTGGATCGCCGTCATCTACACGATCTTCATGTTCATTGCCGCCGGTCTCAAATATGTGCTTCTCGTCGCCGTCCTCCTGGTGCCCGGCACCATTCTTTATGTCTGGGCGCGGCGTGAGCAGAAATTGCAGCTGTTTACCTCCACCGAGCTCATCATCTTCGCCGTTACATTGATTGCCGGCCTGATCGGGGCCTACGGCCTGTTGACGGGCATCATCACACCTTGAACAGAAAGGCAGGAGCGTCATGACATCAGACATCCCTTTCGGCGTGCATTCGGAAGTGGGCCAGCTTCGCAAGGTGATGGTCTGCGCGCCCGGCCGGGCTCACCAGCGCCTGACACCGAGCAATTGCGACGATCTTCTCTTTGACGACGTGCTTTGGGTCGACAATGCCAAACGCGACCATTTCGACTTCATGACGAAGATGCGCGATCGCGGCGTCGAAGTCGTTGAGATGCACAATCTGCTCGCCGAAACAGTTGCCATCCCGGAAGCGAAGAAGTGGATCCTCGATAACCAGGTCGCGCCGAACCAGATCGGGCTCGGATTGCTTGACGAGGTTCGCTCCTATCTGGAGGGGCTTTCCAACCGCGAGCTCGCCGAAACGCTGATCGGCGGCCTCTCGACCTTTGAATTTCCAGAATCGATCGGTGGTGAGCAGCTCGCGCTGATACGCGACGCGGCGGGTGTCAACGAATACCTGCTGCCGCCGTTACCGAACACGCTCTACACTCGCGACACCACCTGCTGGATCTACGGCGGGGTAACGCTCAACGCACTTTACTGGCCGGCCCGCCACGAGGAGACAATCCTCACCAGCTCCATTTACAAGTTCCATCCGGATTTCGCCGGAAAGGTGAACGTCTGGTGGGGCGATCCGACCAAGGATTGGGGGCTTGCCACGCTCGAGGGCGGCGACGTCATGCCAATCGGCAAAGGCAACGTGCTAATCGGCATGAGCGAGCGGACCTCGCGCCAGGCGATCAGCCAGGTTGCCCAGGCGCTGTTCGAAAAGGGTGCAGCCGAACGCGTTATTGTCGCGGCCATGCCGAAGCTGCGCGCGGCCATGCATCTCGACACGGTCTTCACGTTCGCCGACCGTGATTGCGTCCTGATCTATCCCGACATCGTCGACAAGATCGATGCCTTCTCCTACCGCCCGGACGGCAAAGGCGGCGTCGAGCTGCACAAGGACAAGGGCAGCTTCGTCGAGACGGTCCGCGACTCCCTCGGCTTAAAGAAGATGCGCGTCGTCCAGACCGGGGGCAATGACTACATGCGCGAGCGCACCCAGTGGGATAGCGGCGCCAACCTTGTCTGCGCTTCCCCGGGCGTCGTCTATGCCTATGACCGCAATACCTACACGAACACGCTGCTTCGCAAGGAAGGTATCGAAGTCATCACCATTACCGGTGCTGAACTTGGACGCGGGCGCGGCGGCGGGCATTGCATGACCTGCCCGATCATCCGCGACGCGGTCGATTACTGACCTTTTACGCGTGCTCCGGTCGCCCGGGTTACCGATCGCTGACGCGGTGTAAGCCGCGCCAACTTGTGGGTGTGTTCGAGAAGTGAGAGGCCGCCATGCCGTTGCGTTCCTTGATGTCGAGACACAAAGCGATTTTCGTATACGCGGGGCTCGCCGCCCTTGTCCTTTCCGGCTGCCAGAGAAGCGAGGAAAAGGACGAGCTGCCGACGCGGCCAGTCAAGACGCAGGCTGTCTCGTTCAATCCCGAGGATACGTTCGGTTCCCTCGTTGGCGAAATCCAGCCACGGGTCGAGACCAGCTTCGGCTTCCGCCAGGGCGGGGAAATCCGGGAGCGCGATGTCGAGGTCGGTGATCGGGTCGAGGTCGGAATGGTGATCGCCCGGCTCGATTCCGAAGATGCTCAGGATGCGCTTCGCAAGGCGGAAGCCAATCTGTTTTCCGCGCAGTCGACTTCCCAGAACGCGGAGATCGAGCGCAATCGCCAGCAGCAGCTCTTTCCGAGGACCTCGACCCGTCAGCAGTTAGACGCGGCCATAGCGCAGGCCAATGTCGCACAGGCCGGGGTCGACGCCGCTGAGGCGGCGTTGCGGATTGCCCAGACCAACCTAGACAACCGCACGCTGAAAGCCAATGGTGCCGGCGTCGTCACTGGTATCGGCGGCGAAGTGGGCCAGGTGGTCGGCGGGGGCCAGATGGTCGTCCGCGTGGCGCAGGTTGGTCCGCGGGATGCAGTGTTCCAGGTGCCGGAGGCGACGATCCAGACCGCCAACAGCAATGCCCACGTCGACGTTCGGCTGTTAAGCAATCCAAATGTGAAGGCGAGTGGGTCCGTCAGGGAAATATCGCCGACCGCCAATCCGGTTACGCGGAATTTCACCGTCCGCGTCGGCCTGGACAACGCGCCTGAAGAGTTCCGTTTCGGCAGTTCGGTGCGTGGTACGATCCAGATCGCAGGCGCGCCCGTCGCGCGGCTGCCGATGACGGCGCTGTTCAACCAGAACAACCAGCCGGCCGTCTGGGTCGTTGACCCGGCAAGCAACACCACCAAGCTCGTGCCGGTAGAGGTCCATCGATTCGATACGCAGGATTTCCTCGTGAGCAAGGGGCTGTCGAGCGGCGATCAGGTCGTCGTCGCCGGCGTCCAGCAGCTGCGTCCCGGTATGGCGGTTCGCTTGCTTGAAGGAAGCGTCCAATGAACGGAGGATTCAATCTCTCCGAATGGGCCATTCAGCGCAAAAGCCTGATCGTCTTCCTCGCATTTCTGAGCGCCGTCGGCGGCATCCTCGCCTATTTCAATCTCGGCCGCGACGAGGACCCGGAATTCACCTTCAAGACGATGATCGTGTCTGCCGCGTGGCCGGGTGGCACAATCGAGCAGACCACGGACCAGATTACGGACCGGCTGGAGCGGACACTCGAGGAGGTGCCGCATCTCGATCACCTGAGGAGCCTGACCAGCGCCGGCCAGTCAGTGATCTACGTGGTGCTCGACGACGCAACGCCGCCCGACCAGGTCGGTGAATCCTGGTATCAGGCCCGAACCAGGGTCGGGGATATCGTCTCGACGCTTCCGGCTGGCGTCCGCGGGCCGTTCTTCAATGACGATTTCGGCGATACCTTTGGCATCATTTACGGTTTCACTGCCGATGGCTTCGGTGACCGCGAGGTGCGTGACTGGGTCTACGAGGCGCGCAACCGCCTGCTCAAGCTCGACGATATAGGCAAGGTTCAGCTTATTGGCACGCAGGACGAGACGATCTTCATCGAGTTCTCGACCAATCGGCTCGCCAGCCTCGGCCTCAGCATGCCGAGCGTGATCTCGACAATTCAGGCGCAGAACGCCGTTCTTCCCACCGGCCAGCTGACGACCGAGCGCGATCGCACGGTCTTGGAGGTTTCCGGCAGTCTCGCCAGCGAAAAGGATCTGCGTGAGCTCAATATTCCGACCGCCTCCGGCTTCGTTCGCCTCGGCGACATCGCCGATATCGTGCGCGGCACCGTCGATCCGCCGCAACCGCGCTTTCGCGTCGACGGCAAGCCGGCGATCGGGCTTGCCGTCTCGATGGCCTCCGGCGGCGACATTCTGCAGCTTGGCCGAAACATCGATACCGTCATGAGCCATTTCGAGCACGACCTGCCGATCGGCATTGATCTGACGCGCGTCGCGAGCCAGCCGACGGTAGTGCAAACCGCCATTCGCGGCTTCACGACTTCGCTGGCGCAGGCCGTCGTCATCGTCCTTGGTGTCAGTTTCCTGGCACTCGGCGTGCGAGCGGGCCTTGCCGTCGCAGTCTCGATCCCGCTGGTGATGGCGCTGACCTTCCTCTTCATGGACATCACCGGCATTGCATTGCAGCGTGTCTCGCTCGGTGCGCTGATCATCGCGCTGACGCTGATGATCGACGACACGATGGTGACGGTCGAGATCACCATGGCGAAGCTCGAAGAAGGAATGGACCGCGTGAAGGCGGCAGCGTACGCCTATACATCCACCGCCTTTCCGATGCTTGCGGGAACGCTTGTCACCATTGCAGGCTTCATTCCGGTTGGCTTCGCCCAGAGTTCCTCGGGCGAATACGCGCGCTCGCTGTTCTTCGTGATCGGCTTTTCCCTGATCGTGTCCTGGCTGGTGGCGGTGCTTCTGACACCGATCGTTGGTCTCGCCGTCCTGAAGCCGAGCGAAAAAGCCGGCGAAAAGACCGAGAGCAAGCTTATCCGTGGTTTCAAGAGGCTGCTCAGCGCCTGCGTCCGAATGCGCGTTCTCGTCATTCTGGCGACCGTCGCCCTGTTTGCCGCGTCACTTTTCGGCTCACAGTATATGCGCCGGCAATTTTTCCCATCGTCAGATCGTCCGGAACTACTTCTGTCGCTCGTCCTGCCACAAGATGCCTCGCAAGAGGCGACTGCCGCCCAGGTGAAGCGGGTGGAGGAAATCCTCGCCGCCGACGAAGGGGTTGCCAACTGGAGCTTCTACGTCGGCTCCGACCCGATCCGGTTCTATCTCTCGATGGACCTCAATCCGCCGGCCCCCTTCCGCGCGCAGGCAGTCGTCATCAGCAAGAGCGTTTCCCAGCGGGATGCCCTGCAGCAGAGGCTGCAAAAACTCCTCGACGAGCAGTTCCCAGATATCATCGCTCGTGTCTCTCCGTTGGAAATGGGGCCACCAGTCGGCTGGCCCGTTCAATATCGCGTCAGCGGCCCTGATATCGTCGGTGTGCGCGATCTCGCCTGGAAGGTTGCTGACGTTCTCCATACCGTCCCAGGCGCCGTTCAACCGCACCTCGACTGGAACGAACCTATCCGGAAGGTCGTCATCAACGTCGACCAAGACCGCGCCAGGCTGGTCGGGTTGAACTCGTCCGTTATCGCGCAGACGCTATTTGCGACCTCCTCGGGCCTGCCGATCACGCAAGTGCGTGATTCCATCTATCTGGTCAACGTTGTCGCACGCGCGACGGAGGATCAACGCGTCGACATCAATACGCTGCGTTCGCTGCAGATACCGGTCGGTCCCAATCACACCGTGCCGCTTTCAAGCATCGCGACAGTGGAATACCAGACAACGCAGCCGTTGATCTGGCGGCATGACCGCTCGACTACGATCACCGTGCAGGCCGACGCGGAAAAAGGCGTGCTGGCGACTGACATCGTCGACGCCGCCACGCCGCAGATCGCTGCACTCATTCGCGACAATCCCAACTACCTCATCGAGGTCGGTGGCTCCGTGGAGGGTGCGGAAGATGGGCTCGCAGCAGTCGTCGCCATGCTGCCGGTCATGGCCGTCATCATCCTCATCGTCCTGATGTTTCAGCTGCAGAGCGTGCAGCGCCTTATCCTGGTCGTCAGCGTTGTTCCGCTCGGGCTGATTGGCGTCGTGCTGATCATGTTGATCACACGAGTGCCGGTCGGGTTCATCGCGGTCCTCGGCATGATCGCGCTCATCGGCATGATCACCCGAAACTCAGTGGTGCTCATCGACCAGATCGATAGACGGATGGAGGAGGAAGGCAGGAGTTGGCAGGGCGTCGTGGATGTGACGGCGCAGCGCTTGCGGCCGGTTTTCCTGACCGCCGGTTCGACGATCCTCGGCATGCTGCCGATCATCCGCGACCCGTTCTGGTCGCCGCTTGCCTTTACCGTGGTGGGCGGTCTGGTCGTTGCCGCGGCGCTGACGTTGATCTTCCTGCCGGCGCTTTATGTCCTGTGGTTCCGGATTCCACCCGAATTGGAACGACGACCCGCTCCGATTGCCGAGGCCGTGGCGCAGCCCGCATCCTAGGATAGATTGGAGGGTCGTAACTGTTTGCCGGACCATAGTATTGCCGGGGCATGTCGCATGTTGCATTTCGTGTTGTAGTGCCGTGCCAGACCCGCCTTCGGAATCCGACGCCACAGTCCGGACCTCCTCGTCGGAAAGGCGTCCACGAAGGTTGAACCGGAAGATATCCGCGCGTGGTTTCTCGTCCGGAAGCCCGATTTCGAAATGGCGCTCGAGACGAGCCAGAGCGCAGTAATACGGCGTCGATCAAGTGCGGATAGTTCGTCGCGCCGATGACGATGACGATGACGCCGTCACGCGCCCTAGCAGACACCACGCTCTCAGCAAGCTGACCGCCAAGTTACGTCGGCGGTATCACGTGGACGTAGGTCGACGAGGGTGCAAACGCTTTTCTCGTCAGGAGCATCCCCGAGACTGCAGCTGCTTGCCCGGGGATGCGTTCGATGCCGCCTCTTTGTCGTCACAAGGCTTGCAGGGTCGTGGGCATTTCTCGCCGCTCCCACTCGGTAAATTTCCCATTGCAAGATTAGCGCATCTTGATATTATGATCGTAATATAAAGCTCCGCACCTGTTGGAATGTGCGGGGAGGTCTGCACGGTTGTCCAGGACAAAGCATACGCAACTGGCCCCCGTGCGCCGCTCAAGACCATCTGGCAGACATCCATCTAAGCAGCGTTTCGTGAGGATAAAATGCAACAAGACATCGCGGACATTGAGTCAGCCTCAAATGGCGTATCTGATTGGCTAGCGGGACTTGGGGTTGCCGAAGCGGCCGCCGCCATTCGCGACGGGGAGACCTCCTCGGAGGCTTACGCGAGCGCGCTTCTGCAGCGGGCGCGGGTGCAGGCGGATTTAAATGCCTTCATTACGATAGATGAAGAAGCCGTGCTAAATGCAGCGCGAAATGCGGATAAGGCCCGGACCGGCGGTTCTACTTCGCCCCTTCTTGGGGTTCCGCTGGCGATCAAGGATAGCTATCTGACTCTAGGGCTCCGGACAACGTTGGGGGTGCGGAACCTAGAAAGCTATGTGCCAAGCAAAGACGCCGAGGTTGTTAGCGCGATCAAGGGGGCTGGCGGCATCGTCTTCGGCAAGAATAACCTCGTTGAGATGTCGTACGGCTTGACCGGAAACAACGAAGTCTATGGCCAGGTGAAGAACCCGCATGGTCGCGATCACGTGTCTGGCGGCTCCTCCAGCGGGGCTGGTTCGTCCGTCGCTGCTCGGATCGTTCCCGCGGCCTTGGGCGGTGATACGGTGGGTTCGATTCGGGTGCCGGCGGCGCTCTGTGGTGTCGTGGGCTTTAAGCCGACCACGGGGCGATGGCCACGTGACGGTGTTGCCCCCATCTCTCATACCCTCGACACAACCGGAGTACTTGCGCGGAGTGTCGACGACTGCATGCTTATTGATCAGGTTGTCACAGGGGCCGAGGCGGTAGCGCCCGCCAATTATGCTGACCTGAAGGATGTCAGGCTGGCTTTTGCACCTCGGCAATACCTCTCGCTGGTTGATCCGGAAATTGAGATACATTTCACCGAGACGGTACGGCGTCTACGGGACGCTGGAGCGGAAGTGGTCGAGGTTGACCTCGGTGAAGATTTCCTGTCGATCACCCAACGGGCGACATGGCGAATATTCTTCCACGAGACGATGGAAGCTGTCTCGGAATTCCTTCAGCGCAATGCCGTTCCAACCTCGTTTGAAGAAATCTACGCCGGACTAAAGTCCGGCCTGAAGGACGTTTGGGGACACGTCGTATTGCCGAGCGGGCCGGGGTTCAGTCCGAACGAATATCAAGCATCAATTTCCGTCGATCGTCCGGAAATTCAGCGGCGATATCGCGACGCCCTAGCTCGCAGCGGAACCACAGCACTTCTCTTTCCGACAACTCCCGGCACGGCTCCGCAAATCGAGCATCAAACGAAATTCTTGATTGCCGGGCGGGAGGTTAGTGACCTGACCTTGCACAGCACACTATCCCGACGAGTTTGGCAGGCATGCCAGGCATCAGCATTCCAACGGGCGTGTCCAGCAATGGGCTTCCGTTTGGGCTCGAGATCGACGGGGAGCACGGTCGAGACAGAAGCCTTCTTCAACTGGCGCGCCGTGTCGAAAAATTTGTTGGGATGTTGGCGACGCCAGTTTGAACGCCAAGTAACTCAGGCATTTGCCTCGATTAGCGAAACCTAACGATAGATGGATCCACGCAATGCGTTATGAGAAAGGCCATAAAGAAAGTACCCGCAACCGGATAATTGACGTCGCCTCTCGGCGGTTTCGAAAAGACGGTGCATCCGCGACGGGCTTGGCCGGAATTATGGCCGATGCGGGCCTGACCAACGGGGCTTTCTACGCACATTTCGGCTCTAAAGAAACGCTCCTCCGCGAGACACTTGTAAATACCTTGGCTGACCAAGCAGCCCGATCGAAGCAGGATTGCGCTGAGGGCCGTGGCATTGAGGGGGCAATCCGTGGATACCTGAACAAGGACCACCTTGAACGGAGCGAAGAGGGCTGCCCCTCCGCCGCCCTGTTGCCTGAAATCGGGCGGCAACCTCAATCGACGCGGGAAGCTTACGAAAACGGTCTTCTTCCCTACATCAAGAACCTTGCTTCGCAGCTGCCGCAGCCTGGCACGCCATCCTCGATAAGACGCGCCATTGGCGTTTTCGGGGTTATGGTTGGCACCCTGCAAACCGCACGCGCTGTTTCGGATATGTCTCTGGCTGAGGACATACTAGAGGCGGGCATCGAAGCAGCGTTGGTGCTTGCAAGGAAATCGGAGCCATAACCTCCGTTTAGACGCCAGCGAAAATGGGCGGCAAATCCCCGCAACTGCCGGATTGTTGTCTCGATGAGGCGTGCCGACTAAAATCCGACTTCGGGTCTGGGGGCACCATAGGAGCAATCGCGTTGATGTCGGCCGTAGTGCAGGTTTGTAGAGTTTGATAACTCGCGTCATCCGTGAGCGCTCCCCACCTGCCGTTTATCTCGCAGCTAAACAATCTAGGAGACTCGAGATGGGTAATACCGAGGTTCGCAGCGAAAATTCACCCCGGCCCACGCGCGATCGAGGCGTCGACATGAAGCTGGAAGTGGTCGTAATCCCCGTAGCCGACGTCGATCGGGCCAAGAGCTTCTACGCGAGCCTTGGCTGGCGGCTAGACGGCGACTTCACCGCTGGTAGCGAGTGGCGCGTAATCCAGTTCACGCCGCCCGGTTCGGGATGCTCGGTCATCTTCGGAAAGAACGTCACTTCGGCTGCGCCCGGTTCTGCGCGGGGCCTATATCTGATCGTCTCCGACATCGGCGCGGCGCGCGAGGAACTTCTGGCGCGCGGTGTACGGATCAGCGAAGTGTTTCATGCAGGCGAAGACAACATTGGTACCGACGAGCCGTACCTTTTCGGGAGCCGGAGAGTGAGCGGCCGCGACCCTGAGCGCCGCACCTATAGGACCTACGCCTCGTTCAGTGATCCTGATGGGAACGGCTGGTTGTTGCAGGAGGTCACCGGCCGCTTGCCGGGTCGCATAGACACGGGCGGGGCAGCCTTCGTTTCTTCCGCCGAACTCGAGGCCGCGCTGCGGCGCGCGTCAGAGGCCCATGGTGAACACGAGAAACTGACCGGGCAACACGATGAAGGTTGGCCAATCTGGTATGCGGAATACATGGTAAAGGAACAAACGGGAGAGCCGTTGCCTACCTAGCCATGGCCGTAGGGGCGAGGCCACTTACTCGAAAGCCTTGCCGCGTATCGGCCTTCGCTCCATGTTCGCGCGATGGACCAGCCGGATCGACATTTCTCGAAGCTGACGCCTTACACGCACAGGGTTTTTGCAGGCGACCTGGCGGAGCAGGTCGGGGCGCTTTGCTATCGGAAATCTCGCCGCGGTATCGACATACTTCTGATCACGACCCGCCAAACAAAGCGGTGGACCATTCCCAAGGGATGGCCGTACGCCGATTTGAAAGCGTACCAGGCCGCAGAGCGGGAAGCGTGGGAAGAGGCCGGCGTCCGGGGAAAGATCAGGAAGAAGACCTTCGGTCATTACACGTATACGAAGTACTTGAAGGACAACGAGCACGTAACTTCGATCGTCGGCGTTTATCTACTCGAAGTCAGGCGGGAGCGCTTAAAGTTTCCAGAGCGCGACCAGCGAGATTTGATTTGGCGAAATCCGCGAGAAGCAGCCGTCTTGGTGCAAGAGCCAGAGCTGAAGGGGTTGATCTTAAAGTTGGGTCGGAAGTGGAAAGCTAGCGCAAGATCAGTGGCCTGATACGTGCTGCCAGCAGATGAAATACTCCAATCCGGCGTGACATTGATGGCTAAGGCCGGGAAATGGGGTTATATTTCCGGCGCGCCGTCGAGCTTTGCCCTCCAGTTCGGAACCGCCGGAAACAAATATCGGCGTCCTTCGTGATGCATCAGCCCATTGCACATTGCCTTGTCAGAACGACAACGCAAAGAGCGAAGGAGGAGTGGAAAAATGTCGTTACGCAGGATTTCCACAATCGTTGCATTATGCGTCGCCGCACAACTGGCGCATCCGTTTGCTGCGTCGGGTGGCGAACTTGAGGAGGTCTTCACCGTTTTCGACCACGAATTACCCAATAGCCCTGGCAAAAAGCTCGTCGCTCTGGTCGTCAATTACGGACCGGGCGGCAAATCCGACGCACATACTCATGCCAAGTCGGCGTTCGTCTATGCGCGCGTCCTGTCTGGCTCTATCCGCAGCAAGGTCAACGACGAGGACGAGAAGGTCTACAAGGTGGGTGAGCAGTTCTTCGAGCTACCTGGATCGAAGCACAAGGTAAGTGAGAACGCGAGCTCGACCGAGCCTGCCTCGCTTCTCGCCGTTTTCATTGTTGAGACAGGCGACGAGCCGCTGACGTCCGCTGAGAAGTGAGGCTCGGATCGCAGTCGGAAGTCTACGCCTCACGCATCAAGCACCGCAACGAGAGGACAGCCCAGATGTCAGATGGCCCGCAGCGCTTCTCGGGAGAAGTATGGCGCATTCACGAATTCGGCCCGCCCGATGTGATGAGGCTGGAAGAAATTGAGGTGTCCACGCCCGAAACGGACGAGGTGATCGTGAGGGTACATGCTGCGGGCGTTGGGCCGTGGGATGGGTGGATTCGTTCTGGCAACAGTGCGCTGCCCCAGCCCCTTCCTCTCATTCTTGGCTCCGATATTTCCGGGGTGATCGTCGCCGTCGGACGCGGCGTCGATCACTTGCAAATCGGCGATCAGGTCTACGGCGTGACGAACAAGCGGTTCTGCGGCGGGTATGCGCAATATGCCGTCGCCAAAGCCTCCATGCTTGACAAGAAGCCGCCATCGATCGGCCACGTGGCTGCAGCGTCGCTGCCAGTTATCGCTGTTACGGCGTGGCAAGCGTTGTTCGACCAAGCCGGTCTGGTGCAAGGTCAGACGGTATTAATCCACGGGGCTGCGGGAAACGTCGGAGCCTTTGCTGTCCAGTTCGCCAAACACGCTGGACTGAACTCGATATGCACAGCTTCTTCGGAGGATATCGAACGGGTTCGTTCATTGGGAGCAGGGCGCGTAATCGACTACAAGGCAACACGCTTCGAGGACGAGGTCCATGATGTAGATGCCGTGATGGATTTTGTAGGCGGAGAATCCCAAACGCGGTCATTCAACGTGCTGAAACGCGGCGGAACGTTGATTTCGGCAGTGTCCAAGCCGGATCAGGCTCTCGCGGAACGACACGGTGTGACGGCGAGGTTCTTTCTGGTCGATGTTTCCACCGAAAGCCTCCGGCGCATCTCGACCCTCCTTGACGAAAACGCCCTCGAGGTAAACGTCGGCGCTAAAATTCCATTCGAGCAAGCGCGGGATGCCCATCTTATGCTTGAAGGGCAACTCCCTCGACCTAGAGGCAAGATCGTGCTCGTAGTCGATCCAACGTGAGAGCGCTTCTTATGACGGATACTTCCCGACTGCTTCACATCGCAGTGAAAGGCAACATCGCTTGGTGCAGTCCCGGGTCTGTTCTGCAAATGGATCGAACGAAACCAGGTCTTCGGGGGCCTGGGCGAATTTGGCCGTTTCG
Organism: Rhizobium sp. 42MFCr.1; assembly: GCF_000377185.1. Taxonomy (NCBI): domain Bacteria; kingdom Pseudomonadati; phylum Pseudomonadota; class Alphaproteobacteria; order Hyphomicrobiales; family Rhizobiaceae; genus Rhizobium; species Rhizobium sp. 42MFCr.1. The sequence goes on from NZ_KB897823.1 coordinate 49,077, forward strand.
CCGCACGGTATCTCAAGGGCTACCTATCGTATGCTGGTCTATAGACGATATCGCCAGTGAGGTTATGGGGCTGACAAAACTTGGCCCCCTTCAAGTCTGGATATCTCAGTAATTCGGTGAGCGATACTTTGACCGCTGGGGCTGCGAGCGGACATCGCCCAGTGACGGCTTTGCGCCAACATCATGCCATGCTTTTGAAGCCGTCAAGCGAGTGACGCGCTCGCTCTCACAGGCGCGTCATGTCAGCCTGCCCATTCTAGAGCCGAGCGCCACCGGTTGCGTCGATCACTTGTCCCGTTGTCCAGCGCGCTTCATCAGAGGCCAGAAAGGCTATGATGTCGGCAACGTCATTGGGCTGCCCGATGCGCGAGAACACCGACAGAGCTTCCGCCTGGGCGCGCGCTTCCGGGATTGTGATCCAGGACGCGTTCATACCGGTCTGGTAGATGTGGCATTGCGGGCTTGGCCTGCAAAGCATACGGATCGCGAGGTTAGCTGAAGACGCCTGTGACCAGGTCTGAACGTCTCAGCGAATGTCTCCTTCGGGCCCGAAAGGAGAGATCACCGAGAGACGGCTGTGTAGCCATCCCTCCCGGATCCGATATTACGCACTGCCTGACTACGGCCTTCCGGTCGAGTTCGATACTCCGGTCGCAGGCGCCGCACACCAAGGTAATGATTGAGCCGCGATACTTCCGCAAGGTTCTCTCGTCGAGGAATTTTTTCTCATCGCAAGATCTCGTACGCACTTGAATTTCGACCCGCTACGGCATTGGATTCGTTCGCGGATCATTTTCATGCCACCCCTAGAAAGCCGAGCTGCCCCCATGGTGACCGCGATTAGCCCTATTGACTAGGCTGCCATACATGAACAAATGTAGAACATAATCGCTTCCAAAGCGAGATGGAACCCATGAATTGACGAAGGCTACAGATGGCGCATGCGAGCGCAAACCCCGTTATTTCCGAGCTTCGCGAGCGTATTTCTCATCTTGATGGCGCCCTATCGCGACGGAAATGCGCCCTGCCATTTGGTGTGCCGGAAATTGATAGCCATCTGCCTGGTGGGGGGCTGGCATTGGGAGCGATCCACGAGTTTGCGGGCGGTGGTGCGGGGGCCGTGGATGGGGCAGCCGCAGCCCTTTTTGCAGCCGGGGTCGCCGCTCGCACGAAAGGGAAAGTGATTTGGTGCCTTACCCGACCGGATCTCTTCTTTCCTGCGCTGGCGCAGGTCGGCCTTCACCCGAACCGGGTAATATTCGTCGAAGCGGATCGAGAGGAGGATGTTCTCGCGTCGATGGAGGAAGCCCTTTCCTACGGTGCACTAGGAGCCGTCGTTGCTGAATTGGTTCGACTGCCGATGACGGCGTCCCGACGGCTGCAACTGGCGGCGGAAAAGTCCGGCACACTGGGATTGATTATTCGGCGGTGGCGCCGACAGAGCGAGGCAACGGACTTCGGTCAGCCAACGGCCTCGGCCACGCGATGGAGGGTAAGCGTTATGCCATCGGAAGAGCTTCCTGTTCCTGGTGTGGGGAGGGCTCGCTGGATGCTGGAGTTGATGAGAGTGAAAGCTGGCGAGTGTGCCGAGTTCGAAGTCGAAGCTTGTGATTTGTCCGGTCGCATTGCGATCCCAGCGTCGGCTGGAACTTGGAGTACCGGAAGAAATCGATCCGCCCATGCCAGTTGAGTTTGCCAGGATCACTCATCTAATCCACCTTGCTGGTACACGCCGCATGACGCGCATGTTCGCCGAGCAGTGACGCCGGGTGCTCAACAAATCCTGTCCGATGAAACCGAAGACGACAAAGGAAATGTCATGTCTGGGATGAAGCAAGTGCGCGAGGAAATTAGTCCAGTCGATCAAGCTATAGAGTGGCACGATGGCGATCTGCGTGCCACGATTGCCACACTGATCGACGACTGCCGCTTCCTTCGAGACCAGCTCGATACCGCTCAGAAATGCATGAGCAGCGGTCTAACGCGGGGTTGGAAGCCAAGATCTGAGCGATGATCAACTGTGGGAACTGAGCGCAAAAAAGTGGCAGAGCCATGCTTGAGGACCTGCCAGTTGGTGCGCCCGGGAGGTACGGGAATCCAGCGCAGATTGAGGCACCATTGCTCGCTGGGCAACGACACAACGCTCTTTGATTTAGTGATGACTGATATAAAGAGTTGAGCAATCCCGCAAAAAGCCACATCAGAGTGGGCCCAGAGAAGTGTTTTCCAAATGGAAACTGCTGTCCTTCAGGGGAAAGGGTAACTCCCATGCGACGCTTTTGTTCCGGTGGACTTATATATTTTCACTCCCCTAGACAAACGAATCACTTGGCATTTTAGTGGGCGGAGATATGTCAAGGAGTTTCGCCATGGCCGTCGATCTTCCCGTGTTTATTAAGCCCCTGCAGGTCGAAATCGATGGCATGGGACGATATCGAAAAGCGGAGACCGTCGACCAACTGGCGGCCATGCTGCTCAGCGGCAAATGGCATCATCGCGGCGGCGAGAAATTTCACAGTGCGCTGATGCGATCGGTGGAGGCCTTGGAATTTTATACCGATGCCGATACAGCCAGGGCCGCGTTCGTCGATGCTGCCCACGAGGCAGGCATGCTCGTACTTCCCGACGACATCGCCGAGATGAAAAAGGCTGGCTAATGGTGAAGGCTCCTCGTGAACGGCCGTTGCTGGCCGACGACCAGCCAATCCGTTCCCGTCCACGAGAGCCGCGCGACCCCAGGCAGCCTCAGCTGCCATTCGACCCAATGCCCGACCGGATCGAGCCGTGCCTGGCGCTTTTGAAGCCGCGCCCGCCGGTCGGCGACGAATGGTTCTATGAAGTAAAGTGGGATGGGTATCGGATCGCGGTCCACCTCAACAAGGGTAACGTTCGCATCCTGACGCGTGGCGGACACGACTGGACGCATCGCTTCCCACACATTGACCAGGCGGCTAAGGCACTGGATGTGGGGAGCGCCATCATCGACGGGGAGGCGGTAGTCCTCGATCCCGAAGGTCGCCCTCACTTCGGAATGTTGCAGAACTCGCTCGGGGGACGAGGTGGCAAGCTTCCGTCCGGCCAGGCGATGATGATGGCTTTTGATCTGCTTTATTTCGATGGTCACGATATTCGCAGCTTGGAACTGACGGCGCGACGTTACTTTCTGGAGTCACTCTTGCGAAACGAGGATGGCGCTATCCGCCTGTCCGATACCATTGATGGTGATGGCCGTGAGATTTTTGCTGCTGCATGCCGGCATGGGCTCGAAGGGATAATCGCCAAGAACAAGGACAGCAGTTATCGATCTGGTCGCCTTGGCGATTGGGTCAAGATCAAATGCGTCCAGCGCGACAGCTTTATCGTGGTCGGATACGAGCCATCGCCTGTGGCGCGGGGAGGGATCGGCAGTCTGCTGCTGGCTGCTCGAAAGGGGGACGCGTGGATTTATGTTGGCAACGTTGGCACGGGTTTCAATGAAAATAGCGCGGCCGCGCTTCGGAAACTGCTGGACCGCATCGTCAGAAGGCGGCCGCCAGTCGTGTACGACGGCCGCCGGAAGGACATTGTCTGGGTGCAGCCGACCCTCATCGCCGAAGTTGAGTATCGAGCATGGACGCATGATGGAAAGCTTCGGCACGCCTCCTACAAGGGGCTGCGAGAGCACCAGGACAATGCGGCGGTGCTCGAAGTCGGCTGCGATTCATGACCTGGAAAGTAGACATGACCAGCACATGCGACTTTCTCATTGGCTGCAAGCTGGGCGACAATGCGCAAATGGCGGAGGGGTGCACCGCGTTCGAAGAACGACACCTGGAGAAGAACCCATCGCTCTCAAAGCGAATGAGATTGCCTCATTTCAGAGAGGCCGACAAAGCGCCGGAAGTGGTTCCGCACGCCGATGTCCGAGGGGCCGGGAGCTGGCAGGTTACGGCTGCAGGTGAAAGACGAGCCGCATGGGCTCCTACCGCTTCTCCACAGGTGGCGTAACCATAGGCTGCCGGACAATAGGCGGCATCCGGAGAACTTGCCAATGTTCGATCGGTTGCAGAGGCGGAACTAAAGTACGCCGGCAATCAAGTTCTGATGCGCGGGTAATACCTCATTCCCGATTGTGCGTGCAGCCTACACCTATCTTACCGCTGGCGATGGGATCTACCCGAAGCGATTTGCCCTTCGGCCGCGCTTTCCCATGTTAATGGCGAGCAGGGCGCCTTCGAGCGGATTTCCCCTTACCTCTTCGTCCGTCATCGAAAACCGGGCGGAAGTGACGAAAAGAGTGGAAAGGTCATGGCCGCCAAAAGTGCAGCTTGTTGGCTGGGAAACCGGCAGGTCAACGACCCGGTCCACGCGTCCCTTTGGATCTAAGCGGACGATGCAGCCACCACGGGCGACGCGGCAATTCCAGATGAACCCCTCGTCGTCTAGGCACGAGCCATCTGGAAGGCCTCGCTCGAAGCCGGCAAATACTGGAACGCGGTTGCGGAGCATAGAGCCGGCGATCTCATAAGAGTAGATCGTGTTTTGAAGCGTGTCCGCCGTCAGCACGGTACCGTCACCCGGCCAGACCAAGGTGTTGGTGATGCCGAATAGATCGTTCGTCAAGGGTAGCACCCTGCCATCGGGGGTGTAACGGTAGAGCCGACCCTTCTCGCCGTTCATTGCCAATGGCGTGCCGTCAGCGGCGATGTTGTTCTGCATCGTGCCGACCCAAAAGGCGCCATCCGGACCGACGACGCCTTCATTCAATCGATTGCCGGTCGTCCCGGGCTCTACTGTCGCAACCGTCCGGAACACGTCTCCGTAATCCCAAAGCGCAATCGTGGTGGCGAGGCCGACAATCGCTCCGCCGTCTTGCCTCAGTCCGATCGAGGTTGGCATGTCAGGCGTCGGCCAGCTTTGGTACTCACCCGTTGCCGGCGCCAGGGCATGGATGGCTCGTCCAACAATATCGACCCACAGCAGGCGCTGCCTGTGGTCATCCCATACTGCGCTCTCCCCCACGATGTTGGCCGCCGTCAGAGCCACCTCAACATTTATTCCCACAGAAACCCCCGGTCCTAATATTGACTGTTGACAGACAGGGTAATCATAAAATACGCATAAATCAATGAAAGCTGTCATACAGGTTTTGAACTTTTGAACGGAGTTATCATGGCGACTGTTTCGGAGGTAGTCGGAAACGCGGGGCTGGTCAGCAATGCGATTGGAGCGATCACCGCTCATATCCGCATGAACGAACTGGGCCCGGGCGATCGCCTGCCAAGCGAAGGAGCGTTGTCTAAAGAGCTCAGCGTATCGCGCACAGTGGTGCGCGAGGCATTCCGGTCGCTTGCAGCAATGAGGCTCATCGACCTGCGTGTCGGCAAGCGAGCGGTGGTCGCGCAACTGGATCATGGTGCGATGTCGCTGATGATCGAGCATGGCATTGACACCGCACAAATCAATGTCCAGCAAATCTATGACGTCCGCCGGACCATTGAAGTGCGGACGGCAACACTCGCGGCGCTGCGCCGCTCCAATGATGAAGCCCGTGCGATTCTTGAGCATGCCGAGGCGATGCGTACAAATTTCGACGCGGCGGAACGGGTCATGGAGAGCGACCTGGCATTTCATCTTGAGATTGCTCGCGCCTCGAAGAACCCGATCTTCGCGATGATTGTCGGTGCGTTTCAGGGTGTCTCGAGACAGACATGGCCGATCGGATGGCGCAGTCGATCATCTGACAATGAGCGGCATGCCATGAACGACCTGCATGTCGCGATCGCCGAGGCGATTGTTGCGGGTGACCCCCAGGCTGCAAGCCAACTGATGGCCCAGCATTTTGAAGAGAGCGTGAAGGCGTTGCTGGCAGCCGGCGTCGCATAGGGAAGCATCTTATGAAAATCACGAAACTAGAGACCGTGCGTGTCGCGGAACGCCAGAACCTGCTCTGGGTACTGGTCCATACGGATGAAGGAATTACCGGTCTCGGGGAGACTTTCTTCGGTGCAGAGACCGTGGAAGCCTACATTCACGAATACGTAGCGCCACGCGTTATTGGACGCGACCCGCTGCAGATCGATCTCCTGGCCGCAGATCTCGTCGGTTATCTCGGATTTCGGTCGTCAGGGGCTGAGGTGCGGGGCAACTCGGCATTTGACATTGCACTGTGGGACATCTTTGGCAAGGCAACCGGACAGCCGATTGCACAGCTGTTGGGCGGATTCAGCCGTCGCGAAATCCGCACTTACAATACCTGCGCCGGTACGGAATACATCAAGAAGGCAACCGGCCAAACGACGGCTAACTACGATCTGGCGACATCTGCGACCAACGCTTACGACGATCTGAATGGCTTCCTTCTTCACGCCGACGAACTCGCCCACTCCCTGCTTGAAGAAGGGATAACGGCCATGAAGATATGGCCCTTCGATATTGCGGCGGAGAAGACCCGCGGCCAGTACATTTCCTCACCGGATCTCAGGCGGGCGCTGGAGCCGTTCGAGAAAATTCGTTCGGCCGTGGGCGACAGGATGGACATCATGGTCGAGTTCCATTCGATGTGGCAACTGCTGCCTGCCATGCAGATCGCAAAGGCGCTGACGCCCTACCAGACATTCTGGCATGAAGATCCGATCAAGATGGACAGTCTCTCCAGTCTCGGACGCTACGCGGCCGTGTCGCCCGCACCGATTTCGGCATCGGAAACGCTGGGTTCTCGCTGGGCCTTCCGCGATCTGTTGGAGACCGGGGCGGCTGGCGTTGTGATGCTCGACATCAGCTGGTGCGGGGGGCTGTCGGAAGCAAGGAAGATAGCTGCGATGGCGGAAGCCTGGCATCTGCCGGTCGCGCCTCATGATTGTACCGGGCCCGTCGTGCTTTGCGCCTCGACGCATCTTTCGCTCAACGCGCCCAATGCGCTTGTCCAGGAGAGTGTGCGGGCCTTTTACAAAACCTGGTATCGCGATCTCGTCACGGCATTGCCCGAGGTGAAAAACGGAATGATCACCGTGCCGCCTGGTGCCGGATTGGGCATGGAACTGCATCCCGATCTCGATAAGGCATTCACGGTGTCTCGCCGCATATCGAACTCCGTAAGCATCTGACTTTGTAACTGAAGCAACACTCAAACCTGGGAGGAAAAGGCATGAGAAAGAGCATTATCTGCGGTGCATGGGGGCTTGCCCTTTTAGCCACTACGAGCATCGCACAGGCCGAACCGCTGAACATCGTTTTTGCGCACCATTCGTCGGCATCAAATACCTTCTGGCAGGCGGTCAAGAAGGGCTTCGACGACGCCTGCGAGAAGATCGGCGCGAACTGCCAGATGGTCTTCACGCAAACCGAAGGATCGGTCGAGCAGCAGCTGTCGAACATTGAAGCAGCACTTGCTCGCAAGCCTGACGCGCTCTTGACCTCGATCGTTGACGACAAGGCGCTCGACGACGTGATTGATCGCGCGGTCAAAGACGGCGTTGTTGTGATTGGCGTCAACGTTGATGACAGCAAGGGGGCCGACGGTAACAAACGCGCGGCGTTCGTCGGCCAGGGCTTCCGGCCGGCCGGTCATTCGCTCGGCAAGGCGATCTCCGAGAGTTTTCCGAAGGATGGGCCGGTCAAGGTTCTGGTTGGCGTCTCCGCGCCTGGGCAGAACTGGTCGGAGGCGCGCGGGCGGGGTGTCATTGATTTTCTTGAAGAATATAAGGCTGCCAACCCCGCGCGGGATATTTCTTGGGACCGCATCGACAGCGGAACTGACCTTGCTGTGACCGCAGACCGTGTTGGCGCCTACCTCAACGCGCATCCCGAAACCACCGCCTATCTCGACACGGGTTTCTGGCATGCATCGGTCGCACGAGTTCTGAAGGATCGCGGCATTGCGCCCGGCAAGGTTCTGCTCGGCGGTTTCGACCTCGTTCCTGAAGTGGTCCAGCAGATGCAGGCCGGCTATGTGCAGGCCGAGGTCGATCAGCAGCCATACATGCAAGGTTTCATGCCGGTGATGGAAGTTTACCTCGCCAAGAAGCTGGGTCTTGCGCCGTCGAACATCGATACGGGCCAAGGCATCGTGCGCCCGGCGGATGCAGACATGATCATGGATCTGTCCGCTAAGGGCCTGCGCTAAGTCAAGGCAGGAAGGGGATCACTCAAGAGCCCCTTCCACTCTGGAGATTGCCTAATGAAAAGACTTCTGAAGATTTATATGGAGAAGCCAGAGCTTGCCGCTCTCCTTCTGCTGGTCGTTTTGATGTTCCTGTTTCAGAGCCGGTCAGGAGGACTATTCCTTACTGCTGGCAACCTGCGAGGCGTGTTCGGAATCTTGCCCGAGATGGCCTTGGTCGCCATCGGCGTGACCGTCTTGATGATATGTGGCGAGTTCGACCTCTCGGTTGGCGCGGTGTTCGCGTTGATGCCGATGACGGTTGCGGTCCTAATGACCCATGATGTCCCCTTTTCCGTTGCGCTGGCGGCGGGATTGCTGGTGTGCGTCGCAATCGGCTTCCTCAACGGCTTTCTCACGATCCAGTTCGCCATCCCGAGCTTTATCACGACGCTCGGAATGATGTTTGTGGCGCGCTCGCTAACGGTAGTGGTCTCCGGTGGGTTTCCGCCGTTGCTGTCGGCGGATCTGCCGACCTGGTTATTTGTCAGTTTCGTCGGACCGGGTGAGCTCTTCCGTATGTCCTTTATCTGGTTCGTCGCTGTCGCACTCCTCGTGTCCTTGCTGCTGAGCCGCACGAATTTCGGCAATTGGGTGCGTGCGACTGGCGGCTTTCTTCCCGCAGCAAATGCGATGGGCATCCCCACGGCGCGCGTCAAAATTGCCTGCTTCATCCTATGCTCGGTTCTGAGTGGATTTGCTGGGTTGATCCAGGTCTTGCGCCTCGGCTCTCCCTTGCCATCCATCGGGGAAGGCATGGAATTGCAGGCTGTCGCGGCTGCGGTCATTGGCGGAACTGCACTGACAGGCGGCATCGGCGCGGTTCTCGGAGGGATTATCGGTGTGGCGCTAATCCGCGTCATCGACAATGGCCTCATCCTTAGCCAGGTCGACGCCAACTGGTTCAAGTTCGCTATCGGATCGCTGACGATTTTCGCGGTTATTGCAAACTCTTGGCTGCGCAAACGCGCCAAGGCAATCAAGGTGGAGGTGTGAGCCATGAACGAACCCATCGTTTCGGTTAAAAACCTGCACAAATGGTATTCGGGTGTTCATGCCGTCAAAGGTGTTTCGATCGATTTCGCGCGGGACGAAGCTGTCGGGCTGATTGGCGACAACGGTGCTGGAAAGTCCACCCTGATCAACATCTTGTCAGGCGTCCAGCGACAGGACGAGGGCGAGATCTTCGTGGAGGGCCAAAAGGTCGCCATTTCTGGCCCTCGCGACTCGATGCGGCTCGGCATCGAGACCATCTATCAATACAACTCCATGGTCCCGACCATGTCGATCGCGCGCAACCTCTTCATCGGTCGGGAGCCCATGCGGTTTTCGATTGCAGGCGTCGGTGTCATGGACATGGGCAGGATGCGTGAGGAGAGCGTCAAGGCCATCAGCAATGTGGATTTGCATCTGAGATCGCCGGATGCCCTAGTCGGCGAGCTGTCTGGCGGGCAGAGGCAGGGCGTCGCCATTGCGCGTGCCATGCACTTCAAATCGAAGGTGATGATCCTTGATGAGCCGACCAATCACCTTTCGGTCAAGGAAACCAACAAGGTCATCGGTTTCGTTCGTTCCCTGAAAGAGCAGAACGTAACCGGCATCTTCATCAGTCACAACATGCACCATGTCTTCGAATGCTGTGATCGAGTTGTCGCCATGGCCCGTGGCCAAGTCGTGCTCGACAAGCGGATCGGCGACACGACGATCGAAGAAGTTCAGTCGGTGCTCTGAGGAAACGCCAATGGGAATGCTAGAAGGAAAAACGGCCCTGATAACAGGAGGCCTCGGAACTCTGGGAAGGGCTCAGGTGCTACGGCTTCATGCCGAAGGCGCGTCCGTGATCGTTCTTGATCGGCCAGACATCGAAGACGGCGCGCAGAAAGCGGCAGAACTTGGAGCCGGCGTTCGGTTCCTCGGTTGCGATCTCAACCAGCTGCAGGTCACGGAGGAAATTGTCAGCGAGGAAGCCAAAACCTTAGGTGGCATCGACATCCTTATCAACAACGCCGCCTTGATCATCAACAGGCCGTTCGAGGCGTTTAGCCTGGAGGAATATGAGAATCAAATCCGGGTCAACTCGTCCGCCGCTTTTGCGGTAGTGCGGGCAGTCGCGCCGTTCATGAAACCGAAGCGAAGCGGAAAGATCCTCAATTTCACGTCAATCACCATGAACGGGCAGTGGGACGGCTATGTGCCTTATGTGGCGTCGAAAGGCGCGATGCTCGGTCTGACCAAGGGACTCGCCCGTGAACTCGGTCCGTATGGCATCAACGTCAATGCCGTCTCGCCGGGCGCGGTGGTTTCGGAAGCCGAAGAGCGCGTGTTCGGGGATCGGCTGCAGCAATATAGCGACTGGGTTCTGGACCGTCAGTGCCTGAAGAAGCGCATCGAGCCCGACCATGTCGCGAGCCTCGTTCTCTTTCTGGTGTCGCCGGCGTCCGATATGATCTCGGGCCAGAATTTTGCGATCGACGGAGGCTGGTAATTGCATCCGCAGGAGATCGTTCTGGAGAACGACAAAGCCCGCGTCGCCGTTGTTCCCAGCTTGGGTGGCGGTCTGGCGCGGCTTGATGTTCGCGACGCCGAGGGGAGGTATCGGCCTCTCCTGCGGCCGTGGAGCGGGCGGATCACTGATGGTCCCTTCGCTCTGGGCTGTAATGTTCTGGTTCCCTTCTCCAACCGGATATCGCAGGGAGGCTTTGTATTCGGCGAGCACCATTACCGCATCGATCCCAATCTGGACGGTCAAGAGCTTCCGATTCACGGAGATGCGTTCATGCGGGAGTGGCTGATCGCTGGGCGGGATGCATCGACGACGACGCTGCATTGTCCTCACGGTAGTATCGGCCCGTTCCGCTACGATGCAAAGCAGACACTGCTCTTGTCGCAGACCCGGCTTGTTCTCCATCTGGAGGTGACATCGGCATCATCGACGGCCTTGCCTTTTGGCATCGGGTTTCATCCCTGGTTTCCGCGAAGCCCACAGACAAGAATTCGCTTTTCAGCGGATAAGGTCTGGCTGGAGAATGAAAAACATCTGCCGCTGGCATTGGTCGATATCGATGCGGAAGGTCGCTGGAATTTTTCGGCTCCGACCTTTTTGCCGAGCGGCTGGACCAACAATGCGTTCACCGGATGGCCGGGCTTCTGCGACGTCACGCAAGGCCCTGATGCCGTTTCTTTCCGCTTGAGCGCATCTGACAATCTCGACGTTGCTGTCGTCTATTCGCCCGGGCCGGACGCGGATTTCTTCTGTTTCGAGCCTGTTTCTCATCCGGTGGATGCGCACAATCTTCCCGGTATGCCGGGGCTGGCGGTTCTTCAGCCCGGCAAAACCCTCACAAGTTCGATGACTTTGGACTGGAGTTCCTCATGGCACTGAATTCGTTCGAACGCGGCATGTTTGTAGGCCGGATATTCCGCTCCGAGTTTGGCGGTCCGTCGGTGGTCGTCGTGCGCGACGGAATGGTGTTCGATATCACCTGTGCCGAGGCGCCGACGATGCGCGACCTGCTGGAGAAAGACGATCCGGTCTCGTTCGTTCGCGCGCAGCCCGGCGAAATTGTCGCGTCGCTGGGAGCGATAATGGACCCGGATCTGCCCAACCATGCCCCATATTCGATGCTTGCACCCTGTGACCTGCAGGCGGTGAAGGCGTGCGGTGTCACCTTCGCGCGATCGATGCTCGAGCGGGTCATTGAAGAAAGAGCTGCCGGAAACCCAGACATGGCGCGCTCGATACGCGAACGCGTGACAGCGGTTGTCGGGGATAGCTTGCGCGACCTGCGCGCCGGATCGGAGGAAGCAGCAAAGGTCAAGGAGGCATTGATCGAGGTCGGCCTCTGGTCGCAGTATCTGGAAGTGGGCATCGGACCAGACGCGGAGGTCTTTACCAAGGCGCAGGTCCTGTCCTCCGTCGGCTGGGGCGCGTCGGTCGGACTTCATCCGGTGTCGAACTGGAATAACCCCGAGCCCGAGATCGTGCTGGCCGTGGACAGCCGGGGGCGCGTGAAGGGGGCGACACTCGGCAACGATGTCAACCTGCGCGATGTCGAGGGTCGTTCGGCGCTTCTTCTCGGCAAGGCAAAGGACAACAACGCCTCTTGCTCCATCGGGCCGTTTATCCGCCTGTTTGACGAGACTTACTCGATCGCGGACGTGCGCAACGCCGAACTGGAACTACGGATCGAGGGCAGGGACGGTTTCGTCCTTGATGGCAGCAGTTCGATGAAGGAGATCAGCCGCGATCCGCTCGATCTCGTCGTCCAGACGATTGGTCGCCACCATCAATATCCTGATGGGCTCATGCTGTTCATGGGAACCCTTTTTGCGCCGGTCGAGGATCGCGATACACCCGGCCAGGGCTTTACGCACAAGATCGGCGACAGGGTAGCAATTTCGAACGCTGAGTTGGGCAGCCTGATCAACACGGTGGCCTTGTCGACCGAATGCCCGCCCTGGACCTTCGGGACCGCCGCGCTCATGCGCAACCTTGCCACGCGCGGCCTGCTTGGCAACTAGGGCATGACAATTCATCGGTCAACGCCGATGGTGGCGCCGAGCGCGCAATAGCCCACATAGATAGGCTCCGGCTAGAGGGATTGGCCGGAGCGAAGGTGTCGGATCAAACCGACGCGTCACGAAATTTCGGTGCAATGAGTAACTGCAGGCTCGTCAGTTCCGTGCCACTGGCTACAGAGATGATAGTGCGAGCCAGTTCGTTTCCGGCCGCACGGATATCCTCGTTTATGGCGATAATCTCGGGCCGGATCCACTCGGTGAAACGAGTCGGTTCTTTCGCAACCATGTCAAAATCAACTTTTATGCGGGCGCCGACACTTTCGAGACCGGCAAGGAGAGCGACGCCAGTGCTTGCGCTGCCGGCGACAAAACCATCAACTGCACCTCTCTCGAATGGCCAGCGTGTCCCCTCCTTGAAAATATCCTCCAGGGGGCTGTCGAGATCGACGTTGCCAAACGGTACTTCCACGCATCCAAAGTCACGGATGCCTCGGCGGAATCCGTCCGACATGTGCTTGCAGAACATCAGATGCGACGGTGGCGCCAGGAGCGCGATATTTCGCCGCCCGTTGTCCGCAAGCCGCCGAACGCTCTCATAAGCGAAGGTCTCATTGTCGAAATCGACGGAGGCGTGAACACTCCGTAGCTGCGTTCGACCGAAGGTGACGAACGGAAACTCTTCGTTCGTCAAAAAGATAACGCGCTGATCCATCGGTTGGGTACGGGTGATGATCAGTCCATCGGCCATGCCGCTGTCGAGAACCTCTCCGACCGCCTTCAACGGGTCCTCATGCGGGCTATCTGGCACCACCACCATGCCATAGCCTGAACGGGAGAGCACCTCGGCGACGCCGTTTACAAGCGGCCCGGCTATGCCAAGGATTTCATCTTCCATGTTCAGCACCAGGGCAATAACGCGTGACTTGCCCGTACGAAGTCTGAACCCTGCGCGGTCCGGGCGATAGCCTATCTGGCGTGCCGCGAGCCTCACGCGCTCTTTCGTCGATGAGCTAATATCGTCGGCATCGTTGAGCGCACGGGAGACGGTCGCAGGGGCCAGCCCAGTGAGCTGCGCGATCGTTTTGAGCGTTGGTTTGGGCTGGCGGTCAATGCGACCACGATTGCCGCTCATTGAGTTCTCCGAAAACGATATAGAAATTACCCTTAAGTCTCTCGATGAACAGTGTCAAACATATCTGATTTTACAGCACTTGTGGGGTCTGGATATTTTGTGTATTCGCTTTCCGTAATCGATTTCGGAGATGGGTTTTGGTCGGTTTGGCGAATGATTCAATCAAGCTCTTTCCTCAGGGGGGTTTGGCACTCGGATGCAACTACTGGGCATCCCATGCGGGGACGAACATGTGGCAGGATTGGCAGCCGTCCGTCGTTGATGCCGACATGGCTGCCCTGGTTAAGCATGGGGTCCGTTGGTTGCGGGTCTTCCCATTGTGGCCCGACTTTCAGCCGATCAAGCTGCTTCGAACACATTCCGCCGCCCCCTATGAATATCGGCTACGCGAAGAGCCTCTTGGAACCGATGCCCTTGGCCGGGCCGGACTGTCCTCGACAATGATCGGCCGGTTTCGGGAAATGTGCGCTCTCGCTGAAAAGCACGATCTCAAACTCGTTGTCGGTGTGATTACCGGATGGATGAGCGGCCGCCTGTTTGTTCCGCCGGCGCTGGAGGGTATGGATCCTATCAGTGACGCGAGGAGCATTGCTTGGCAGATACGATTTGTCCGAGAATTCGTGAGTGCCCTGAAGGACGAGGGTTCGATCGCGGTATGGGATCTCGGAAACGAATGCAATTGCATGGGCGTCGCAGATAATCCGGACGTCGCCTATACATGGACCGCGGCCATTTCGAGTGCCATCAAGCGCGCCGATCCTTCGCGGTCGGTCGTCTCCGGCATGCATACCCTTTCTTCGCGGTTGAAAGGCCATAAGAACCCGTGGCTGATCGAAGATCAGGGTGAGTTGACCGATATCCTGACGACGCATCCGTACCCGTACTGGGTTCGCCACGCCGAACTCGGCCACGTCGATGACTTCCGAACGACATTCCACGCGACCGCAGAAACCAGCTTCTATCGCGATATCAGCGGCAAGCCCTGTATCGTCGAAGAAGTCGGGACAATGGGTCCGATGATTGCCAGCGATGAAGTTTCGGCGAAGTTCGCTCGGGTCAACATGTGGTCCTTGTGGGCGAACGATTGCCGAGCCTTTGGATGGTGGTGTGCCTACGATCAAACCGGTCTCGGTCATGCGCCCTATGATTGGTTCGCCGTCGAAACCGAGCTCGGATTGGTGAAGACCGACCACACGGCGAAACCTGTCTTGGAAGAGTTCGCAAAATTCCAGAAGGTGATGGAGCATGTTCCAAATGGCACGCTACCTGCTGCAGCGATCGATGCTGTCTGCATCCTGTCGGACAATCAGGACGATTGGGCCGCCGCCTATGGGGCATTCATCCTTGCCAAGCAGGCAAAGCTGCAGCTCGCCTATTGTCACGTTCATCAAGAGCTCCCCGAAGCTGGCATCTACATCCTGCCTTCGTTGACTGGTCCCAACTGCATACCGAAGCGCGTATGGCTCGAACTGCTGCGGCGGGCCAGGGAAGGGGCGACGCTTTACGTGTCCTTCAAGGACGGCATCGTGCCCCATTTCGTGGAAACGTTTGGTGCCGAGATAGTATCGCGGTCAAAATCACCCATGGCGGCGTCCGCAACGATCCTGGATGGTGGCCATAAGATCGAAATACTCGGAGCTGGCGAGACACGGGTGAAATTGACCTCAGGCGAAGCCATTGCAACGAGGGACGATACTGGCGATCCCGTCTTCTGGAGCAATCGCCTCGGCAAGGGTAATGTTTACGCTTTGGCTTTTCCAGTTGAGGTCGAATTTGCCGGAACCTTGTTTAGTGAGGACAATCCCTATTGGCGCCTGTATGCGCAGTTCTCGAAGGCGAACAAGAAATCGCGCCTCATAGGTGTTGTCGATCCAGCCATTGCTGTGACCGAGCACGAGTTTTCACACGAACTTCGGTTTGTCGTCCTGATCAATCATAGCCGCGAAGTTCGATCGATTGAGTTCTCCGTACCAGACGAATGGGAAGTCACAGATATCTGCAAGGATGAAGAACGCGTCGACGGTCGGACGGGGATCGAGGTGCCGGGTCTGGATGCTGTCATGCTTCGAGTGCGGCCGAAGCACTGCTCGACCGTTGGCGGCGGTGTAGCTCGACGTCCTAGTCAATAATGCTGCTTCCAGGTGCACACGACTGATATCAGACCCAGAGATGACGATGGTGACCACTTGGGCCCAAGCAGTTGCCTCGGCAATACACGCTACCTTACCTACGGCAAACTAGCCAAGCAACAGGACCACGACCATCCCCCAGATCGTCAGTAGTGTGTTGCCGATGGCGTAGGTCACGGTGTAGCCGAGCGCGGGAACCTGGCTCTTCGCCGCGTCCGTGATCATGCCGAGCGCCGCCGTGGTGGTACGCGCTCCGGCGCAGGCACCGAACAGGATGGCCGGATCGAACTTGAACAGGTATTTGCCGGTGTACATCGCCAGGATCAGCGGAACGGACGTCGCAACCACGCCCCAGAGGAACAGGCTTACTCCAAGCTCCTTCAGCCCAGCAACGAAGCCGGGGCCGGCGCTGATGCCGACCACCGCGATGAAGACGTTGAGGCCGACCGAGTTCATGAACCAGACGGTCGAGGACGGGATCCGTCCGAAGGTCGGATGCACCGAGCGAAGCCAACCGAAGATAAGGCCGGAAATCAGCGCGCCGCCGGCGGTGGACAGCGTCAGGGGCACACCGCCGACGTTGAGGACGAACGCCCCGATTAACGCGCCGAGGACGATCGCGGCGCCGATGAAGGCGACGTCGGCGACGTCGGTGGCGCGATCGGGGTAACCGATGCCTTTCGTCGCCGCGGTGATGTCCTGCGGGCGGCCGACGAGCGTGAGAATGTCGCCGCGGTGGATCTTGGTATCGGGCAGGATCGGGATCACCGTCGCGGTCGCACCGCGAACGATCTTGCGCAGGAAGACGCCGCGCACCGTAGGCGACTTGGCGAGTTCGGACAGCGTTTTGCCGTCCACCGCCTTGGACGTGACGTAGATGTCGACGCCCTCGGCGCGGACATTCTGAAGCTCGGGATCGTTTACTTCCTCGGCGGCCTGGCCGAGCACCTCGACCAGCACGTCACGTGGACCGGCCACGGCGACGACGTCGCCGGCCTTGAGTACCGTATCGGCGGTCGCCTCCTCTATCCGCCCGTCACGGCGGATGCGCTCGACGAAAACGCGCGCGTCCGGCACCATCGCCTCGGCTTGCTTCGCGGTCATGCCCACGGCGCGGCCGTCTGGCTTGATGCGGTAGGCCCTGAGTTCGAAGCGGTGCCAGGCCGATCCCGCTCCGCCGAACTCCGCCGCGGCGCTGTGGCGCGCCTCGTAATCCTTGCAGGCGGCGACGAGGTCGATCCCGAGGAGCCGCGGACCAACAAGCGCCAGAATGACCGCCGATCCGGCGGTACCGAAGATGTAGGTCACCGCGTATGCGATGGGCATCGCGTTGAGCGTCGCCTGGGTTTGTTCCGCCGTCAGTCCGAGCCGGTTTATCGCGTCGGTGGCAAGGCCCATGGAGGCAGAGATGGTCTGCGAGCCGGCATAGAGGCCGGCGGCCGAGCCGACATCGTAGCCGGCGATCATTGCAACGACCACCGGAACTATCAGGCAGTAGATGCAGACGACCACGGAAAAGATCGCCTGCGGCAGACCGTCGGAAGCGATACCGCGCACGAACTGCGGTCCAACGCCGTAGCCGACCGCAAACAGGAACATCAGGAAGAAGACCGATTTGACGTTCGGCGATATGACGATACCGAGCTGCCCGATTACCACGGCGGCGAGCAGGGTCGAGGTGACGGCACCGAGACCGAGACCCTTATAGGTGAACTTGCCAACGAAATAGCCGATCGCAAGCGACAGGAAGATGGCGATTTCGGGATATTTCTGAAGCGTTGCGGCAAACCATTGAAGCATGGTGGCGATCTCCGGCGTAGGATCTCTTCGGCTGCGTCTTCTACAAATCGAATAGCGACCCGCCCTACGGCTGAGCCGTCTCGCCCTTGGCGGCGCGGTAGGCCTGCAGATAACCTCGCGCCACCGCACGGATGGCCCTGCCGATCGAATCGTAGGCCTCGTCCGGCAGGTTGGCGAAGGACACGCGCACCGACCAGTTCGGCGCCTCGAAGCCCGATCCGTTCAACACCACGATGCCATGGTCCTCGGCTAGCTTGAAGGCGATATCGAGCGGATGAACGTTCTCCTTCACCCAGTCCGTCACCTCGTCGCCGACGTACTTACGTGCCCAATATTCATAGTCGATGATGCCGTAGTAGCGGTCGAAATAGGGGCGAGCCTTGAACTCGATCCCCATTCCGTTCATCAGCTTGTCGAAACGGCGTTGGCAGATGGCCATGCACGCCTTCTGATAGATCTTTTCCTCGTCCATCATTTCCACGAGGCTGAACAGCGACATCATCACCTGTTGCGGGAGCGACAGGCCGGCCGTGTGGTTCAGCGCCACATCGCGGCTATCGGCGACGATGCGATCGATGAACTTGAGATCGCGGGGATGCGGCGTCAGAGCCTTGTAGCGCGCGTCGAGAAGTTTTTGCGTGGCCTCGGGCATCTTTCGGAGCATCTTGTCGAAGATATTGTCCTGGGCGACGGCGACGACGCCGAGGCGCCAGCCGGTGCATCCGAAATACTTCGAATAGGAATAGACGCCGATCGTGTTGTGAGGCAGATGGCCCATGACGGATTCGAAATTCGGCACGAAGGTGCCGTAGACGTCATCCGTCAGGATCATCAGGTCTGGGCGCTTTGTTTTGACGAATTTGACCAGCCGGTCCATGCTTTCCGGATCGATCGCGACCGCGGAGGGATTGCCGGGATTGACGATGAACAGCGCCTTGACTGACTTGTCCTCGAGCGGTTTCAAGTCTTCCTCGGTCAACTGGAAACGGTCTTCCGCCTCCGCCGAAACATGGATCTGCTTCAGCGAATAGTCCTCGAGATGCGGCATCTCGAGATAGGGCGTGAAGATCGGCGTGACGAGCGCAATCGTATCACCGGAGTTCAGAAGGCGCGCATTCTTGAGCGCCTTGAAGATGTAGCACATGGCCGCGGTGCCGCCTTCGACCGGGTAGAGGTCGAATTTTGCGGTCGGGCGGTGGCCAGCGCACATGGCCCACATCAGATATTCATGAGTAATCGCTTCGTTGTGCACCAACGCGCGGTCGGGAACCGGATAGTGGTCGCCTATGATCGAGTCCGTGAGTTCGTTGACGAACTTATCAGGCTCGAAGGAGAATTTCGTGATGGCGAAATCCACCACAGCGTCGAGCGTCTCAGCGCCGGGCGTGTCCGGATCGCCCTTGCGTTTTTCCACCCATGCCTTCAGCCGCTTGTAGCATCCGTCGACGGGCGGCATTCCCGCGAGACCCGCTTCTTCATCGAAGGAAACACGCTTGGCCTCGGTCAGCGCGAACTGACCAAGAAGGAAGAAAGCTTCGCGCGCCTTGGTTGCGATCCAATTGGGGTTGCCTCGCCCGGCGTTGAGATATGCACGCCCCGATTTGTCAGCCTGAGCCAGCCTGATGAGTTCGTCCTTGATCTCAAAAGGGCTGAGATCGACAAATTTTGCGTAGATTCCCGCTGCCGTCATTATCATTCCTCCCACTGTGGTATGCCTGCCGGGCATTGGACACATCGAAATGCGGACTTCGAGTTCTGCTAGTTGGAATGGTATCCGATGAGATTGCAACGGCAAAGAATGTTACACCTTCAAGTGGGGTAGTATACGGTATCCTACGCCCTTTAAGGCATGCATCACCGATGTGCTCTCACCCTTTTATCACTGCCGCATACCAATAAGATCGCCGACAACCTCGACGCCACGTTGACAGTAGGCGATATTGATCCGGACGATTTCGACGACGTAATGAAGGGTTTCTCCCGTCTGCAAGCTTCGTCCTAATACGAGACCCGCGCCCTGGACCAAGCGGGAAGCCATTTCGCCGGCACCGGTTTTCGAGCGGTTAAGGAGCGCACATGCATTGACCAATGCATAGGAAGCAGAAGCCGGCTGGAGACGGTTAACCTGGAACTCGTTTCCGAGAGCTGATATCTCCAGCACAGGGCGTAGCCTATCCTTGGGGCCGCGACATCGCCCCCGCTCCGAATGGGGCTGTCACAGCCGCCGCGATTGATCGCGCGATGGCCATCTGGGCGTCGAGAATGCTTCGACCCTTTATATTGACGTCGTAGTCGCTCGACCACACGACTGCACCGTCTGCCGCTCGGACCAGGCGTGCGATTGCTCGCATATCATCAGCCTCCATGCGTATGCTACCTTGCAGAGTGTATGTCGCGTCGGCCTCATTGGCGTTGGTTTTTGCGCCCTCCGTGATCACGACCAGTTCTTTGGACTTCACGAGATTGACGACGATTTCATTTTTCAGCCCACTCAGGACTTCATTCGAGACCCTCGTTTCTTCGTTGGTCGCAAAGGGCTTGACTAAAATCGTCGGCCTGCCGCCGCCCATGACTGGCTGCTTCGATGTAGTGTTATTTCTTTCGGTGAACGACGCCATCCCCACGGCGGCAAGTACGATCATTCCAGCGGTGATCATGATCCAACGAGGCAATCTGCTTTCGCGCTTTGGCGGCTCGGTTGGCGGCTTATCGGGCAATGACGCGCTTGCGGCAGAGACCGTTTGCGCTTCATCTTCAGTCCTGGTGCCACCCTCAATCGCCCGTTTTGCGAAAGTTGGAACGTAACCGCCAGCCGGAACGGTGATCAGTACTTCATCCGCTGAGCCGCTCGTCAGATAGTACCGCTCAAGAGCGCTACGAAGCTGGCGTGCTGCCATTCGCACGCAAGGATCATTCATTGCATCAAATGACGCATCACGACCGAAAACGCTGGTTGCAATGGTGAATGCCTTCAGATAAGCGGCGCGTCCTTCGAGGGTCTCGTTCACGATGAACTGCAAAAATCTGTGCCCGCGATCGGGGAGAATGAACTCTGGGCTCGACAGTATGCGATCCAACTGTTCTCGGACCTCGGCGGGAGAGGGGTGCGAGTGTACGCCGTCGGGTTGACTTCTCATCTGGGTCCTTCCGACAAGTGGACAACTAGAGGCATGTCGATGTTAGATTATCGACATGTAGTGACATGGCAATTGGCTTCCTTAATCACGCCAAAAAAAAGGCCGCGCAATTTCACGGCGGCCAGAACGGGCACGCAAACAGAACATACCGTAATTTACTTCCGCGTGGGCGCGCGGTTGTTACACTGTTATCGGGTAGAGGATCGCCAATGGGGAAGGATTGGATAGAGGAGGACGGCTGCCGTGGGACCGCGCAATCTGGATTGCGTCGGTTGATGCTCAAGCTGCCTGCGCAACGCCAACTGCTCCAGAAACTGCCCGCGTCCAGTTTATGGCCGTTCTTTTGCAATCTTCTTGAAGCCTACGATGAGGGTTGCGTCGCCTTAGACAACTTCCGGCGTGATGGTGCGGGCTTTTATATCGAGGAGTACGAGACGATGGTCGCTGAATTGGAAGCTGATATCGTCAGGGACCTTGCGCGCGTCGTTTGGCCACCGGACCGGTAGAATAGGATGTCGGGAAAGACAGAGGCCGGGGGGAGGCTGCAGCGCGAAAACCATCGGTCGAGGCGGTGAGTAGGTTACAGACGGTCTGCGGTATACTACCGTATTTTACTTCGCATGTTGCAGCCGTTGAGTGATCCTGAGTTCGGCCCGCTAGGGCTGTGATGCTGTCCCGTCGCGCACGACGCCGGCTAGCTACGGCTCCGCTTCGGGGCTGACGGGACGGAATGCCGATACTGAGTCTAGGCTACACTGCCGACAATAGTCCATTCGCGACCTGGGACTGGTGCTGACGTTGGCCTGAAATGGATGGGGGTCGGTATACGGCTCCGCTCGCCTTGCAGTGCCTTTAGAAGCTGGCGACCTGCAGCAGGCCACTCCAATCGTCTGTGCAGTGACAATTCGTCAACTGTAGCGAATCTTCAATAAAAGGGTGTTGGGAGCATCAGATGCCAAAAAAAACCGCAGACAATCAGTCTCTGCTGATGCATTCGGGGCGTGCCGACAACTGGCGCGAGGTCACGTCTCTGGCCGACGCGTGGGCCGCACAGCGGGGAGGGCGGGAGGCGCTGGAGGCAGCGCTCGCCGCCATGGAAGCCGTAGAGGAATACCACGCTTATCCCGGTGCGCGATTGCGCCAAGCCCTGGCCGAGCGCATTGCTTCAAACGACCCCAGCGGGGCGGCCCGACTGGCTCGGCGCATCTCCAACGGCCTTCTGACGGATGCCTATCGCAGCCGTCCCGAGGAGTGGGATGTCAATGACCACCTGTCGCCAAACGAGGTGGTCGATATTATGCCGCCAGCCACGGGTGAGACTCGTGCTCATCGCCCCTATTTCGAGGTCCTGTTTGTCAACAGCCAACCTGCCGCACGATGGCCCGCCTTGGCCTCCGAGCTCCGCAGGATGCGCCGTCACGAAGATTCTTTCATTTATGAGCCCATTTTCGTCGGCTCCTTCGAGGATGCGGTTTGCGCTGCGGCATTGAACCCATCTATCATCTCCGTCGTCCTTGCGGAGGGGTTTCCTTACCGCTCGCGCCATGACGCGCCAGTATTGCGCTCCGTGCTAAATCCGCTGCTTGGAGAGGCGGAAAGCCCCGAGGTCTCGGCGCTTCACTTGTCACGGATATTGAAGCGGATCCGGCCGGAACTCGACATCTATTTGCTTTCCGACCGGCAGGTCGAGAAAATTGCCGGTGATCCGGCGGCGGATTCGATACGGCGCATCTTCTATGCCGTCGAGGAACCGCTGGAACTGCATCTCGCGATCATCGAAGGCGTGCAGGCACGGTACGAGACGCCCTTCTTCGACAACCTGAAAAAATATGCACGGCGGCCCATCGGTACGTTCCATGCCCTGCCCATTGCTCGCGGCAAGTCTGTCTTCAAGTCGGACTGGATCCGCGACATGGGCGAATTTTATGGCCTCAACCTGTTCCTGGCGGAAAGCAGCGCGACAACGGGTGGCCTCGACAGCCTTTTGGAGCCTACCGGCAACATCAAGCGATCGCAGGAAATGGCTGCCCGCGCATTCGGTGCCGACCACGTCTTTTTCGTTACCAACGGCACGTCCACCTCCAACAAGATGGCCGTCCAGGCGCTGCTGGCCCCGGGCGACATCGCGGTGGTCGACCGCAACTGCCACAAATCGCATCACTACGGCATGGTTCTAACGGGTGCGCAGCCATACTACGTCGAGGCTTTCCCGATGACGGAATACTCGATGTACGGGGCAGTGCCACTCGCCACCATCAAACGTGCATTGCTGGCGTTGAAAGCGGAGGGGCGGCTCAATCGCCTAAAGCTGCTTGACCTGACCAACTGCACCTTCGATGGGCACATGTACAATGTCAGGCGGGTGATGGAGGAATGCCTTGCCATAAAGCCGGATCTGATCTTCCTCTGGGACGAGGCGTGGTCGGGATTTGCCCGGTTCTCTCCCTTCCTGCGACCTCGAACCGCCATGGGAGCCGCCTCCGACATCGAGGAATGGTTGCGCGATCCCGCCTCCATCAGTGCCTATGAGAAGCAAAGCGCCAATCTCGGAGATAACCCTTCCGACGAGACACTTCTTGCCACCCGGCTCATCCCCGATCCGCGGCTTGTACGCCTTCGCGTCTATCAGACGAACTCGACGCATAAGTCGATGTCGGCGATCCGGCAGGGCTCCATGCTCCTCGTCAAGGATGTGGACTTTCATACGGTTGAAGCTCAGTTCCACGAGGCAGTCTTCACGCATGCATCAACCAGCCCCAACCAGCAACTGATCGCGAGCCTCGACGTCGCACGTCGACAGATGGAACTTGAAGGCTATGGCCTGGTGATGAACGCAATCGAAATTGCGTTGAAGATCCGTCGGGCAATCAATGAGCATCAGCTGATCTCGAAATACTTCCGTGTGCTCGGTGCCGATGAGATGATACCAGCCGCGTACCGCCAGTCGGGCTTCCAGGACTATCTCGCGCCAGGTTCGAACTGGGCCACCGCGGTCAAAGCGATGCAAGAGGACGAGTTCTATCTTGATCCGACGCGCATGACGCTTGTCTGCGGAACCGCTGGTTTCGACGGAACGCAATTCAAGGGATTGCTGGCGAGCGAGTACGGCATCCAGCTCAACAAGACGTCGCGCAATAGCGTGCTACTCCAGTCGAACATCAACAACACGCGTAGCGACGTGGCCCACCTGATCCGCGTTCTCGTCGAGATTTGCCTTGGCATTGAGAAGCGCCTCGCCGACGGTGGACAGGCAGAAAGAGCCGCCTTTGATGCGCGGGTCAAATCCCTGATGACTGACGTGCCGGACCTGCCCAATTTCAGCCATTTCCACGAAACCTTCCGCGGTGATGCGGGTAAAGCAACACCCGAAGGCGACATGCGGACTGCTTTCTTTAATGCCTACGACGCGGCGCGTTGCGAGTATGTCCCGCTGCTCGGTGCTGAGTGCGATCGCAGACTGCGGGAGGGACCGGAAATGATTTCGGCCAATTTCGTCATACCCTATCCGCCCGGGTTTCCGATCATGGTGCCGGGTCAAGTGCTGACGCAGGAGACCATCGATTTCATGCGCAAATTGGATGTGAAAGAGATTCACGGTTACGAGAGAGCCAGGGGGCTAAAATTGCTCAAACCGAAGGCTGCAGGCGCAAAGCGCTGAGTCATTGCTTCACGAGCGCTGGCTTCGCGCTCCATAATGCCGCCTCGCTACGGCATGCCGTAGCGAGGCACCGCTGACTTCTGGCGTGCGGACAGTTGGCGATCATATCTGGCCTGGAGAAGGGGAGAGGGGGCAGTCTGGTCATGTCTTGGGTCGCGCAATTCCTTGTCAAGTATCCGGAACTCGCAGTGTTTCTTGCGATCAGCATCGGATATTTGGTCGGGGGCATCAAATTCGGAGGTTTTACACTTGGACCCGTCACAGGCTCCCTTTTTGCGGGCATCCTGATAGGTCAATTCGCCGATGTCCCGATTGCCGCCATGGCAAAATCTTTCCTGTTCCTTCTGTTTCTCTTCGGTATTGGCTATTCCGTCGGACCTCAGTTCATGCAAGCCTTGAAACGAGACGGTCTCAAGCCGGTGTTGCTTGCCGTCGTTGTATGTGTGACCGGGTTGCTGACGGCGGTGGCTGTTGCCAAGGGTCTTGGTCTTGATCCGGGCTTCGCGGCGGGTCTCGTTTCGGGCGCGCTGACCGAAAGCCCTGCCATGGGCACGGCAACCGAGGCGATCAATGGGCTGGCACTGACGGAAGCCGATCGCGCGAGGTTGGTGGCACATATCGCTGTCGCGGATGCGGTGTGCTATGTATTCGGCGCCGTTGGAGTGATCCTGTTCTGCAGCGTCGTCGGCCCGAGGCTGATGCGCATCGATTTGCGTGCAGAGGCACTTAAGCTCGAGCAGGAACTCGGCATATCCCGCAAGACGCCCGGCGTGGCATCTGCCTGGCATCGCTTCGAAATCCGCGCGTATCGGATCGCGGACGCGGCACCGATCGCTGGTCTAACATTGACGGCCGCAGAGGCGAAATTTCCCGAGCACAGGCTCTTTGTCCTGCGCCTGCGACGGGGGAGCACGATCATCGAGGCGGAGACGCAGATGGTGATTGCTGCCGGCGATGTCGTGGCCGTCTCGGGGCCGAGGGAGGCACTCGTGGCCGTGCTTGGCCCACGCGCCGAAGAGGTCGAGGATCGTGAACTTCTTGATGTCCCGATACTAGCCGCAGACGTGCTGTTGACCAACCGTGAGCTGGCGGGCCGAAAGCTCGATGACATTGCCAAGGAGGGGTGGACACGTGGTCTATATCTGCGTGCCATCAGCCGTGGCGGCGCGGCGATCCCCGTAGGGCCGGGGATCCGCCTTGAGCGAGGCGACATTTTGCGCCTGGTCGGGCCCGAGGCGACGGTGTCGCATGCGGAAAAACAGATCGGTGTCGTCATCGCACCGATAACGACGACGGATTTCTTCGTTCTCGGTCTTGCGATATTCTTTGGTGGACTTGTCGGCATCCTCGTCACCTTTCCGATCGGCGACATGCGGATTTCGTTGAGCACGAGTGTGGGCACGCTGCTGGCGGGCCTGCTGGTTGGGCATCTGCGCACGCGCTTCCCCCTCTTCGGGCGGATTCCAGATGCTGCTGTATCGCTGATGACTGCGCTCGGCCTTGCCGCGTTCGTCGCAATGACGGGGCTGCATGCTGGACCGCTGTTTGTTGCTGCAATCGCCGAAGCGGGTGTGGGGCTTCTGTTTGGCGGCATGATCGTCACCATTGCCCCGATGATTGTAGGGCTCTATTTCGGCCGCTACGTGCTTCGCATGAACCCCATCCTGCTACTCGGGGGGCTGGCCGGCGCGCAGACGATGACTGCCGGCATGGCGGCCGTCCAGGATCGATCGGGAAGTACCGTTGCGGTTCTCGGATACACACCGGCTGTA
This sequence comes from Rhizobium sp. 42MFCr.1, assembly GCF_000377185.1. Taxonomy (NCBI): domain Bacteria; kingdom Pseudomonadati; phylum Pseudomonadota; class Alphaproteobacteria; order Hyphomicrobiales; family Rhizobiaceae; genus Rhizobium; species Rhizobium sp. 42MFCr.1. Next base: position 75,366 of record NZ_KB897823.1, read on the forward strand.
CCCATCGGCCATATCCTGCTCACGACCTGGGGAACCGTTATCGTGGGAATCATCGCGAATTAGCCGTTGGTCAGATGCCGTTATCTGTGTCGATCGCGGGCTGCTAGTAGCAGGCAAGATACCGAGCTTGTTAGCATCGAGAAGCCGACGCGAAGCTCTTTCGCACCTTCGTGGTAGCGCTTGCCATCTTCGGAGCAACCTACAAGAAGGACTGGCCGTGAGTCATGACGGTGCACCCGGTGGAGTAGCCAGAAGGCGGCTTGGGAGCCACCAATTCAAGGCGCCGCGGTCAATAGGGGAAGCCTTTATACGTGGCCTGCTGCCACGAAATCGATGATTGGTCCAAGAGCTGGCGCCACTGGCACCGCTGCGTTCGCAATTGAAATCGCCAATTGCTGCCTCATCTACGCCAGAGGTTCAACGTGGAGCAAACGGTATGAAGTCGACCATTGCAATCTGCATTGCCTTACTCGCCCTGTCCGGATGCGCCAATACCGCGTACGGCTTGAAACAGGATGGCGTCCAAACAAGCCATGCGCTCGACGATGCAACACAACGGATGCTATCGGCTGGTGCTAAGAGGTAGCCGCATTGCCAGTGCTTAGCGCATTGCCCTTCGCCATCCAGCAGCTTGCGCCTCTGCTTCGCTACAGAACCATCGCTCGCCGTAGCGCCAGGATATCCTGGTCTCGCCGTAGTACTCCTGACCGGGGACGTGATAGATCCGCTCACCAGTGTCTATGCTAATGTTCCCTTTAATGTTGCAAGCACTCGAGAAAGCCGCATACCGCGTCGAGGACGCCAGTAGGTCTGTGCCGACGTAGCCAGCCAGTCCAGCCACGATAATCGCCATGTAGAATGCCTGCATGGTGAACAGTGGTGGAGCCTGCTTCTTCGTCTGATATCGCGGTGGCGGAAATGAGCGGTGTGTCGGCATGCTTTAGGAGAAGCGAATTCCAGGTGCGGCCTCAAGTGGAAGTTGCGCAAAGAGTGAAGGGATATCTTTGGAAATAGCTAAAACTTGAGGCAGTGGCATGCCGACTCTGAGGGCGGCCGCTCGCACTCAGGAGCTGGGCGAAGCAACCGCGGCGCGGGCGTGAAGCGCGAGGCGGGCAAAGCTTCAAATGGAAGCCGCGTAAAAGACCGGGCAGGGCTTTCCCGTGAATGCTCAATCCCCGACATGCGGACGGCGGCAACCGTTAACACAAGCAGCGCCACACAGCCTTCGCCTTCAGCGCGAGCGTACTAGCCGACGGGTGACTTTGAGCACCTTGGCTGCACCGGAGGCGATCGCGTGCGCGTGAACCAAGACGTCGTGCTTTTGGGTCTCGGTGCGGCGCGCGTCAAGGCAGCTTCGACAAGCGGCGAATGGCGGCCTGACATCTGGCTCGCCCAACAGGAAAGAATCCCCTACTGCTGGCAAGCGCTAACCCGTGCTTCGCTGTCTCGGCCTTGCCGATTGGCTTCTTTCGGCCGCCCTTGCGAAGAGGCGTCTTTAGAGATTGTGATCAGGTCTCTTCGAGTGATCCGCCGTGGTGCTTGCCGTTCGTCTTGCTCTTTCAGACGCGCCCAGCAACTTCAGGAGAGCTTACCCGTTGGCCGCGCGGGTGCGTTGCTTTTCTCTAACCTGTCGCCGAATCTGTTCGGCTACGGCTGGATCAATAGGATTGTAAACGACCAGGTTCAGATCCGGTCTCCCATCGACCGCAAACCCCGAATACTCCAACTCGATGTCACCCAGGTCCGGATGCTTCAGTCGCTTGGTTCCTTCTCCATGAGAGATGACTTCGTTTTCACGCCAGAGCCTGTCGAAATCCGGACTCGCCCGGCAAAGCTCGTCGACCAAATCCGCAATCTCCGACGTGGCCCCGGCGCGCGCAGCGTCCGCTCGGAACGCACCGACCACAAATCGTGCCATCGCCTCCCAGTCGTGCTGAAAGGTCCTGATCGTCGGATTGCAGAACAATAGACGCAGTATGTTTCGCTCGTCCGGAGCGAGCCTGTCGTAGTCGGTCAACACGATAGTGGCAGCCCGGTTCCAGGCAACGATGTCCCACGCGGCGGTCCGCACGAGGGCGGGGCTTGCGTCGAGCGTATCGATCAGCCGCTGGAGGCGGGGACTGACGCCCCCAGCGACACGGTAGCAAACCTCGGGCGGGCGGCCGAGACCAAGCATGAAGAGATGTTCCCGCTCCGGTTCAGTGAGCATCAAGCCGCTCGCGATGCGGTTAAGAACATCTGCCGATGGGGCGCCACCACGGCCTTGCTCCAACCAGGTATACCATGTCGGGCTGATGTTGGCCCGTTGCGCGACCTCTTCCCGACGCAAACCCGGCGTGCGCCTCCGCCCCGAAAAGCCGAATGTCGCCGGGTCAAGTCGCGAACGGCGGTCCCTGAGGAACACGCCAAGCGGATTCTTTTCAGTGCTCATGGTTCCTGTTAGCCATTATAATAGGATAAGATCACTACTTTAACAGCATAAATAATAGCCGGATAGTAGCGTCTCCAGCAATACGGAGACATCCCATGCGAATTTTCCTTACCGGGGCGACCGGCTTCATCGGCTCGGCCATCTTACCTGAACTCCAAAACGCAGGGCATCATGTTATCGGCATGACACGTTCAGATGCCGGCGCAAAGGCACTCGAAGCCGCGGGCGTTGAAGTTCATCGCGGCACGCTCGAGGAACCCGATACACTTCGGGCAGGTGCGGAAAAAGCGGATGGTGTCATACATACAGCTTTCGACCATGATTTTTCGCGCTTTGTCGACAATTGCCAGAAAGACGGCCGCGCAATTCGTGCGCTCGGCGAGGCGCTCAAGGGGTCGAAACGCCCTCTTGTAATCACCTCCGGCACGGGACTGGGCAATGCCGAGCTCGGCAAACCTGCAAGCGAGAATATCTGCAACACGGCTCATCCCAACCCGCGTGTTGCATCCGAACTCGCCGGGAATGCCCTGCTTGATGCGGGCGTCAATGTGTCGGTCGTGCGACTTCCGCAGGTACACAATACGATCAAGCAGGGCCTTATCTCGCCACTTATCGAAATTGCCAGGGCGAAAGGCGTCTGTGCTTATGTGGGCGAGGGTCTCAATCGGTTCCCGGCGGGTCATCTGCGCGATGTGGCATTGCTTTATCGCCTGGTTGTCGAGAGAGCCGAAGCCGGAGCTCGGTATCACGCGGTCGGAGAAGAAGGGATCGAGACCCGCGAGATCGCGAAGGCGCTCGGCCGTGGCCTGAAACTTCCTGTCGTATCGGTCGCACCGACGGAAGCCGCCGATCATTTCGGCTGGATGGCGATATTTGCTGGACTGGACTTTCCTGCTTCCAGCAAAACGACGCAACAAGTACTTGGATGGAAGCCGATGGGTCCCGGCCTTATCGCCGATCTAGACAGTATGGATTATAACGCTATGGCAGCGTGAAAACAGATTGGAGGCTTTGCGGTATGATCTCAGGCAGGCCAGAAAAGCAGGCATTTCAGGTAAGACGGAGAACGAGTCCATCCCGAAGGCCTGTTCTCATGTCACCAGCCTGATATCCGGCGACCCGGAGCGGGTTTGTCGGGCCTGCCTAACGCAATTTCTCCCGGCTCGCTTTGCTTCGTAAAGTGCCATGTCGGCCCGGCGCATCGCGTCGTCAAGGCTTTCTCCGACGGGAATTTCGGCAACACCGAAGCTCGCGCTAACCGTCAGTGTTGGAGGCAACCCCTCCACAGTGATCCCCGTCGCTCCGCGTCGTACAGAGCTGGCAAACAGCATGGCCGTTTCCACCGTTGTGTTCGGCATGAACACCGCAAACTCCTCGCCGCCAATGCGCCCGACGATGAAATTCGGCGCGGCGCCGGATTTCAGGAGGTCAGCAAAGGCGCGGATCACCTTGTCTCCGGCATGGTGACCGAACGTGTCGTTGATGCTTTTGAAGCGATCGATATCGCAGGTTATGACGGAATGCCGGACGGCGGGGGCGACAAGGCGGGCAGCGGCGACACCGTTCTCGAAACCGCGGCGGTTGGCAAGATCCGAAAGTACGTCCCTTTCGGAATTGCTGCGTTCGTCGGCCATGATATCGAGGACGAGGACCGAAAGCAGTGTCAGACCAACTGCCACGATCAATACGGCAGTCGATCCCTGTGAAATCAATGCGTAGTTTGTACGAATATAGTCAGTTGCCGCCACCCCGGCACCGGCGGTCACTGCCAGACCAGCCTTTGCAAAGAAATGTAGACCGGTTGCGGTAAGCAGATAGCCGAGGACCCGATCGATCCTTGCGCGGCGCCGTGACGCGAAGACCGCAGCAGCGCTGGTAAGAATGACCAGCGCAAAAGGTGTTTGATAAGATAAGGCGTGCCTGAGCGTGCTACGCGGCAGGCCATAGATAAACAGATCAAGTAAGATGCAAAGGGTGAAAAAAGATATCGCCCAGAATGGCGCGATCCGCACGCCGTAAAGCTCGCCAATACCAAAGCGCAGCAGGATCATGCCACCAAGCACAGTTGCAAATGCCAAAACTGCGAAGAGCTTCGACAAATCTGTATACGCAACGAAGAGTTCACTGATGGCAGAAAGAGAGGCGACAGCAAAACCTGCCGAGAACCATAGCGCAGCCTGGCGCGACTGGCTTCGCACCGCCACGACGGCGAACACCAGCGCAAAGCAGATTGCGATGATGAAATTCACCACAAGGAAGAAAACTGCTCCATTCACCATTGCACAAGAATCCGCTGCCAATCCCGCCGAAGCTTCAGTACAAGTGTCTTAATAAACTGTGAAAGACGACATTGTTAAGTAGGTGGTTTTCCGGACATTCTGGGCGTGACCTGCGATCTGCCTCACGATACCTGAGCTTTAGCGTAGATCGACCCGATAACCAGTCGGGGTGGGAGGCGATCCCCCCGGCTAGCAAATCGGCAACTATGGGACCGCTCCAAGGTTTCGAAGGTCCGATGAGAAGGAACCGGCAGGAGTGGGGCCAGCGGTATTCTTCCGCTCGCAATGCCCGTTATCGCGGACAAACCCATTCAACGACTCAGCCAGGCCTGCGGCTCGGTTGCCGGTCAGACGTATCGCCCTCGACCAGTTTGATGATGATCGTCCCAACGACAGTTCCCCGCTCCAGAGCGATATGAGCTTGCGCCGTTTGGTCCAGCGGTAGAGTGAGCCCGATTATCGGGCGGTAGGCATCATCTTCAAGACAGCCTGTAATGTCGGCGATGGCGGCTTTCTTCAATCTGATCGGGCTTTACCGCCCAACATCGATCTTCGTCACGGTAACGCAGCCTTCGGTGAACGCCGTCCGATTTGGCGAAGACAAAATGCCCCTGATCAACGAAAAAACGGCCCGGCGGAGCCGAACCGTTTCACTGTATTGGCCCGATAAAGTGGGATTTTACCAGGACGCGATCAGGGCGCCCTTGAACTGCTCGTTGATGAACTTGCGGATGCTTTCATCATGGTAGGACTCGACCAGTGTCTTGGCCCAGGGCGCGTCCTTGTCGGCGGCGCGAACGACGATGACGTTGGCATAGGGTGACTTTTCGCCTTCGATGGCGATGGCGTCGGTCTTGGGATGCAGGCCGGCTTCCATGGCGTAGTTGGTGTTGATGACGGCGGCATCAACGTCTTCAAGCGAACGCGGCAGCTGGGCGGCATCGATTTCGGCGAACTCGATGTTCTTCGGGTTCTCGACGATATCGGCAACCGTCACCTTGATGCCCGGGTTGTCCTTGAACTTGATCAGGCCCTTGCTGGCCAGAACCAGAAGCGCACGACCGCCGTTGGTCGGGTCGTTCGGGATGGCAACGGTAGCGCCGTCCTTCAGTTCGTCGAGGCTCTTCACCTTCTTGGAGTAGACACCCATCGGCGTGGTGATGGTCGTGCCGATGCTGACGAGATCGAACTTACGGTCGGCAATCTGGTTGTCGAGATAGGGCTGGTGCTGGAACGAGTTGGCCTGGATGTCGCCGTCGGCCAGCGCCTGGTTCGGCACGACATAGTCGGAGAACTCGACGATCTCGATATTCAGACCCTTGGTCTTGGCGACTTCGGCGACCTTTTCCATGATCTGGGCGTGCTCGCCTGGCGTGACGCCAACCTTGATATCCTCGGCGAAGGCCGAGCCGGCTGCAAAGGCCGCAATCGCGGCGGCGATGATGAACTTTTTCATGGGAGACTCCTTGGTATGTTATTGGGTATGCGAGTAAATGATCAGGTCTTCCGGTTACGCTTGTCGAAGCGGCGGGCGAGCCCGTCGCCGGCGCTTTGCACGACCTGCACCAGCACGATCAGCACCGCGACGACGAGGACCATCATCTCGGGATTGAAGCGCTGGTAGCCAAAGCGGATGCCGAGGTCGCCCAGGCCTCCGCCGCCGACGGCCCCGACCATGGCCGAGTAGCCGATCAGACTGACGATGGTCATCGTCAGCGCCATCAGGATGCTGGGTCGCGCCTCTGGAAGCAGCACTTTGTAGACGATCTGGGATGGCGTCGCTCCCATGGCGCGGGCGGCCTCGATCAGGCCCTTGTCGACCTCGCGGATGGCAGATTCAACGAGGCGCGCGAAAAACGGAATGGTGGCGATGGTCAGCGGCACGATCGCTGCCCAAGTGCCGATAGAGGTACCCGTCAAAAGGCGCGTCAGCGGCACGATGGCAACGACCAGGATGATAAACGGCGTCGAGCGAGCGGCGTTGACGACGAGCCCAAGCACGCGATTGGTTTTCGGTGCCGGAAACAGCTCACCTTTGCCAGATGTGGCGAGAAAGACACCGATCGGCAGGCCGATGATCGAGCCGACGATGCCGGCAACGAGGACCATTTGCAGGGTCTGCATCAGCGCCTTGGAGAGGAGGCCGAAAATCATATCAGGCGACATAGCCGAGCACCTCCGTGGTAAGGCCCGTTTCGGCATAGAAGCGGTTAGCCCGCGCGACGACATCCGGCTCCGCCGAATAGGAAACGACAAGTGAGCCAAAGGGCTCGCCCGATATCTCCTCGATCGCGCCAGCGAGAATATTGACGTCGGAGCCGAGCTCGGCGACAAGCCGGCCGGTCAGAGGTTGAAAGGCCGTGTCGCCGAAGAACACCAGCCGGACGAGCGCACGGTCGCCGGCCGATGGCTGCGGCTTGACGGCGGAGCGCAGCCAGTTCGGCAGTTTCAAGGCCGAGGCGAGCAGCGTGCGCGTCGTCTCGTGCTGCGGGTTGGTATAGACGTCGAAGGTACGGCCGGATTCGACGATGCGGCCGGCGTCGATGACAGCCACGTGGCTGGCGATGGTTTTCACCACCTCCATCTCGTGGGTGATCAGGAGAACGGTGAGACCGAGATCGGCATTGATCCGCTTCAGGAGCTCGAGGATCGACTGCGTTGTCTCCGGGTCGAGCGCCGAGGTGGCCTCATCGGAGAGCAGCAGCTTGGGGTCCGTCGCCAGCGCGCGGGCAATGCCGACGCGCTGCTTCTGGCCGCCCGAAAGTTCGGAAGGATAGCTGCCGGCCTTGTCGCCGAGGCCGACGAGGTCGAGCAGCGGCCCGACCTTGGCACGGATCGCCTTCTTGTCGACGCCCGCAATTTCCAGCGGCAGCGCCACATTGTCGAAGGCGGTGCGCGACGACAGTAGATTGAAATGCTGGAAAATCATGCCGATCTGGCGGCGCAGGCCGCGGAGACCGTCCTCACCAAGCGCGCCGACGTCGACACCATCGACGAGCACCTTGCCCGACGTCACGCTCTCGAGCCCGTTGACCATGCGGATGAGCGTCGATTTGCCGGCGCCAGAGCGACCGATTATCCCGGTGATGGCGCCGCGTTCAACTGTCAGATCGACGCTTTCGACGGCGGTGAAACCACCTTCGCCCGCGGGCCCGTAACGCTTCCCGGCGCCCTGGAAGGCTACCATCGGTACCGAATGTGCCGCGGCGACCGGATCGCTTCCGGGCTGGCCGTCCGGCGCGGCGTATGTAGCGCCTGCGCGGCCCGCATGTTGGCTTGTCATGCTATGCTCTCAGATGTTGGTCTTCACAAACAGGGGGCTCTATAACCGCAAATGTACAAATTAGCCAATCCGCTGCTCTAAGCTCTCGGTGCCTTTGGGATAGATTTCAAAGACCGAGCCACCTGTCTTCGACGCGAGATGTTCGGGGCCTGAACCGTGCTTCTCCTTTCGGAACTGAAAACCAAGAGTTTGGTAAAACGAAGCCAGAGAACCAGGGTCGCTTGCCCTGAGGACGACTAGATTTAAAGTTGGAGCCTGCATTGGCATCATCCTACCTGGGAAGATGGAATCTCTAGCCGGGCTTCCATTTCGTCGAAAACAACGCGCATCTCAAGGCGGCCACCCATCGCGGCCACATGCTTCGCCAGGGTTTCGAACTTGATGTTTTCCCGCTTCTCGATTCTGTTGACCGACGGTTGCTTGATCGAAAGAGCCTCAGCGAGCTCTACCTGCGACAGGTTGTTGAGCTTCCGCATGTCCACGAGAGTGAGGTATCCAATAGATCCCGACTTTTCGAATTGTCTGAATAACTGATCGACCCGATTGGCAGCCTTTTCCGCGTTTCGGTACACCTCATCAGGTCTCTGTCCGTACGCATCGTCGGAAATGAATAGCCCTAGTCCAGCATGCGGGCGGAAGGAGATTTGCGTGGAGAAATCGTTCCTTGTGATGTCCAGAAATGTCTCGCCATTCGATTCATCAGGAGCGTCAGTTTCAACGGCGAACCCAAGCTCTTGGAGGTGAGCGACTGTATCAGTCAAAAGGCTAGTTGCTGTCATATTCCCAATCCTTCTCCATTCGCGCCCAGCTTTTCGAGGACTACAGTTTTTTGAAACCCTATTGTTTCAATCCGAATAGCGCCATTTGCTCCGATGATCGTGTTGTGTGCTCTGGATCGATACCGGATGGTGCCTGGATGGCCCGGTACTTTCCGGGCGTTGTCAGCTTGTGGAGGGTACATTCGTCCATCCGTCTGAAAAGCTGACGGGTTGGAGGCAATGCCGGAAAACTGGTCTTCAACGCCGTCGAGGGTCTCGCGGATAAGTTCAAACGCCTCATCATGTGTTCCTGCTGCCTCCGCGCCGGCCAGCCGCTCAACGAAGAGCGTGAATCGCTCTTGCTTAGTCTTCATATAATGCCCTTAAATATACTCTGCAAGGTATAATATGGTTCTTTTCTTAAAGTGCCTACAGCGCGCGCGATAGGCCTAACGCGCTAAATCTAATCTGGCCGCGCCTCGCCGGACGAGGACAAAACCCTTGTGCCATTGGCTCCCCAGGGCGGGCGGAGGAGAAAACGTGCTTCGCGCCGTCACTACCCTTCTGTGGGATAGCTATGTCGCGGGCCCAGCAGAATTTTCATCGCCATGTCGAAAGGCTCGGTCGTCGTTCGTCTTTTGCTATGAAGACGGTGGAGGCAAAGACCTAATGAAGATTTATTTCAGCAGAAACCCCAATCCGCGACTCGCTGTCGCCGTGGCGCGGTTCTTAAAGATGGACGTGGAATTCGAGTTTGCCGCACCAATGGCCCCGGGGCAGTCGGAGCGATTTTCTTCACTCAACCCAAACCTTCTGTTGCCTATCTTGGAGCATAGCGGTCGCACACTTTGGGAGACCGATGCGATCGCGTGCTGTTTTTCCCGTCGTGTCGGCTCGAATTTCTGGAGAACCGACGATCATGAGCCGGAAATGATACGCTGGATCAGCTGGGCGAAGGAGAATTTCGTCAAGGCCTGTGACGTTGTGCATTGGGAGCGAGGCACGAAGTTGCGTTACGGCATCGGAACCTGTGACGAGAGGATGATTGAAGAGGGTCTTGGACAATTCCACAAGGCCGCCGGCATTCTCGAAAGCCAGCTTGCTGATCGATCGTGGTTGGTCGGCGAGACGATTTCCTTTGCAGATTTTCGGATGGCGACATTCTTGCCGTTCAACGACGCCGCGCGCCTCCCGATTGATCGGTATCCCGCAATAAAGCGATGGGCCGACCGTCTCGATGAGATCGATGCATGGCGCGATCCGTTTTCCGGATTGGAGGCGCCAGATTTGCCGCCGATTCCCAGTCCGTCCTGAGATCCGTCTCAGCGCCAACGAAAATCGCAGTGGTTGCTGCAGCCGCTAGCGGAGCCTGGGCACCAATTGAACGAGATCCCAAACTATTCCTGGGAGCCATTCACGTGCTGCCGCGCCATTCGATACGGGGTTCGATCAGGACGTGGCGAGCGTCCTTGCGTCCTTCTATTCGGCTAAGCAGCGCTTCGCTCGCGGTCCTGCCGAGTTCAGCGGCGTTCTGGTCGACACTTGTCAGGCCGATGAGCGGTATGGCCGCCATCGGCGAATTGTCGTAGCCGACAATTGCAAGATCTTCTGGGACACGTATGCCACTCATGCGCGCGGCATTGATGAGTGGTACAGCATCGAGATCGGACCAGACGAAAACCGCGCGGGGACGGTCATTCAGGGCCAGAAAATCATTGATAGCGGCCCGGCGGTCGGATCCGACAAGCGGCAGACGGATGATGCGGGCCTCCAGGCCCGCAGCCTTCATGCCGTCAAGATAGCCCTTCTCGCGCTGGAGGGCGACGATGGTGGGCGGTGAATCGGCAAGGTCATAGCCGAGCATCGCGATGTCGGTGTAGCCGGACCGCAACGCTGCCTCCACGGCGAGGCAGGCGCCCCGTCGATCGTCGGAATTGACCGTGTCATAGGTCTGCGCATGCGGCTCATGGTGCGCGATGACGACGATCGGGATCTGGCGCGCATAGCGCTCCAGCACCTTGCTCGATATCCTGGGAGCGATGATCAGAACGCCATCCATGCGGTTGTCGATCATCGATTCGATCATGGAAGCTTCGATCGGGCTCGTGGAACGGCCGATGCCGATCAGTGCCTTGAAGCTGCTTTTCGCCAGCGTGGCATTGGCCTCCTCGATGACACCCGCAAGGAACGGGTTCGACAACTCGATCACCAGGACGCCAACCGTCTGCGTGCGGCCACGCATGGCTCGCGCTGCGACAGAAGGTCGGTAGTTCAATTTTTCGATCGAGATCTCGACCTTGGTTCGCAAGACCTCGCTGACGCCGTAAGCATTACGCAGAACTTTCGAGACCGCAGCGACGGAGACACCGGCATCGTGGGCCACGTCACGGATAGTGACCCTGTCTCTTGTCGCGTTAACGGCCTGATTTTTCATTCCAAATCGCCTCATTCCCCGGTGTTCCGAAAATTATAGACACAAAAGCTCTTGCGCGGCAATCGATAGTGTAGAATGATATACATAGAACGATACACACAAAGCAATCGCCGGAGGAATTGGCGATTGGGGGAGGTTCTAGATGAAGACTGTTTCGGCCCACGGCCTTGCCGGGGAAGACGGCCTTGCCGGTTCTGTTTTCCATTTTACAGCGTCGATGATCGGACCCGCCTGCGACGGTGGCCAGGCAACACAGGGCACATTCGTCGCGCGTGAATTCTCGCTCGATGTGGTTCCGGCCGAAGCAGTTCTTAGCCTCTCGGCCCTCGGTCTCTACCGCGCCTTCCTCAATGGAAAACGCGTGGGCACCGATCTCTTGACCCCCGGCTGGACCTGCTACGACGACCGGATTGCCTATCAGGCCTACGATGTCGCTAAGCTCCTGCAACCCGGCAACAATCGCATCGAAATCTGGCTTGGCGACGGCTGGTATCGCAGCCAGCTGATGTGGGCATCCAACCCGATACTCAATTGCTGGGGCGACCGGACGGGGGCGATCGCAGAACTGCGCGCCGGCGGCGAGCTACTCGTGAAAACCGACGATAGCTGGAAGAGCGGCTTCACACCCGTTGTTCGCAACGGCATCTACTATGGCGAGGATTATGACGCCCGCATTCGTCCAAAGGATAGCCATGGCGTCGATGTGCTCTCCTTCGACAGGGCCTTGCTCGTCCCGCATGAGACTGGTGCGGTCAAGGAATTGGACGCTCTTTCACCGACCGACAGCTGGACGGAGGCCGATGGCCGCACTGTCTTTGATTTCGGACAGAATGCCGGCGCCTATGTCCGGCTGCGCCTTAGGGGTGTCGCCGGAGCAAAGGTGCGCGTCGAGCATTCCGAAGTGCTCGGCCCCGATCGCTTCTTCGACAATCGCAATTATCGCAGTGCGCGTGCTGAAGTCTCGTATACGCTTTCCGGGCAAGGCGAGGAGGATTATGCGCCGCTCTTCACCTTCTTCGGCTTCCGTTACGCGCGCATCACTGTGACAGGTGAGGCCGAACTCACCGCCATCACGATGGTGCCGATAACCTCGGTACCCCTGACTGCCGGCGGGTTTACCTCAGGTGTTGCGAGCGTCAACCGATTGGTCGAAAACACGATCTGGTCGCAGCGCTCGAATTTCATCGAAGTGCCGACCGATTGCCCGCAGCGCGACGAGCGTCTCGGCTGGACCGGTGATGCGCAGGTTTTCGCCGGAACGGCCTGCTGGCTTGCCGACAGCCACTCCTTCCTCAAGAAATACCTGCGCGATGTCATCCACGATCAACGGGCCAATGGGGCAGTGTCGCATTTTTCGCCTGATCCGACGCGGCTCCACCCAATCGATGGCCGCGGTGACTGGGCGGGATCGACCGGCTGGGGCGATGCGATCGTCATCATTCCCTGGCAGCTTTACCTGCATTACGGTGACAGCGCTGCCTTGGAAGAGTGCTTCCCCGCAATGTTGCGCTGGCTCGATTATCTCTGGGGCATCTCTGATGGGCCGATCATCCGGCCGCCCGCCGTCTGGGGCGCGCACGGCTTCACCTTCGGCGACTGGCTTCAGCCGGTCGGGGATAACAGAAAGCCCCGCCCGACCATAGCAGATGATTGCGCAGCTACCCTATACCACTTCATTTCAACGCAACTGACGGCAAAGATCGCCCGTGTTCTCGGTGAGACCGTCGAAGCTGCTCGGCTCGAGAAGCGCGCTCAGGAGATTAAGACAGCATTCAGACACGAGTTCTTCGCACCCTCCGGCCGCATTGCCCATAATGACCAGACCTCGTGGGCCCTGGCCTTCCTCTATGGCCTCGTTCCCCCGGAATACGAGGAAGCCGCGCAAGGCTACTTCCGTAGGGTGGCGGAGGAAACGGATGGGGTCATCGGTACAGGCTTTATCGGCACACCCGCCCTGCTGCCGGCGCTGACCCGACTTGGTATGGTGGATCTTGCCGAGAAGATGTTCCTGAACCGGAAGGTTCCCGGATGGCTCTATCAGGTCGACCGCGGCGCGACTTCGATCTGGGAGCGATGGGATGCACTTTCCGAAGATGGTACGATCTATGATCCTGACATGAACAGCTATAACCACTATGCCTATGGCGCGGTCTGCCAATGGCTCTTCGAAGACGTTGCCGGGATCAAGCCGCTGGAAGACAAGCCCGGTTTCGAGGAAGTTCTCTTCGATCCCGCAATCTTGCCTGCTCTCTCGCCGGTTTCGGCATGGCATGATACGCGCTTTGGTCGAATCGAGGCTGGATGGACCCTGGAGGAAGGTTTCGTCACATGCCGCCTGGTGCTGCCGGAAGGTGTCACTGCGCGTCTCGAGGGGAAAAGCGAGCGCAAGTCGCTGCAGGCCAATGGCGCCAATGTAGAGCACGGCAAGGAAATCAGGCTCGGCGCGGGGGAGCATAAGATTACGTTTTCCAACTGATGCAATTTGCCTGCAGGTCTTCGATCTGCGGGCAATCAGCTTACGCATTCCGGTCTTCAAGAGGAGGAAATGACTATGCGAATGACGAAGTGCAGCATCCTTGCAGCCAGCATCATGGCTCTTGCCGCTGGAGTGGCACATGCGGATGTGACCCTCAGTGTGCTGATCGATACCAATCCGGAATCCATTGCCTCGTTCGATGCGGTTTCAAAGGCCTATACGGAAAAGCATCCTGACGTCAGCTTCGACGTCGAGCAGCGCGCGGGCGGCTCCGAAGGCGACAACATCATCAAGACCCGGCTCGCGACCGGCGAGATGGCGGATATCTTCCAGTATAATAGCGGTTCGCTTTTCCAGGCTTTGAAGCCGCAGGAAACGATAGCCGACCTTGCCGACCTTCCCTCGGAAGCTGGTATTCTTGACACGTTCAAGAAGGTTGTTAGCGGCCCGGACGGCCATGTCCGCGGCATTCCCTTCGGTCCGGCCATGGGTGGCGGCATATTCTATAACAAGAAGATCTACGCCGATCTCGGCCTCACCCCGCCGAAGACCTGGGCGGAGTTCATGAGCAACAATGAGAAGATCAAGGCGGCCGGAAAGGTGGCGGTCGCCCAGACCTACGGCACGACCTGGACGTCGCAGCTCTTCGTGCTTGCCGATTTCTATAATGTTCAGGCCGAGTTCCCGAATTTCGCCGACGACTACACTGCCAACAAGGTCAAGTATGCCAATACGCCTGCGGCACTGCATGGCTTCGAACACCTGGAGGAAGTGGCCAAGGGAGGGTACCTCAATGCCGACTTCGGTGCTGCGACATTTGACGACGGCATGCGCATGGTCGCGACGGGTGAGGCCGCGCACTATCCGAACCTCACTTTCGGTATCGGCAATGTCCAGCAGAATTTTCCGGACAATCTGAAAGATCTCGGCTTCTTCGCTCAACCGGGCATGGATGCTGGAAAGAATGGCCTGACGGTCTGGATGCCTTCAGCGCTCTATGTTTCTGCCAAATCTGAAAATGTCGAGGAAGCCAAGAAATTCCTCGATTTCGTTGGCTCCAAGGAATCCTGCGACCTGATGGCAAAGGCCGTCCCGTCGGGTCCGTATCTCGTAAAGGGGTGCGAGCTCCCGAAAGATATTCCGCCGGCTGTTTCCGACATGCTCCCATATTTTGACACTGAGGGCCGCAACGGCCCGGCACTCGAGTTCCTCTCACCCGTCAAGGGACCGGCACTAGAGCAGATTACGGTTGAAGTCGGAACCGGCATCCGCTCCGCCAAGGACGCGGCTGCGCTCTACGACCAGGATGTCGAGAAGCAGGCCAAGCAGCTTGGCCTGCCGAACTGGTAACCTCCCAGCCGATGCCCCATCCAGGTCAACCTGGATGGGGGACGCTTCAAGGTGTCCGTATGACAACACGAAAGTCCGCCTATCCCTACTGGTTTGTGCTGCCAGCGGCAGTGGTCTTCACTGTTCTGTTTCTGGCCCCGACGATAGCGTCCTTCTGGTTCAGCCTCACGCGCTGGGACCTGTTCACGACACAGTTCATCGGGCTGGAAAATTACCGGCAGTTTTTTCGCGAGCCCTTTTTGATACAGGGCCTCGTCAACACGATCATTTATGCTGTCCTGACCTCGGGCACGAAAACCGTTCTCGGTCTGCTGCTCGCCGTATTGCTGACCTCCGGGCTTTGGGGACAAGGTCTGCTGCGTACCGTGATTTTCTTTCCGGTTCTCGTCTCGACGATTGGCGTCGGCATCACCTTCTCGGTGCTCATGCATCCGACACGCGGGCTGATCAATGTGGCACTTGCTGCGATCGGCATCCATGGTCCCGGCTGGCTGACCGACCCCGCGCTTGCGCTTTACTCCATCATCTTCGTCGACCTCTGGAAAGGGATCGGGCTTGCAACGGTCATCTATATCGCAGGTCTGGCCTCAATCAGCCCGGACTATTATGAGGCCGCCCGCATTGATGGGGCGACTGGCCGCCAGATGTTCTTTCGTGTCACCGTGCCGCTGGTCAGACCCGCCACCGTCACCGTCGTGACACTCTCCCTCATCGGCGGGCTAAGAAGCTTCGATCTTGTTTGGGCGATGACGCGCGGCGGTCCGGGCTTTTCGTCGGATGTGCTGGCAAGCGTCATCTACAAGCAATATCAGGCGGGTTTCTACGGTCTCTCGACTGCCGGTAACGTGATCCTCTTCCTCCTCATCGGGCTGATCGTCCTGCCGCTGACGGCCTGGTTCAATCGCAAGGAGGTGGATCTATGAGCCGCCGCCAGATCTATACCGGGATTGCGGCCTTGGCTGCTTGCGGCGTGATCTTCGTGCTGCCATTCATGTTTATCTTCATCACGGCCGCCAAGACGAAGCAGGATGCGGCAACGCTGAAATTCAGCTGGCCGGCCGAGTGGCAGCTCTGGCAGAACTTCATGGAGGTCGTCCAGACCCGCAACTACATGCTGCTGCTTGCCTATTTCAATTCGACCGTCATCACTGTGGCCGCCGTCACATTGCTGGTGCTCTTCGGCGCCATGGTCGGCTATGTGCTGCAGCGCCGCCCGTCACGCTGGAACGCGGTCATCTACGGCTGCGTGCTAGCCGGCCTGATGATTCCCCCGGCCGTTGTCCCGACCATCTGGGTGTTGCAGATGCTTGGTCTCTTCAAGACACTATCTGGCATGGTTCTGATCCAGCTTGCCTATGGCCTTGGCTTCACGGTTTTGCTGTTTCGCAGTTTCATCGCAACCATTCCTCGGGATCTCGACGAGGCCGCAATCATTGACGGTGCAAAACCGTTACAGATCTTCTTTCGCGTCATCCTGCCGCTGCTGAAGCCGGTCACCGTTACGGTCATCGTCGTCCAGTCAATCGCCATCTTCAACGATTTCACCAACCCGCTCTATTATCTGCCGGGCCGCGAAAACGTCACGGTGCAGCTGACGCTCTATAACTTTCAGGGACAGTTCCAGACGCAGTTCAATCTGCTGTTCATGAACATCCTTCTCGTGACCATTCCACCCCTGATCGTCTTCATTTTCTTCAACCGGCAGATCGTTGCAGGCATGACCGCCGGTGCAGTCAAGGGATAAGCCATGACAAGCGTTGTTCTCGAAAAAGTCCGCAAGAGCTTTGGCAGCCTGGAGGTGATGAAGGGAGTTGATCTCACTGTCGATGCCGGCGAATTCTGCGTCTTTGTCGGTCCGTCCGGTTGCGGGAAGTCGACGTTGCTGCGCATCATTTCCGGACTGGAGACCCAGACATCGGGCAAGGTCTTCATCGACAGCAAGGATGTCACAGATGCCGAACCCTCCAAGCGCGGCATTGCTATGGTGTTTCAATCCTACGCGCTTTATCCGCATCTGACGGTCGCAGAAAACATCGGCTTCGGCCTCTCGCTTGCCAGGCGGCCCAAGGCGGAAATCGCCCAACGGGTGAAGCAGACTGCCGATATCTTGCAGCTCTCGCATCTGCTCGACCGCAAGCCAAAGGCGCTCTCCGGCGGCCAGCGCCAACGCGTCGCGATCGGCCGTGCCATCGTCCGCAACCCGAAAGTCTTCCTGTTCGACGAACCCCTGTCAAATCTCGACGCGTCGCTCCGCTCGCAGATGCGCATCGAACTGACCGAGCTTCATGCCAAGCTCGGCGCCACTATGATCTACGTCACGCACGATCAGGTGGAGGCGATGACAATGGCCGACAAGATCGTCGTTTTGAACGGCGGGGCCATCGAGCAGGTCGGGACACCGATGGCGCTCTACAACAATCCGGCCACTCCATTTGTCGCGGGCTTTATCGGCTCGCCGAAGATGAACCTGTTTGAGGCGGAGATTGCCGCGCGGGAAGGCTGCCGGATTTATGGTATTCGGCCCGAACATATCGCGCTCTCATCCACGGAAGGAAAATGGCAAGGCAAAGTGCGTCATATCGAGCGGCTCGGCGCAGATACGGTCATCCATCTTGATGTACCGGAATTGCAGGTGCTCGTCGTACGCACGGACGGCGACCGACAAATTTCGGTCGGCGAGACCCTCTTCGCGTCCCCCGTCAACGGAAAGGAGCATCGGTTCTCCTGACACGTGGGGTGCGTTGCTTTTCTTTCCTTTCAAGTCTGGCATTGCTTCGCGGATAACCGCATCCATGTAGACATGTTCCCGAACGGGGGCGTTAATCAGCATCATTCAGTCGCTGCAATCGACGACGGCCAACTCAAACTTTACACAACCAATCCACTATCGGTAGGCTGACCGCTTTCATCGGCGGCGTCAAATGCCGCCGATGCTGTTGACAGTCTGCCCTTCAAGGCTGGTCGGCGCTCGATGAGCACCTACGCAAAAGCGTAAGAGCCATCCGGCCGTTTGGGAACGCGGCGTTGCCAGTGCACATAGCCTTCATGAACCATTGCTTCTTCGTCCATCTCAACGCCCCAGCCTGGCCTGTCCGGCCTCAGCTCGAGATAGCCGTCCTTGGGCAAATAGGGATCGATGACGTAACGCGTTTCGCCCTGTCGGCTCTCAATATCAAGGCCGCCGTAGACATACGCCTGCCCCTTAGGCAGCCGATACTCCAGAATACGAAAATTCTGTGCGGCGGCGGAGAAGTGAACATTCACGGCCGTGGCGAGTGGTCCCATGGGATTGTGGGGCGCCACGCCGACGAAATGCGCTTCGGCAAGTGTTGCAATGCGCCGCATCTCGCTGATGCCGCCGACCACGCAGATGTCGGGTTGGATCAGGTCGGCGCCCTTGACCTGCAGAAGGCGCAGGAACTCGTTTCGATTGTACAACGATTCACCTGTTGCGAGCACGCAGTTCAGCCCCTGCTTGAGATCGCCCCAGGCCTCGATGTTTTCGGGGCGAAGGGGCTCCTCGTAAAACAGCGGATCGTAGGGAGCAAGCGCATTGCCGAGCTGGCGTGCGGCGACAGGCTCGAAGATCTTTGCATGTGCGTCAAATGCGATCTCGTACTCGTCCCGCACGGTCTCCCGCAGAGAGCGGAAATAATCCGCCGACGCCTTGACCACATTGCCCCAGCGATGTGCGTGCATGTCGATGCGCCAAGGGCTGAGCTTGAATGCGGTAAAGCCCCATTCTTCATTCAGCCGATCGAACTCATCGCGCGCAGCTGGTGCATCGGGTGCGGTGTAGACGCCGGCATAGACCTTGACACGATCGCGAACTTCACCGCCAAGCAGCTTGTAGACGGGAAGGTTGGCGGCCTTTGCGGCGAGGTCCCAAAGGCAGTGATCAAGCGCCGAGATCGCAGCCAACCCAAGGGCGCCCGGTGGGAACCGGCTTTGCTGGATCAACAGATTGACCAGATAGTCGACACGCGTTGGATCCTGACCGGACAGAAAGCCATAGAGGTAGTCGAGGAGGGGAGGTAGCGCCTTGTCGGGACCGTGGTTGTAGCATTCGCCCCAGCCCGTCAGACCGTCGTCGGTGTCGAGTGCGACGATGACGCGGGGACGGTCCTTGTCGCGGGTCATGAACACCCGCATGCGGTCGATCTTCATTTCTCTTTCCTTCTAGCGATTGAAATAGCGGTGACGCGACAGGCGCGTCTGGACGTAAAGATGCTCGTTATAAGTTCCGGGATTGTAGGAGCCGGCACTCTCGGGCACCGGCACGGAGACATTCCCGCCGCTTGGAAAGCGCGCCACGAATGCTTCATCGATATCACAACCAAGACCCGGCGCGTCCGGGACGGCAATCGATCCGCCGACCTGTTGTGGATGGGGCAAAATCGTCAGCTTTCGACCGTCCCAATCGTCATCGATGCGTTCGAGGATGAGGGCGTTCGGAATAGCCGCCAGCACGTGCAACGCAGCGTATTCGGCGACAGGACCGAGCGAGCCTGAATGCGGGGCCATCTGGATGTGATGGGCCTCGGCCATGGCCGCGATCTTCTTCATCTGCGTAATGCCACCGGCCCGCCCGGTATCGGGCTGGATGATGTCGACCAGTTCGTTTTCGATCAGTTCGCGCTCTCCAAAAATCGTCGCCGAACGTTCGCCGGCTGCCAAGGGAACGTGGGCGGCATCGCGAATGCGTCGGTAGCCATCGATGTTTTCCGGTGCGATCGGATCCTCGACCCAGAAGAGTTCGTAAGGCTCAAGCGCCCTGACCAGCCGGCAGGCATCGGCCGGTGTTAGCCAGGGCGGGCCATGAAGATCGATTGCAATGTCGATCTCGTTGCCGACTGCTTCGCGCAATGCGGCAACCTTGCGCACCGGGTCCGCAACCCCGCCGCATTTGATCGCCTTTATCCCGCGTTCCTTGACGGCAAGTGCCCGCTCGGGCGTGTTTGCATGGGAGTAGATCGGAATCCGGTCACGAACCTTGCCGCCAAGCAGCATCCAGACTGGCACACCGAGCGACTTTCCCTTGATGTCCCACAGTGCCATGTCTATGCCGGTCATGGCGCCGGCGCCAACCGTTCCCAACATGCCGTGACCCATCATGGCGACATGCATCTTCTGCCATAGCCGCTCGATATGGGCCGGGTCCTCGCCGATGAGGAGCGGCGCAAGATCGTGGATCGCGGTCTCGATGACACGCGGCCATCCGGAGCATTCGCCGATACCTGTTATGCCTTCGTCCGTGTCGATTTTCAAAAACAGCCAGTTTCTTGTGCCTGGCAGCCTGGAGGCGCCATCGCCTGACCGTTCATCAGAAGCCCATTTGGACGGATCGGGCTGGCCGGCATGCATGAGAAAGGTTCTGATCCCGGTAATCTTCATTGTAAGAAACTCCAGTGCCTCAGATGTCTGTTAGATGCAGCGAAGATGCAGCGAGCGATCCCGCTGTCGCTGATCGAGGCGCGCTCTGAGGATTGTCCGACGCCGAACAGCGGCGCTGCAGTCCTTGTCTCCTTCGTGACCTCGACAAGCATGCAGCGCTTTCCCGTCTGATCCCTCGGCATGTCCGTCAAGGTGGCAAACTCCGGCATGCTCTCCAGGGATCGCGCGCCCGACGATGTCGCGCAGACTGATTCCGCATCACTTCCTCCCACATTGCCCAAAAGGCGGACGGCAGGACGAGCTCCCGTCCTGCCTCAAAGCGCTCTCCCTGGCGCTGCTGCTGACGATAGGCAAGGTTTCAAATAATTACAAGAGTTGACAGATAATTACAGATTATGTAGCGATGGTGGTGAGGAAACGCCTGTTTTCACCTCTAAACGACCGTCCAGGAAGGCATGGGGACATGAATCTGTCAGATGCTGTGCGAACAAAATTGGGAGCAGTCTCGACGGCAACGCTGACGACGGTGTTGATGAAGCGCGGCTTGAGGAATGTCTTCATCCGCGGCATTCACAAGATCAATCCGCAAGCGCCTCGCCTGGTCGGGCCTGCCTTCACGCTGCGCTACATTCCTGCGCGGGAAGACATCGATCATCTCGGCGTCTTTAGCGATTTGAATCACCCGCAGCGCCGCGCCATCGAAGAATGCCCGCAAGGCGCCGTGCTTGTTATCGATAGCCGCAAGGATCATTCGGCCGCTTCCGCCGGTGGAATCCTGATTACGCGTCTCTTCAAGCGCGGTGCGGCAGGCGTTGTTACCGATGGGGGTTTCCGCGACACGCCGGACATCGCCTCCCTGCCGTTTGCAGCCTATCACGCAGCACCCTCGGCGCCGACGAACCTGGTGCGCCACCATGCCCTCGATATCAATCAGCCGATTGGCTGCGGTGATGTTCCCGTCTATCCCGGCGATCTCATGGTTGGCGACAATGAAGGCGTGGTCGTCATCCCTGCAGCGATGGCAGAAGAGGTCGCCAACGAGGCTTTCGAGCAAACCGTTTTCGAGGATTTTGTCGAGGAACGGGTGCGCGCCGGGCAGGGGATATTTGGTCTCTATCCGCCCAACGAGGGCACCGCTGCGGAATTTGCGGTCTGGAGGAAAGAAAAGGGACGATGACGAAACTTTCCGCCGCCATGGAGCCTAGCAAGGGTGCAACCCGCTTCAGCGACATCATCTACGAGAAGATCGTCGGGATGATCGCAGACGGAAACTTTCCGGTGAACGAACGGTTGCCGCCGGAATCGAAGCTTGCCGCCATGTTCGGTGCTTCGAGGCCGGTCGTGCGCGAAGCACTTGAACGATTGAGGACCGATGGTCTTGTCGTCTCACGCAAGGGTTCCGGCTCCTATGTCCGACAGCGGCCGGACTCATCGATGCTGAAGATGGTGCCGGTCGGATCGCTCGCCGACGTTCAGCGCTTCTTCGAATTTCGCGCAGGTCTCGAAGCGGAGGCAGCCGAGCTTGCCGCCCGCAACTGGCAGCCGGAGGATAAGGAGCGGATCATGGCCGCACTGCAGGCAATCGAGGAATGCTTGCGCAACGGCGAGCTTGGGGCCGATGAGGATGAGGCGCTGCATGACGCGATCGCCATTGCCACCGGAAACCAGTTCCACATCACGGTCCGCGAGTGGTTCAGGCCACATTTTGCTGTCGGTCATTCCGTGACGCGAAGTCTTAGTCTCAAGCGCACGCCTGCGCAGATACGCAGCGTCCAGGATGAGCACGCGGTGATCGTGGCGGCGATCCTTGCGCGGAACGAAGCCGAGGCCCACGACGCGATGAAGCGCCACATCCTGAACGCGCGCGCTCGAATGTTCCAGGGCGTCAATTGATGAGCCGACCGACCGCAGTGGCTGTTACGAGGCCGGTACCGCCATTGCTCTTGATGTTGATGGCGAGCGCCTGGCGCCTATCCGCTTCGCGAGTTGATCGACAGGTAGGGGAGAGAAGATGAGTATCGCAACCATGCGCCAGGCCCTGACGGGCGTGTCCGGCGTTCCCGTGACGGCCTATGACAAAAACGGTGAGGTCGAACCCCGTTCGACTGCAAATATTTATCGCCGGGTGGCGATGGCTGGCATCCACAACATCGTCGCGGCTGGAAACACCGGCGAGTTCTATGCCTTGACCGTGGAGGAGATCCGCAGCGTACACGAGGCTGCGGTCACAGGTGTCGATGGCAAGGCGCCGGTGACGGCCGCGATCGGCAGATCACTGCGCGAGGCAGTCCGAATGGCAAGGGACGCAGCTGCGATCGGCGCATCTGCCGTCATGGCGCATCAGCCCGTCGATCCCTTTGCGGCACCATCGGCGCAAATCGACTATTTCTGCAAGCTGGCGGATGCTTCGCCCCTGCCAATGATTGCCTATGTGCGAGCCGACGGTTTTAATGTCGAAGACATGGTCCGCCTTGCCCGCCATGAAAACATCGCCGGCATCAAGTTCGCAACACCGGATCTAATGCTGCTTTCGCGGGCGATTTCAGCCTCCGATCCTGCAGGCGCACTCTTTGTCTGCGGCCTCGCTGAAAGCTGGGCTCTGTCGTTTACCGCCGCCGGCGCACGGGGCTTTACCTCCGGACTTGTCAACGTTGCGCCAAAGCTCTCGCTTGCGGTGCACGAAGCGCTTGCCAGCGGCGATTACGACGGGGCTCGCGCCATTCTCAACAAGCTTGAGCCGTTCGAACGCATGCGCACGAAATACCGCAACGGTGCGAATGTGACGGTCGTCAAGGAGGCGGTCACCCATTCCGGCCTGAACGTCGGTCCGGTTCGCGTGCCGGGATTGCCGATGCTGGACGAGAGCGATCGAGAAGAACTGTTTCGCCTGCTTCGTGCCTGGGAGGCTGCCGGTGACATCCAGCGGTATGGGGAAGCGCCGGTCGACACGAGGGCGGCGGGCTGAGTTCGACATTCATCTGTTAAGCCAGGGCGATTTGACGCCCCAAGATTGGGAGGTCTTGAAATGCTGAGGAACCTGTTGGCAATGGCTGCAATGGCCAGCGCATTGATTGTCGCGCAACCTTCACTTGCGGCATCCCCGCCGAACATGCTGGTGATCGGTACCAATCTGACCGGCATCAGAACGCTTGATCCGGCGCAGAACAATGCGCGGACAGTCTCCGAACTGATCTCCAACCTCTACGATAACCTCGTGCAGTTGTCGCCGGACGATCTGAAGACGTTAAAGCCGATGCTCGCGACGAAATGGAGCGTGTCGGACGACGGCAAGGTCATCAGCCTGACATTGCGCGAGGATGCTGTCTTCCAAAGCGGCAATCCTGTCACGGCAGAAGATGCTGCCTGGTCGATCCAACGCGTCATCAAGATGGGTCAGGTCGGTTCGACCGATATCGCGCTATGGGGCTTTACGCCTGACAACGTCGAGAAGCTTGTACGAGCCAAGGACGAGCGCACGCTCGAGATTGAACTTCCACGACCCGTCAATACCGATCTGGTACTCTATTCCCTTGCCGGATCGTCGATCGGCATCGTCGACAAGAAGACGGTGCTGTCGCACGAGGCGAACGGCGACCTTGGGGGCGCTTGGCTGTCGGCCAACTCGGCGGGAAGCGGGCCGTTTGCGCTTGCCCAATGGCGTCCAAACGATGTTGCGATCTTCAACGCGCAGAAGGCCTATTGGGGTGGTGCCCCGGCCATGGCGCGGGTGGTTGCCCGACACATTCCTGAATCCGGGAATCTCAGGCTGCAGCTTGAAGCAGGCGACGTCGATGTCGGACAATATCTGGCAAGCGGCGATCTCGATGCCTTGTCCACGAACAAGGAGATGGTGATCGACAACGTTCCTGGCCTCGGCTTCTATTACATTGCCCTCAATCAGAAGGATCCGGATCTTCAAAAGCCCAAGGTTCGCGAGGCCTTCCAACATGCGTTCGACTGGAAGGCGATTTCCGGAAACATCATGCGCTACACGGGCTTCCCGTGGCAGTCGATGATCCCGCGTGGGATGATGGGCGCTCCCGACGAGGCGGCTTCCCGCTATGACTACGATCCTGCCAAAGCCAAGCAACTGCTTGCAGAGGCAGGGTATCCCAATGGATTGAAGAAGGTCCTCAATCCGTCCGGAGCGGCAACCTTGCCGTTTGCCGAGGCGCTGCAGGCGAGTGCGCGCGTCGCCGGACTTGACCTTGATCTCGTGCCTGGCGAATTCACGCCAGCGTTCAGGGAGCGGAAATACGAAGTCCTGCTCGGAAACTCGGGAGCCCGTCTTCCCGACCCCTTCGCTGTTGCCACCCAGTACGCCTACAATCCGGACAACAGCGATGAGGCACGTCTTGGAAGTTACTATCTATGGCGGGCCGGAATGAAGGTGGACGAACTTAACACGCTCGTCGATCAGTCGATGAAGGAACGTGATAGCGGCAAACGCACGGAAATCTTCAAGAAGATGGATAGCGTTTATTCCGGAATGGATGCCCCGCTCGTCATCTTCTTCCAGCGGACGGACCCTTATGTCATGCGTGCCGCAGTCAAGGGTTACCACGGCCACACGACATGGTCGACGCGCTGGCACGACGTAACCAAGGAGTAAGGTGTCGTGGCGAATGCCGATCTAGTATCCAAGCGAGATTCCGACACCACTTTCAGCGAAGAAGAAGTGGCCTATGCTGCGCCGCATCCACTCGCAATCATTCTAAGACGATTGGCAGGGCGCGTGGTGGCGATCGTGACCACGCTGCTCGGCCTGCTCTTTCTTACCTTTTCGATGGGGCGGTTGCTTCCCGCCGACCCGGTGCTTGCCATCACCGGGCCGGAGGTCAGCAAGGAGGTCTATGACCGTGTCTACAACGAGCTGGGACTGGGGCAGCCGATCCTCGTGCAATTCCTGAGCTATGTCGGAAGGGTCGCGACGGGCGACCTTGGAACATCGGCAACGACCGGACAGCCGATCCTCACCGACCTATTGGCGATCTTCCCTGCGACAATCGAGCTTGCAGTCATCGCCATGATCGTCGGAGCACTCGTCGGTGTACCACTCGGCATCACCGCTGCCGTCAGGCGCGGCACCGTCATTGATCACGTTGCACGGATCGTTGCGCTGGCCGGTCATTCCATTCCGATCTTCTGGACCGGCCTGATGGCGCTCTTTGTCTTTTATGCAAAGCTTCAGCTTGTCGGCGCATCGGGACGCGTCGACGTATTCTATGAGGGGCTCGTCACACCTGTAACCGGCTTTCTGTTGATCGACTCTGCGGTTGAGGGGCAGTGGGACGTGTTCCAGAGTGCGCTTGGCCACATCATCCTTCCCGGCGCCATCCTTGGCTACTATTCCGTGGCCTATATCAGCCGCATGTCGCGCAGCTTCATGCTCGAGCAGCTCAGTCAGGAATACATTGTGACGGCCAGGGCAAAGGGGCTCGGGCGGCGCAAGGTTGTCTGGCGCCACGCCTTCAGGAACATTCGCGTGCAGCTATTGACGATCATGGCGTTGACGTTCGGGGGCCTTCTGGAAGGCGCAGTGCTCATAGAGACCGTTTTCGGATGGCCGGGACTTGGCCAGTATCTGACGCGCGGGCTTCAGATGAATGACATGAATGTCGTGATGGGAGCAGTGCTGACGATCGGCGCCGTCTTCCTGACGATCAACATCATTTCGGATGTGCTTTACCGCATCCTTGATCCGAGAACACGGTGACGCCGATGACGATGTCCACAGAACAAGCCGACCGCATCGACGGCGGCCGCTTTCGCAAATGGCTGTGCGCGCCCGAACCCCAGGGCTGGTTTCAATCGAGCGCGCAGCAATTCCATCAGGGCTGGCTGAAGTTTCGCCTTCACCCGCTCGGCCTGGCAGGGTTGGCAATCATTGTCCTTTTGATCCTTGTTGCGCTCGCCGCGCCACTCCTGACGGCTTACGATCCGATCGTCCAGGACATGGCCGGACGCCTTTCGCCACCATCCGCGGAGCACTGGCTCGGGACCGACAATTTCGGCCGGGATGTCTTCGCCCGTATTGTCTACGGCGCCCGCACGACGCTCTATATCATTATTCTCGTCTCCGTCATCGTCGCTCCAATGGGACTTTTAATCGGTACCTGCTCGGGCTATTTCGGCGGAATTGTCGATGAAGTGCTGATGCGCATCACCGACATCTTCCTGTCATTTCCGGGGTTGGTGCTGGCGCTCGGGTTTGCAGCAGCACTTGGTCCGGGCATTACCAATGCCATCATCGCGATCTCGCTCACGGCCTGGCCACCGATTGCACGCCTTGCGCGCGCAGAAACGCTCAGCCTGCGAAAGGCCGACTTCATCGCCGCCGTGCGGCTCCAGGGAGCAACGCCTGCAACGATCATCACCCGTCACATCCTGCCGATGTGCATTCCCTCCGTCATTGTGCGCGTGACACTGAATATGGCGGGCATCATCATTACGGCAGCCGGCCTCGGCTTTCTTGGCCTTGGCGCGCAGCCCCCCTGGCCCGAGTGGGGGGCGATGGCGGCGACCGGCCGCGAATTCATGCTCGACAGCCCATGGGTCATTGCAGCACCCGGCATTGCAATCGCCCTCGTCAGCCTTGCGTTCAACCTCGTCGGCGACGCGCTTCGCGACGTTCTTGATCCGAGGGGTTCGCAATGAGTACGTCACTTATCGATATTCGCAATCTCGAGATCGCCTTCGGCCACGGAACCGTGAGGGCCGTGCGCGGCGTCACCTTTTCACTCGGACAGGAAAAACTCGGCATCGTTGGTGAGTCTGGATCGGGAAAGTCCACGGTTGGTCGCGCGATAATGAAACTGTTGCCACCGACCGCAATCGTCAGCGCTCAGCAGATGACTTTTCAAGGCGTGGATCTGCTCAAGGCCGACGAGCGCGCGATGATGACGATCAGAGGACGGCGGATCGGGTTGATCTTGCAAGACCCGAAATTTTCGTTGAACCCCGTCATGCGGGTGGGCGAGCAGATCGCCGAAACCTATCGCTTTCACTATCCCAAAGCCACGGCGAAACAGGCCTTCGAGCAGATGCTCGCGATGCTGGATGCGGTCAAGATCCGAGATGTTGAGAAGGTGGCTCGCCTCTATCCGCACGAAATATCGGGCGGCATGGGCCAGCGCGTGATGATCGCCATGATGCTGATCGCCGAGCCCGAAGTCTTAATCGCAGATGAGCCAACCTCGGCGCTTGATGTCACGGTGCGGCTTGAAATCCTGGCATTGCTGGATGAGCTCGTTGCGCGCCGTAACCTCGGTCTGATTTTCATCAGCCACGATTTGAACCTCGTTCGAAACTTCTGCGACCGTGTCCTAATCATGTATGCCGGCAGGGTCGTTGAGGTCCTCAAGGCCCGCGAACTGGAATCCGCAAAACATCCCTATACACAGGGTCTGCTTGCGTCGCTGCCCTCGATCGAAAACCCGCCCACCCGCTTGCCGATCCTGAAGCGTGACCCGGCCTGGTTAAATGACAACGTGCTGGAGTTGCCGCGGTGATTGAAATCAGCAACCTCACAGTCCGCTTCGGCGCCAGCCTAAGGCCGGTCGTCAAAAATCTCAGCCTTGCTGTTGGAAAGGGCGCCGCGTTTGGGCTCGTTGGCGAATCTGGCTGTGGAAAATCAACGGTGCTGCGTGCCTTGTCCGGCCTCAATCCACAATACGAGGGACGGATCAGACTGGACGGCGAAACGCTGGACCGCCGGCGCGACCGGCCATTTTTCCGGCGCGTCCAGATGGTGTTTCAGGATCCCTACGGATCACTCCATCCCCGCAAGACGATCCGCTCACAGATCAAGGAGCCGCTCCGCAATCAGGGGCTTGCTACCAATTCAATTGATGTCGATGCAGTTCTCCGCTCGGTTGGGCTCGACCCGTCACTCAGCTACAGGTTCCCACATCAGCTCTCTGGTGGGCAACGCCAGCGTGTTGCGATCGCCCGCGCCTTGGTTCTTGACCCGGCCGTTCTGCTTCTCGACGAGCCGACCTCGGCGCTTGATGTCTCAGTCCAGGCGGAAATTCTCAATCTTCTGGACGATCTGCGGAAAGATCGCGGCCTGACCTATCTGCTCGTCAGCCATGACCTGGCCGTCGTCTCCCACATGTGCAGCACGGTCGCAATCATGGAAGCTGGCGAAATCGTTGAACAAGTCGAGATCGAGCGCTTGCGCCAAGGTGCGGTCGAGCATCCCTATTCGCAGCGTCTGCTGCGGGCAAGCAGGCTCTATGGCAAACAGGTCACGCCATGACGTAGGGCGGTGCTGACAAGCTCTTGGGGCTTGTGGGCTCCAAGCACATGATGCCGGCGGATGCGTCATATTATGACCCGGTCCCATAGTCGCTATGCTTGAGATCGTCGTGATCACTCAGCAGCTTTGAGCGGCCCCAGTGTCACGTCGGTCGTGTAGTTCTCGCGCATGAAGTTGATGAAATTCTGCTGGAATTGAGGGGTATGCGCATGCGCAAGTTCATCGGCAAGTTCGACGTTGCGCTCACGGATCGCCCCTAGCATCTGCCGGTACTCATCCTGATGACATGTGCGGGTCGCTCGTTAAAATTACTGTCGCGCAGGCGGTCGCGTAATCGCACTTTGCCGTTTGTTTGCGGAAGAAAATGGATGCTGTCAGGCGCTTCGCGGTCGATTTGGGGGGCTGCGCCGGAGCCGCCGCCACTCGGTCTGCGCGTTCCTCCCAGAACGCCTCACCGTGGACGTTGCGATGACGACACGAGCGGCGGCGACATCCCGGCGGTGACCATACCCCCCACTTGGTCCGCCGGGAAAACTGATGGACTGCTAGATGCATCGTATCAATCCAACCCACGAGAAGCGCACGAAACCGGTACCCCTCGACTGTGAGGCGGCGTTTCAATCGTGCGATCGACATTTACCCGTTGTCGGCGGTTATATTGCGTTGAGAATCGCTCGGCTTGTGATGTGCTGACATTAATTTGCGGCAGCTGCCACATCTCTCAGGTGCGAGAGAAAGGAAATGCCACCGGTTGAAGTTTGCGAACAAGTACAAACAATGGCAGTATTGCAGCTTCGGGGGGGACACCGCTCATGGCCGGGCAACGCGAACCTGACATTCAAAACCTGATCAATGGACCAACTTCATGGGGACTGGCCACGCGCCTGGCAGTTCAGCATCTGGAACGTGCTGGAATTGAGGTTGCGCCTTTGCTGTCGCGGTCTGGCCTTTCAAGCGCAGCGATCGCAGAGCGCCGGCGAATTCATGTCACCGCGCAAATGCATTTCCTGCAGTTGGTCGCTCATGTTTCGAAGAATGCTTGGATGGGTCTTGCCTTGGCCAAGGAATGCGACTTGCGTGAAATGGGGATGCTTTACTACGTGATGGCCTCGTCACACGATCTGAATGACGCTTTCACGCGCCTTGGAAGATATGTCCGCCTTGGAAACGAGGCACTCGTCGTGCGGCTTAAGGAGAAGCCCGCATGTTCTGTCGAAGTCTCCTACACGGGGGTGCAGAGGCATCGCGACCAGCACAACATGGAGTTGCTGTTATTTGCCCTTGTGCGCCTCTGCCGCAAACTCGTCGGACGGGATCTTTCGCCGCACAAGGTGAGATTTGTTCACCATAGAACTGGCGACCTGACCTATATCCGGCGAGTATTTGGATGTGAGGTCGAATTCGGAGCAGAAACGGATGAAATCATTTTCAACGCCGGAACGCTAGAGCTCCCGGTCGTTGGAGACGACCCATTTCTCAACGAACTGATACTGAAGATGTGCGACGAGGCGATGACAACCCGCATGGCCAATACCAGCCGGTTCCGAACGATCGTGGAAAACAATATTGCGCCACTGTTGCCGCATGCCGAGGCGTCCATAGGAACCGTGGCAAAACGACTTGGTTTGAGTGAGAGGACATTTGCTCGTAAACTGGCGGCCGAGGGCCTAAGCTTTAGTGAGGTCCTGGATCAAATGCGCCGTGAGCTTGCGATGCGTTACCTCGAAGACGATCTTCAGGCGTCCCAGATTGCCTGGTTGTTGGGGTTTCACCATCCGAGCTCCTTCAGTCACGCTTGCCGCCGTTGGACAGGCAAGAGCCCGCTTGAATTTCGGCGCGCTCCTGTCCAAATCCCGACAGTCGAAGCAACACCATGATGCTCTTCTTTTTATACGCAAACTCGGACCGAACCTCACGTTCCTGTCAGGCTCATTTATCCCGGTGACATACGCGCGACTTGCCAGTCGGCCCTTGTGACGTGCCGTTCGTCGCATGGCGCCGACGTCGCCATCTGATCTGCTTGCGCAATGGCCCAGCTATTCCGTTGCTTTCGCGCAGATGGCGGAAAGAGTGGAGGGCGGTTGCGTCGAGCTTTGGGTCAGCCTGCCGGGCTCCTGTCGCATTGCTTCGGCGCGGCGCATGAAGTCTTCGGCCGTGCCGACCAAGGGGAAGTCGGCGGCGAAGCTGCGGGCCACGAGCAGAGCCTGCTCGCGACCGCTGTTGTTCCACGACACCCACACGAAGCGTGACAGGTGCTCGAATTCTTCCCGCAGCGTTCTCGCTGACATCAGTTCCTCCTCCAGAGGCGTTTTTGCGGGCGGGCGCGATGGCGAGACTTCCCGGTCTCCTCGGTGCGCGTAGCAGATTGGTCGCATCTTCGACCGTCAGCCGTTCTGCACGGGGGCACTTTTGCAAGTTGCGCTTTGATTGAACGGAAGGACCCATCCGGCCGCAGTACAACCGGCAATGCAACCAGATCCCAGCCCTCCGGTCGCATTGCCGTGCATTGACACTCAATTACTTCGTCTCCGCGCAAAACCAGTACCGTTTTCGGCCGGTCGAAATCTTGCTGCCCGAAGACAATTGTTTGCGTTAGGCTGCCACGGGTTCACAGTGTGCGGATTACGCACTCCTGTTCAGGCAGAAACGCTGATGGATCAGGTTTAGATAGTCATCCGTACCGCCGACCCAAGGAGCGACTGTTGTAACTTCGGGCCATCGGTATAACGATAAGCGGCGACGGTGACCGCGAGTGTAATCAAAACCTCTGGCATCGGATCATGCTGGTCAGGCAAAAAGGCCCCGCCTGAGCACAAACGGGGCGAAGAGAGCGTTTGGACATTAAGGAAACGGCAACGAAAGAAGCCGCCATCAAACAAGCAACGCTGCCCCTTGTTCCGACTAAAATCGAGAAAATGCCACGCCATTCCAGCCCTCAGCTGGCGCTGCGTCCAGAGAAAGTTCGCCGAGCACGCAGCGTATTATTCAAGGGCCAGTTCCATTCATCGTCTTTGTCGGGATCGCAGACAAGGATATGATGCAGGCAGACACGCAACGGAGGGTTTTCGATGGCTAGCCTTCGGATAGATGTGATGAGAATGGTGAGGCGCAACAAGCTTGTTGGTATCTGGGCGGCGGAAAAACTGGCGCTCGCCGACGAAAACGCGAAAGCATACTCGGATGAGCTTGCCAGAGGGGCAGCGGACGTCAACCGCAACGATATCCTTGCCATCATCCGGAGAGACTTCGACGCGGCTGGTGTGGATCAATCGGATGACGATATTCTGGCAATTATGAACGTCTGTTGGCTTGAGGCTGGAAGTCAAACAGGGACGTCGGATGCCAGTGATGGTGCGCTTGTGCAGATTGCGCGCAACCTGGTGAAGTAAAAGCTGGTTACACTCTGCGTGCCAGAGAGGCGGTGGAGAGGCGGAGCTCCCGGTGGTCTAAGGCGCCGCGTGGGATGGTATCCTGTGACCGTCCTTTGTTTCGCGCACGTTCTTATTTGGTTCACCGGAGGAAAATTGGTGAAGCGATCCATAAAATGGCAGTCGGCGCGCTTATGTCCATTACCGCCCATTGGAGCTAGCTTCGATCTTTTCCCAAAAGGGCCTCCGGTGCTATTCGGATATCCGTCACAACAAGCTGGAGCCTACATATGTCCGAGAAGCGAAGGGTCGTCGCCGTTATACCTTGCAACAATCTCGCTGCGAGCGAAGACTTTTACGGCCTGCTGGGCTTCCGTCGCGATCCGGATTCTGAGGACTACGTGGATTACGTGATATTGACTGACGACGGAGGCGCCGAAATCCACCTGACGAAAGCTGCCGAGGACTGGCTCGTTCCCGGCAAGAGCCCGTTCGGCATCTACTTCTACGCTGACGATGTCGAAGAACTGGCGGCCCGGCTAAAAGGCAGGCTTCTTTATCCACCAGTCAAGCAGCCATGGGGCATGTTCGAATTTGCCGTGTCCGATCCGGACGAACACCTGGTGCGCGTGGGCCGGAGGATCGACTGATCGGGTCTGGACCTGCGGTCCTGATAACGGGGAGAGGAGCACCCGTACGCGGCCTTTCTATTCCCCGTAGCGACGGCTGCCGTTTACATTCCGTCCGACGATTTCCCTGATGATGGTCAGTGTTTCTCTGGCGGCTTCGTTGGGCGGCAGGGCCGTGTCCGCGACATTGCTGACAAGCTTGGTGATGTCGTGATCGATATCCTTTTCGGACCATCGCTTGCCCTTGGCGACAGTAATGTAGACGGAATAGGCGTGATGCATCGTCCCTGGTCGCTCGCCGATGATGTGAAGAATGCCTCGGAAGCTGTTGGGATTTGCCCTTGCGAAAAGTACCTCCCCGATCCTGTATCCGGCTCTCACCCTTCCGCTGGTAACAACAATGTTCTTGTTGCTCATTGCGACGCCAGCTGTGGCCAGCAGCCGGCGCATCTCCTCGAGATACGGTGCAAGATGTCCATCATCCATGATAGCCTTTGCATTTAGTCCGTCGGAAATGACGATCTGACCTTGAGGGATATCCTCTCCCCAGGCATCTCTCAGTCTTTCGACGTCCCGCAATCCTTCCGCGTTCAACATCTCGCCGCTCATGGGATGGGCTATGTAGTCATTGCGATCCCTGGACTGTGTGTGCACTGAAACGGCATCGGGAATGCCGGCGATAAACTCGGGCGTGAATTCGGTCCAGAGGGACTGCTTCGCATCCTCGTACAAGCCTTTGACCTTGGTCGAAAGCGTATGATTGAGATCCCATCTGTTCCTTCCATGCCCTGTGGCAATGTCGACCCCTCGCTTCTCAATCTCCCGCATCTTCTGCCGGCCTTCCGCATAGACCTGCTCACGCGATCTTTTGTCGCCCTTGGCCAGGCGATATTGGAAGTACACCCAAAGGGGATTTCCATAATTCGCCGTGTAGCGGTTGTCCTTACCCACCACGCCGAGCCGCTTGTAGAAGTCCCAAATCGCATCGTTGACCTTAAAGCCGAACTTTTCGCGCAAGCGCACGTGATCCTGAAACGATGTGGTGAGGTAGCTCAACATCGGGTCGTTCTTCGTTGGCAGCGCGATCAGATAAGCGGGATTGGCCGGCATAATCTGATCCTGGCACCAATCCAGGTCATCAAGGCTCACTGTCATGTGCAATGTCGTACAAATGTCCAGACCGATGGTAAGGCCATGGAGCTTGCCCATGACCAAGTCTTCGAGACAGCATCTCACGAGTTGGTCTCGGCTTTTGAAAACCTCCGGCCCGATGAAACCGGCGACATCATTGACGTGAAGCCAGGCGCCCTTGGGCTGCACCTTGGCAAGCTCCAATCCTACAGCCCTGCTGAAGCCGTATTTTCGTGACTCAAGAACCATCATGTCGACGCCGTTCGCCGCCCCGTTGGTAAATTCCGAGCCCTGTCCGGTTTCAAAGTAGAGGCCATATCGCTGCCCCTTCTTCGCCCGCGCATATTTCAGGATCTTGTCGATCGTGATGTCGAAGATCTTGTTGCAATCGTCAGTTCCCGCAAGGCTCTGGAACATCGTCGCGACGGTTTTGGGGAAGCTGTCGCCTACCTCGGCCTGGACATCGATGTGCGAGAGGACGCACCACGGGATCACATCCTGCAGCTTGAAGGTGTCGACAATGTCCTTGAGCGCACGTTCGACCGTGGCGACGCTGTTGACCGTACTGTCAACAGGATTGGTGCCGATGACGATGTCGCCCGTGGCATACGAAAATGCGTCGAAGACCTGCCAGATTATGTCGTCGGGATGGTCCGTCGGTGAATTGGGCTGGATGCGTGCGCCCATGTATCCCTTCGCGCCAAGCTTGGTGCCAGGCATTGCGTTAAAGATCTTTCGGCTGACGGAAACGAGCTCTTCATTGTTCATCAATTTCGGCACGCAGCCGATGGTGTCGCTGGTCAGGCCATTCATGACACCCCTAATCTCGTCCTCTGGCTCGGCGAGAAGAAATTCCTTCAATTCGCCCATGGTCCAGTCCTTGACCTTTTCGTACTGGGCCTGGTCGGTGGTCTGCCAGATGAGTTGTTGCAGATCATCCTGAAATAATGGCCTCGCGTAGAGGTCTGCGAGCTTGGTATTCGTCAACAGAATGCGTGCATATCGTCGCGTCGCATCGTTGTCGGCGCCAACGCCGATGGCTTGATCTCCCTCCTTGAACTCATTGGCAGCACCGATAATCTGCTGGTATATGGTCGGTTCAAAACTGCCCTTCATTCTGGAGATGTAGGTAAAAATATCCTCGCCTTGTTTCACGTCTTTGATTGAGAATGCATCCGGCTGGGACGCGGACTTGGCGCCATTGCTGTAACTGGCGATCGTCGCGGCGGCGGTTCCCGCCACCAGCAGAAGATCTCTTCTGGATAGTCCGTCACGCGCATCAGACAACAAGCCCTTGTTCATGGCGATACCTTTCCGTGGGTCAAAGGTCATTGGCTCTGCTATGCCTCGAACCGGCTGTCGGAGTGAAAACCTCCCGCAGCGGCACGGTTCTGAGCTACCTAAGGTCGTTTCGCAACTGAGCGGATCCCCCCGCAAGATTTCCGATCGCAATGCCGCCTTGCGAACCCTGTTGTCCAAAATCGGAACCGCCGGTTGGCTGGTACAAGCGTTACAATCTCATGACGATGCGACCGTCGATCTTTCCCGCTTCCATACGGTGGAAAATGTCATTGATGCTCTCGAGACCCTCCCAGGAGAAATGAGGTATGACTTTTCCTTCGGCCGCGAATTGCAGCGATTCCTCCAGATCCTGGCGCGTACCGACGATCGATCCCCGAACTGTTATGCGTTTCAGGACTGTTTCGAACACAGGCAGCGATATCATCCCCGGTGGCAGGCCGACGAGTGCCATCGTCCCACGCGATCGCAGGAAGCCAAAGGCCTGCTCCATGGCGGCGGGGGAGACCGCCGTAACGAGAGCCCCATGTACACCGCCATTGGTCGCCTTCCTAACCTGCTCGACGGCGTCGCCAGCCTTGCAGTTGATCGTGACGTCCGCCCCGAGCTGTTTTGCCAAAGCCAGTTTCTCTTCGAAGATGTCGGCGGCGACGACATGCATGCCCATCGCCTTGGCATACTGGACGGCCATGTGACCCAAGCCTCCCACGCCCGAAATGGCAACCCATTCGCCTGGGCGCACCTCTGTCTCTTTCAATCCCTTGTAGACAGTGACGCCCGCGCAAAGAACCGGGGCAGCGGGGCCGAACTCCAAATGGTCAGGCAGTGTGCCGACGAACTCAGGATCAGCGAGCCCATACTCGGCGAAGGTGCCATTAACGGAGTATCCGGTGTTCGACTGCGAGGCGCAGAGTGTTTCCCAACCGGTTCGGCACTGCGGGCAGTAGCCGCACGCGCTGTGTAGCCAGGGCACGCCAACACGGTCGCCCTCCTTCACTCTCGTGACACCGGCGCCGACTGCCGAAACATAGCCAACGCCCTCGTGCCCCGGTATGAATGGTGGACTCGGCTTCACCGGCCAATCCCCATTGGCTGCATGGAGGTCGGTATGGCACACGCCAGTCGCCTCGTATTTGACGAGTATCTGCCCCGGATGCGGAGATGGCACTGGCACATCTTCGATCACCAGGGGTGTGCGGAACTGTCGAACGACAGCAGCCTTCATCATCTGACCCATGAGTTGCCTCCAACTGGAAACGAGACGCCGGTCAATCTGAAGCTGCGTCGTGGGCCAACGATGCGCGGGATTGCCGAGAGACCGCGCCTGGTCCACAACGCAAAACACAGTAAGTCACGTCCCGATATCGTCGCAAACGTAAACCTCTTCCGATCGGTCGACAACAATGAAGCGGCGAGGGGGCCTTCGGCAGTCATAGGTCGGGCGAAATATCCTGGCAGAGAGCAGCCTCTGGACCAGCGGATGAGGCCCATATTTCCGCTTGCGTAGGCTGCACGTCGGCTCCATGTTGATCGTATTCTTAGTCTGGAGGTTATAATGGCAACGGGCACGGTGAAATTCTTCAACGAAGACAAGGGGTTCGGTTTTATCAGTCCCGAGGGGGGCGGCAGCGAT
Organism: Rhizobium sp. 42MFCr.1; assembly: GCF_000377185.1. Lineage (NCBI taxonomy): Bacteria > Pseudomonadati > Pseudomonadota > Alphaproteobacteria > Hyphomicrobiales > Rhizobiaceae > Rhizobium > Rhizobium sp. 42MFCr.1. The sequence continues at coordinate 112,091 of NZ_KB897823.1, forward strand.
GTGTTCCTGCACATCTCGGCTCTTCAGGCGTCTGGGATCCAGACCATCCGCGAGGGGCAGAAAGTCTCATTCGACACGGAACCGGATAACAGAGGAAAAGGCCCGAAGGCTGTCAATATTGAACTGCGGTGACGGATCGCCTGTCATTGGCCCGCCTGGCGTATGGTGACAAGGATATATCGTCGATGCCGATGCCGGCATACTGCAGATCGATGGGTTTGTTACTCTGGGCTGTCCCGGCTGGAAGGTGATGACGCAGCTAACCTGATGACAGTCGCGACGTGGTATCTTTGAGAGGTGCGGCTCTAACAGGGCGCAACTGGACACCCAGCATCCTGTACAGGACGAAATCTCCTATGCCAGAGAGGGACAAGCTTAGCTCTTCGAAGGCAACGCCTGCGCTTCTCTCGCGATCGCGGGCCGCTTTGGATTACAGGGTTCTGGCCAAGCTGGCCTTGAGCGATCATAGGAGCAGTGAGGTAAAAGACAGCCCTTCTGGACCGTTGACCGCCCACTGGAAATCAAGTGCGACATCGTCCTTTCCGCGGTATAATGGTGGACTGCAAAGTTGACGGAAGGGAAGCCGATGAAAAGGCTAGCATTCGTTGCCGTGTCGCTTGCGACGGCGTTGGCGAGCGTCCCGCCGGCCATGGCATTCCCCACCATCGTCGCCCCGAAGATCGATTCCCCGCGGGCGCAGCCGGTGGACTATCATGGCGGCCACGGCGGTTACTACAACGGCGGATACTATCACCATCATGGCAACGGGGGGTGGGGCTGGGCGCTCGGCGGTCTCGCGGCAGGCGCAATAGTCGGCGGATTGCTGGCGCAGCCGAACTATTACGCGCCTGACTACTACGATCCGGGTTACTACGGCCCGTCTTATTATACGCCTCGATATTATCGCAGAGCGTATTACGGTGGCAATGCGCATATGCGCTGGTGTTATGCGCGTTATCGATCCTACAGGAGTTATGACAACACGTTCCAGCCCTATTATGGCCCACGACAGGCGTGTTTCTCGCCTTACTACTGATGGCACGCACGGACGGTCGTCTCCACAGATCAAGGCGATAAAGGCGGGGCCGAGGGCTGTGCCCTTTAAGAATGAAGCAAGCTTTTGCGATCGTCGAAATTCGCGGGCCGGCAACCACGATGATTTACCCGATATGCGCAATGTCGGCATTGGCGCAAAGCGCGTGCGGACGCATTACTGTTTGGGACGCGCAAGCGGCGCCTGATTGCCATCGATCCAGCACGGATACCGCTTCGCCTGGCACTTCGTTTCCACAAGCTCGGGCGCTCGGGCGCCGCGCGGATCCTGTTCTCCTATCTGCGGCGCGGTCTTCAGGCGAGCGGTCGGGTGGCTTGCCTGAGGATCATGCGGTTTGCCGGCGCCGAGAGTGCGGCAATAGTCCATGACGAGAAGAGGCGAATCCCGAATCTACTTCTTTGAACTCGAACGGACGGAAGAGCTTGAAAAAGAACCGGCGCACACCAAATAACGCCTCACTACCCGTTTCGATGATCCTTGCCGAGCAGATTTCTGCCGGCTGCGGTCGTCCGGGTTTGGCAGGGCGCTCCCCGCAAGGGTCGAGCGCCCTGCCTGTTTTAGCCTGTATTTTCTCGGCCATGGACAGCAACATTGTCCTGGATCTCACGGCTCCAATGCATGGCGGAGATTGGCATCTCCAGACAATCGGCGAAACTCGATCTCCGCGATCAATGTCGGCTGAGCGAAGGCTAGTCTTCCCCATTGAGGGTTCGGCCGGCCATCTAGCCTTCAGTTTATCGACGCCACTGAGCCGACGTGGAAGCCTGCTTGCGTAGTCAGTGGAAGTATTCGAGATAAGGCATTGAAATAATCAATAATATGACTCTTGCAGGTCTTTAACTCAGGTCATCCTTTCATTACCGCAGGAATAAATTTCTCGACTTACCTAGACGAATGCGAACCACTCCACCATTTGCTGACGCTGCACCTGGCAAGGAGTTCATCAATGGACGCTGTTCTTCCCGTTTTCATCAGGCCCCTGACAGTGGAAATCGGCGGCACAGGCAACTATCGTCATGCCGAGACGGTCCAAGAATTGGCTCAAATGCTTGTGGGCGGGAAGTGGCCTGCAAATGGAAAAGCATTCCACAGCGCGCTCTGGCGGTCGGTGGAAGCCATCGAATGCTATGTCGATGCTGAGACGGCGCGCTGTGCCTTCGTGGAGGCGGCTCACGAAGCCGGTCTGCATATCGTGCCCGATGATCAGAGCGAGATGAAAAAGGCCAGCTAATAGACTGTGCTCGTCCCGCGGCTCAATCATTTCTCAATGACCAGTAGACGGCTCTATCCGTGTGAGAAGCAATTGATCAAGTAACTGGCCTTATGCCATTTCGAACGATGCGGTGACGTTCAACGGTGCCCGCACTCCGTTCCTCGAACACGACAAGATGCCCGTGATCCAGCGTCCAGCTTGGGTGAGCGATGGGTCGTCGCCTCTCATTCAGACCTAAGTCCAACGCCCGAACTTAATGATCCTTCGACTGTTTCTTAAGGGAACAGAAGGAGAAAAGTCGATGAAGTTCGGATCAGACAGTTTTAGCCATGAACAGCATTGCACGAGCGGTCATAGTTCGGCTGCGACTATTGCATCCGTTGAAGCGGCAATGTCCGCCGACCCCGATCTGGATAGCTCTGCCATCACGATTAAGATGCTGGGTCCTGTCATCCTGCTAGAGGGATACATCAATAACTACGCCGAGCGGGAACGCGCAACTTCAATCGCCGCGTTAATAGTCGGACCAGAAAATGTCCAGGATCGAATGCTAGGTCGCATTATTGGACATTAGGGTCATCAGTCGTGGTTCTCGGTTATTCGTGATGCGCATTTTTCGCAGGCCCGGAAAGTGGATGGGCGTGCAGGAACAAGAGCTTCCTCTTGTCGTTTCTTACGATGACGAAACTTGGGGCTGTTCGCATTGGCTGTCTGGCTGGACGTACGGCCGACTTTGTCTATTGCCGCCTTTATGGGTCCCAAGAACTCTATGTCAGCGGCAATGACGATGACGCTTTGAAAACCTGGGCGGAGCGGGTTACTGCATGGGCCCGCGGCGAAGAGCCCATTTACGCGGAATGGGTTACCGCGCCGCTTTCCCCGTCCCAAAAGGGGCGGGATGTTTACCTCTATTTCGACAACAACGTTGAAGTTCGAGCGCCTGCCGATGCGCATATGTTGGCGCAGCGTCTTGGGCTCGTGGTTGGCGCAGAAAGCAATGATGTTTCGACGGGAGTACCTAAAAAGCTTAGCACGCTGGAGAAGCCGCGACGGCATTGGCCGCCGATATGTAGCGCACCCTAATCCGTCCGAGGCAGGCGCAATGATCTTTCATTCTCGACCGGCTCTGGCGTGGAACCGGATTGTGGGTCAGTGGCACACATTATCACGCTCTAGCGCTTGACGTGGCCGGTGGAGTTGCCGATCACCGTCGAACAGCACAGCAAGAGGGATCGAATGCCACATTATCTCGTGATGCACACGTCACTTGTCGAAGCCGAAAACGAGGAGGCCGCCGCTCGGAGAGCCTTGCTGACGATCAAAGAGAGCAAGGAGATTTCCTTTTCTGTGAAGTTTGATGAGGCCAGCGTGAGACGGGTCGTCGTTTCAACTGCCGATATTCCGTGCGACCTGCGGCCATTAGCGGGCGATCCTGAAAAACGAGAAGAGGAAATACCCGCCGACAGTATCGACGGAGCGCCTCCCGAGGGCTCGTTCTATGCCTTCACTGATCGAACGAAGTTCGCAATCGCATTGATACTTTTCATCTCTGGCTTGTGCCTTGGGTTGGCATACCGCGTCGCGTAATACGGTCCAGATCAGCGGGTCAGCGGAAATGAAACCCAAGCGCCAGCCTGGCATCTGATGACGGCCGTGGTAAGGCAACCGCCGTAAGGGCGCGCATGACCCGGCTTGGGGAGCCGTCCATTGAAAATGGTTTGCAACTTGAAATGGATCTACATCCGGGCTGAAGGTGTGGCCGAAAAGCCCGAAGCTATGAGGCCCCTGGGAACGTCGTGGTTTTTTAAGGATGATGGTCGATCTCAGCCGCAGTGCATAAACACTGTGTTCCGCTTGCATTTTAGTAGTTACTTAATCTTTATGCGTCAGATTTTCAGTTGTCGCGGGTAGGTTATCGTGGCGCAACATCACATGCTAAGGGCTCGCCTCAGGTATCTCGTGGCGAGCCTCTTTTGTTAGCGCGCTGCGGGGTTGCCGACACGGCGCTCTGCGTCAGTGACAGTACTTGCTGCATCATCCCCGAAACCATTGATCCCGTTGGCACAGGAGGTGATTGGCAGCCTCAGCAAGCATGTGGCCATCAGAGCCGAAATGATCTCCATTTCCAACTTCTTCGGTTCCTTCGATTGTTGCTGCCTGGACCAGGCTAGCGACGCTTCCGCTGGGCGTTAACGCCGGATTGTTGCTCGGTTACCCCGACGCCGACGCGTCGGTAAGTTTGATGACGACAATTGTGTCGATAGGAGTGCGACGCATCGCAATCCAAGGACAGGAGATCGCTGGATCCTCGAGATCGAGGCGATGGGCGTCACGTGGTTCTGGTTTCTGGGTCGAGCAGGAGTTTAGAGGATTAGGCGTTGCCACGAAGCTTAGGTCCAAGGCTGTTGCGTATTTGAAGAGCCGCGGTTGCACGGGTATTGTATTGCATTCGTCAAAAGCAGGAGAAGCGCTTTATCGGAGTCTTGGCCCGAGCCGGCACATGAATTGCGAATGACATTTGGCACCGATGATCTGAATGCCGCAACCATCTCATCAGAACGTGGAACATAGCTGCCTCATCGAGGTTGAGGAATTCGACAGTGGCCATTTCCTCGAGGTGGCATCGTCCTATCTAGCAGTCAAAGCGCTCGTACGGTGCCGCACTGAACGGTTTGTGAAGCAGAACGTTTCTCTTTTCTCGCGCAGACAAGAGCAGGTGAACATCTATTCATCGGCGCGCGAGCATCCTGCGCTGCAACTGCTGTATGCAGGATTGGACACCATGGGATGCGGCTCAGGAGTGCGAATGACACGACGACCCCCGCGAGGAGAATGGAAATGACAGAGCACGGCAACAGAAAATCCTCGAGGTCGAGCAGGCAGCAACGGCTCGATGCTTTCGAAGAAACGACGCGCTTCGCTCGCCAGAATGCGGAGGAAGAGCGCCGAAAAAGGGAAGAAAAAAGCGAGCGACTTCGAAGGGCACGGCTGGAAGCGCAAGATCAAGATCGGCAGGTTTGACGTGCGCCTGCAGCCAAAACCTTCGCAACCAACCGATTAAAGACGGCCCCTCTGCCTCTAGCCTACCTTATCCTGTGTTTGCGTTTCGAAGTCGGAGGCATCGTGTCGTTCATGGAGTTGTTCTGAAGGATCGCCGTTGATCCGGTTGACCATGCGGCCACGCTTGACCGCCGGCCGGCTTGCGATCTCAGCAGTCCAGCGCTGCAGGTTCTTATAGGTCTCAACATCAAGGAAGGTTGCGGAGTCGCCGTATGCCTTTCCTTGCGCGAGGTTCCCGTACCAGGGCCAAATTGCGATATCCGCAATCGAGTATTCGTCGCCCGCCATGAACCGGTTGCCTTCAAGATGACGGTCCAACACGTCAAGCTGACGCTTCACCTCCATCGAAAAACGGTCAATGGCATATTTGATATGCATTGGAGCGTAGGCGTAAAAATGGCCAAAGCCGCCGCCGAGGTAGGGCGCCGAGGCCATTTGCCAGAACAGCCAATTCATCGTCTCCGTCTGTGCCTTGTGCTCCTGTGGTATCAGGGCGTCAAATTTCCTTGCCAGATAAAGAAGGATTGATCCGCTTTCGAACACCCGTGTCGGCTCAGCTGTAGAACGGTCCATCAGTGCTGGAATCTTCGAGTTTGGATTGACCTCCACAAAGCCGGAACCGAACTGGTCACCATCGCCGATCCTAATCAGCCACGCATCGTATTCCGCTCCGCTACGGCCGAGCGCAAGCAGTTCCTCCAGCATGATAGTGACCTTCACGCCATTCGGAGTTGCCAGCGAGTAGAGTTGCAGGGGATGCGTTCCGACAGGCAGAAGCTTATCGTGGGTGGGGCCGGCAATGGGCCTGTTAATGTTGGCAAACTGTCCGCCGTTGCCTTTTTCCCAATGCCATACCTTTGGCAGTTCGTACCCGGGAGGGAAATTATTGGCGGAGCTATTTTCAGTCATGCTAGATCCTCTGTTGGGCAGTCATGGGCAGGCACATAGGCTTCAGTTGTTATAAAGGAACCGCGACACGAAAGTGCCGCGCCCCGGCACTGCCCCTTCGCGACTGCGGTCCGGGTCGGTTTCGCCGGCCCTTTAGGGAACGATGTTTGACGGCGTTAATCGAGAAAGCTTGTGCCAGTAAGCTCGGAGCTACTGGAATAGTTTTCTCGTCGCAAGGAGGGCGCGTGGACGTCGGTGCGAACTGCGGAGCTTGTTATTTGGCGACAGTTATTCTACTCTTCCTTGTAGGTTTTTAGCCTAAATCCCGGATTGGAGCGTCTCGCATGCTGAAACGTGTTTCCGTCCTTTTCTCGGTCTTTTTGACGGCATGCGTGCCGTCCTGGACGTACCAACCCTTTGCGCCAACCAATGCCCGTAACTGTCAAAGTGCGCCACCGAGTCGAGCTGAATCTGCCGATTGGCGCCGGGCACAAAAGCTGAACACGCGTCAATCCTATCAGGCTTTCCTCGCAAAGCATCCTCGCAGTTGCTACGGCAACTTGGCGGTCGAAAAGATGAAGAAGGGGGTTCAACGGCAACCTGTTGCGGTACGGAAGTTGGACACCCAATCCGAACGGGGCTGGGGCCGCGGATCAGCCTATTAGCGCTCGTTCTGTTCTCTGCCTCGCGAGGCTGCGACCAGCGCGGTGGAAATGTCTCGCTGCGTCGGGGTATTTGAAACCGGGTTCAAGCTCATTTGAGGGTAGGGTATTCCGGGTGCAGCAAATAATCTCGGGGTTGGCTGATGCATTTTGACGTTGTTCATGCTGCCGACCCACGATTTCTTGGCGGTACGTCGAGCGCACTGAGAGCCGAGCTCAAGGCGGCGAGACAGTGGGAAGTGAGTTGTGGGCTACTGCCCATCCTCGGACAGCGCACCCGCGACTTAGGCGTCTTCGACAGTCGCACGGCCACCACAATTGAACAATCGAATACCGTCTGGCTAACAGGGTCGGAAGAGGCAACCTGCGACATTCTTCTGGCTCACCATCCTGCAGTGTTTGAGCGTATGCCGAGTTCGCCGGTGCGCTTAAGACCTCACCGTGTCGTTTGCGTGGTTCATCATCCTCTGTTCGACGGTAATCGCGCTCCGCAATACGATCTAACGGTCGTGGGACGCGTATTGGACAGGCTCTTTGGTGTTCCAGTCGCGTTCGCTCCCGTCGGGCCAAAGGTCCGGTCGCAGTTCAACAGTATTGGGACCGACAGTTCTCCGCTTCTCCGACACGATTTGTATAATATGGTCGACGCCGCTGAATGGGCGTCGCCGGAGCGATCAGCTCCGGCACGTATCGTGAATCTGGGACGCCACACGAGGGGAGACCCGGCGAAATGGCCCAGTTCTGCAGAGGACCTGCGCGCCGCTTACCCCGACGCACCCAATTTCGCCATCAAGGTGTTGGGCGGTGTCCCAGAGCCAATCCAGCCGTGGATCGGCTCGAACTGGCAGATCAGTCCATTCGCGCAAAACAGCGTCCCAGACTTTCTCAGACGCCTTGATTTCTATGTCTATTTTCACAGCCGGCAATGGGTGGAAGCCTTCGGAGTTTCTATCGCAGAAGCAATGGCCAGCGGTTTGGTGACAGTGCTTGACCCTTCATTTGAAAGCCTGTTCGAAGATGGCGCGGTCTACTGCAACATTGCAGAAACGCGAAGCGTCATCGAGCGCCTCATTGCCTCTCCTTCGACCTATCTCCAACAATCAAATGCCGCGAAGGAGCTCGTCCGAAGGAAATTTGCGATCGATCAATATCCGCAACGCATGGCACGCCTCTATGATGATCTCGAGCTTCGCAGACCTTCTTGGCTCGAAAACAGCCGGACGGCGGGCAGCGGTTGTTCACCTGGCAAGACTGCCGAAAGTGTGACGCCTGAACCCGCCCCGCGACGTATAGGCAAAAAGCGCCGAGTGCTACTTGTGGCGACAAACGGCATCGGGCTCGGTCATATCACACGACTGATGGCGATCGCAGAGCGGCTGCCCGATGATACGGATCCGATTTTCTTTACTCGATCGGCCGGATCGGCGTTGGCCCATGCGCGAGGTCACGCTGTTGACTATACTCCTTCCGGTTTGGCAATCGGCGTAACGGATGAAAGCTGGAACAGGGCTTATGCGCAGGAGCTGGTGACGGCAGTGGAGGCGTTTGATGCCTCGGCGGTGGTGTTTGATGGAAACAGGCCGTTTCCAGGGTTAATTGCCGTTGCCGAATGCCGACGCGACCTCGCCTGGATCTGGATCCGACGTGCGTTGTGGCGTCTTTCCCACAATTTCGAGCCGGGCGTCCAGGACATATTCGACATGGTGATCGAACCAGGGGAATTTGCGCATGACGAAGACCATGGTCCGACCCGCGATATGCCCGGGGCAGTTGCTGTTCCCCCTGTGCTTCTGTTGGATCCCGGTTCGGGTCTGCCCAGGAGAGAAGCCGCCGCCAAGCTTGGCGTCAACCCGGACCGTTTCACGGTTGCAGTACAACTGGGCTCGCAACGCAATTTCGACCTGGAGGATCTCCCCAGTCTGATCTTCGCCGATCTGGCCAGACGGAATGTGCAGACGGTTCAGGTCCTCAATCCGTTGGCGCCACCTCCCAAGCAGGAATGGCCGAGCGTTTTGCGCACAAGCGTTTACCCCTTGGCTGAGTGCGCCAGCGCGATCGATCTTCTTGTCACCACCGCGGGGTACAACAGCTTCCATGAGAGCATCCTGGGAGGGATCCCCTCGATCTTCGTGCCCAACCAGGCGCCGGAAATGGACGATCAGCATCTTCGCGCCGTTTATGCCCAAACTGCCGGCCTGGGTCTTTGCTTACGGTACTCGGAGTCGGATCGTGTGACGACAACGCTCGACCTGGCGCTATCAGATGCCTTCCGCACCGAGGTTCGCCGGCGTCTGGGGCGCCTGAATTTCGTTAATGGAGCCGCCATGGCCGCGAAAGCGGTCGAGCAGCTTGTCTTCAGCATCCGCGCTGACCGTCCCTTGCATGCCGCGATTGCTCGAATGTGAGCGCATGGAAACATCCGCGCCGAGCTGATCGGCAAGAAACTCCTCGATGGTCGATGAGATTGTGATTTCACTGGCGATATCCCATTTCGCAATGATCAATGACCAGCGCCTGCGCGAGTACCTGCCATAGATTTCGGGGGAAAGTGATGGCAGGTGGCTGCGGGTTGGGACAAATTCCAAAGGGGCAGAACTTGCAGCAGTCAGGTCGGGACGCAGTTCTGACAGAACGATAACTGGAAATTCGCCATTGGCCCTGCAAGCTTCGACGGCAGTATCAAGAATCTCGGCGAGATTATCGGGCATCGCACCGAGGACGGAAATGAGGCTTCTGGGTTTGGCTTCGTCAATTGGGTCTCGCAGGACGTACTGAAGACTGTCGCCGGCGGCGGCGGGATCGACGATCCTGACGGCGTCCTTCGACCTCCCGAAACGCAAGAGCCGGCCAATTCTTTCGACAATCCAGCGCAATGCCATCCCCGCGTTCAGTGCAATTATGCCACTATGACCGTACCACCGTGCTCTCAAAGCCCATTCTGTTGAACGAAGAGTTCGACATCTTTTTCGATTTCCTCTCTTGACGCAGCGTCCAGCTTCTCGCCCACCGAGGTCTTTGTTCGTTCCGCCTCTTCGACTTTAAAACGCGTGGCGAGTGTCGCGTTGAAATATGCTTTCCTCAAATCAGGCTTTCCGCGGGCAAAGCTGCCCGTAGCGTAACCCTTGGCGAGCTCAAGATAGGCGTCCTCGAAGCCTCGGCGTGCCGACAGTTCGAGCAGGGAAAGTGCGCGATTGGCATCGGGACGAACATTGCCCTCGCCTTTGACGAGAATGCGCGCTGCATAGAGAGGCGCGTACTGGTTACCCATTTCCGTGGCGCGGATCATCAGATCAAAGCCCCGTTTGACATCCTTCTCGACGCCCAGGCCGCCGACATAGGCACGGCCCAGATTGGTCATCGCGTCGATCTGGCCGGCATCTGCCGCCGCGGCATAAAGCCTTGTCGCCTCGACATCATCCTTCTTCACGCCGGTGCCGCGCCGAAAGCTGTCGCCGAGCGCAGTGATTGCATTCGACCAGCCACTGGATGCCGCTAGTCGGTACCACAGGATTCCCTCTTCGGGATTCTGTGGGACGCCTTGACCGCGTATGTAAGCGGTTCCTACATTCGTCCTCGCTCTAAGATTTCCGAGCGGTGCCGCCTGCATGTAGAAATCGAGAGCCCGCTTGTAGTCGACCTCGCGGCCTATGCCGGCACGGGCCATGTATCCGAGATTGACGAGGGCAGCGCTGTATTGCTGCGTGGCGGCGAGTTGGTAGAAATGTTCCGCCCAGTCATAGCGCTTGGCTATTTCGAGGACGCGGGCCAACTGGAACTGCAAGCGCGGATTGTTGGGCTCCGCCGCCAGCGCGTAGCCGCAGGAGCGTAGCCCGTCGCGGATGTTCACCAGCCCGTTCGTGACGCCCGGTACCACGCGTTGAGGATCATTGGGATCGGCTGCGTACAGGTCGCAATCCGTAACGAGAGACTTCATGCCGCTTTGTGTGTCAGGCATTTTGCGCGGCCAGATTCGAAAAGTCTCGCTCACGGCGCGCTCGCCTGCCTGCTGAAAGACAAACTCCGCCCCCGCCGCTGCATTGGCCTCATTGGAGGGTGGTGGCTCGGTGGAAATCGGGGTGGCGGCAAGTGCGCCGCTGACGAACAGACCACGCTGCTGCAACTCGGCAACCTCAAGGCTGCTACGTTTGACCGCCTCCGCTGCTAGCGTGCTGTTCGGAAACGCCTTGGCAAAACGTTCGAAATCCGTTGGATCCGCGCTGTCTTGAATGAAATACCAGAGAACCTGATCGATCGTCAGTGCCCCGTCACTGCCCGCAACCACGGGCGCCGGTTTCTCGCTGCCTGCCGGCTTCAGGACGAATTTGGTTTCGATCGATCCCGTGATCCACGGAATCTGCGATCCGTTGGTGGCCAGGCGCACGTCTCCCCGCACTGTTCTGAACGTGTCGTAGATGTCGAGGCCCGGCTGCTGAAGTGCATTGGCAAGCGCCAAAGAATAAGGGCTGTTTGCGCCTGTGCCGTCATAGGCTACTTCGCCGGCGCCGGTAGCGAAGGCAATGAGAACCTGACCTGCGCCGGCCTCCATGTTGGCGAGGCCCTGTTGCAGTCCTTTTTCGGTGGTGAGCGGGTTGTTGCGGCAAGCGTCCAGAATGATCAGTTTGACGCCGACTGGATCGTTCTTGACGATGTCTATGAGATCATTAAGGGCGATGGCGTCATCGATTACCTCCTTGGCAGACCCAGTCCGTACATCGACGGGTAGCAGCAAGCTTCGTCCCTCGTGCTGGAGCGCGTGTCCCGCATAATAGAGAATGGCAAGATCGGCGCCGATCAGGTGGCTGCGGATTGCATTTTCGAGATCGCCGACGGCGGCTTTCTTGACGTCGTAGAAGAGCAGGACATCGAAGCCAAGCTCGGTGAGCGTTGCGGCAATCAGCTTGGAATCGTTTTTTGGATTCGATAAAGGCGCAAACTCGTATTCGCCGTTCCCGACCACGATAGCGGCTTTACGCTCCGCATGGGCCATCTGCGAGAACGCCGTTAAAAACAGCATCAACAGCGGGATCAAAAAAATCCATTGCGGCCGAAGGCACGAACTTCTTTGCGTCATGGCAGGTAAGCCCAGATTGTTGACTTCGTTGTCCTGATGAACGGCAAGAATACAGCGTCCATAGTAATGCAATTTTTGCAGCTTCGCCTAGGGAAAAGGATTAGGGCTGAAAGAGTGGCTTTATGGCGCCATGCGAGCTCGGGCCTACGTATGTCAAGACCGGATCCATGGAGGCACAAAGCACTCCGCCCAATTCCGATCCGTGCAAAAGCCTGGGTGATGATGGCCGATCGGTATCATCACGTGACCCGTAAAAAAGCCAATCCGCGTCAGTACTTCGTCCGGAGACTATGACCTCGGCAACGCCGATGCGGCTTTCGAGGTGGCGGGTCTTTGTGCTAGGCTCCTGATACAGGAATGCCGGCGTCACGAGACAGGGGCACTCTCCGAATGGCTGAAGAACGCAAGACAACCGTCCAGACGCCGCTTGGGCCCGCGACGCTGACATTTACGCACCTCATTGGCCATGACGAGATAAGCCGGTGTTTTGCTTTCACCGTCGGCTTCGTCAGCTCCGACGAAAACGTTGACGCGCTCAAACTGCTTGGAAAGCCAATTTCGGTTGAGGGTGAGGCCGGAGATCCCAAGCGGTGGTTCAGCGGGCTCGTTTCAGACTTCCGCCTGACGCGGATCGAGGAAGGCTTTGCTTATTACGAGGCGGAGCTGCGGCCGTGGCTCTGGCTGCTCGCCAACACCACTGACTGCCGCATCTTTCAGAACATGAGTGTCGTGGAAATCGTCGAGCAGATATTCTCGAAATATAAGCCGGCGAAGTTTGAAAAGCGGCTGCAGGGGTCCTATGAGGCGAGGGAATACTGCGTGCAGTATGACGAAACCGACCTGGACTTCGTGCAGCGCCTGCTCGAGCACGAAGGCATCATGTATTTTTTCGAGTATGGCGACGGAGAGCACACGCTCATTCTCGCGGACGCCATGAACAAGCTGAAGCCGACGCCGGGCTATGCGACGGTCAAGTTCCGCGCGGAAGGCGACCCGGTGCGGCGGGACCAGGAATATATCACGCAATGGGTGGCAACCAGTTCCGTTCACCCGGGCGCCTACGCCCACACGGACTATGATTTCACCAAGCCGGGCGCCGACCTCATGGCGCAGTCGACACAGCCCTTTTCTCACGCAGAATCACAGGGAGAGCACTACCGCCATCCAGGTGCCCATTTGAATGTCGGCCGCGGCGACGCTGTGGCCTTGGTAAGACGCGAGGAAATACAGGCGGCGCATCAGCGTATCACCGCCGGCGGTACTGTGCGGGGGCTGGCTTCAGGCTGCACCTTCAAACTGGAAAACTTCCGGCGGAAGGACCAGAACACCGAGCATGTTGTCCTGCGCGCCGAATATAGCCTGTTCGACCCCGGTTACCGCCCGGCTGGTTATGCAGGGGAGGAAACCTTCCACGCGGCACTTCAGGTCGCTCCAACCTCCATCATCTACCGGCCGCAGCGTAACACGCCTCGTCCAATCATGCGGGGGCCGCAAACCGCGACGGTGGTCGGTCCTTCAGGGGAGGAAATCTTCACCGACAAGTATGCGCGGGTGAAGGTGCAGTTTCACTGGGATCGCCTCGGCAAGAAGGATCAGAACAGTTCCTGCTTCGTACGGGTTTCGCAAACCTGGGGCGGAGCCGGGTGGGGCTTCATCCAGATCCCACGTATCGGCCAGGAAGTGATCGTGGACTTCCTCGAGGGGGATCCGGACCGACCAATTATCACCGGCAGGGTTTATAACGGCAAGGAGATGCCGCCCTACGAGCTGCCGGGAAATGCCACCCAATCGGGGTTGAAGACGAATTCGTCGCCGGGCGGCGGCGGTTGGAACGAAATGCGCTTCGAGGACAAGGCCGGATCGGAAGAGGTTTATTTCCAGGCACAGAAGGACCACAACCTGCTGATCAAGAACGACCGCGGCAAGTTGGTCCAGCACGACCAGTCCGACCGCATCGACAACAATGCAAAGCATTCCGTCGGCGTGAACCTCGATGAGGACGTCGGCAACAACAAGACGACAAAGGTAGGCGTCGACCGCACGGTCAATATCGGTTCCAACGACACCGAGACGGTGGGCATCAATCGCTCACTTACCGTTGGCGCAGACGAGACGATTGGCATCGGCGCGAACTCCACAGAGACGATCGGCTCCAACCACACGCAGACAGTCGGCATCGTCCAGACGGTCGTCGTGGGTGCGGCGCGGATCGATACGGTTGGGGCCGCAGAGACCAGAACGGTGGGGGCCGCTCAGATGAACACCATCGGCGCGACCAGGTCGGTAAGCGTCGCTATCAGCCAAAGCCATGACATCGGAACTTCCGACAGCTGGGATGTCGGCACTGACCAGAGCATCGGCATTGGCGGTGGACAGACAAGCCAGATCGCCAAGACGCGCACCGCGAAGATCGGGGAGGACGATGCTACGGAGATCAGCGGTGCCCGCGTTGTGAAAGTTGCGAAAGGCAGCGCGCTCGAGGTCGGTGAGGACGGGCTGATCAAGATCGGAAAAGATCTGCTGATTGACGCCGGTGACTCAGTCGTCATCAAGTGCGGCTCTGCGGCCATTTCAATGAAAAAGGATGGCACGATTACGATCGAAGGCAAGGATATTTCCGTCAACGCCAAAGGCAAGTTCAATGGCAAGGCTTCAAGCGAAGTCACGTGGAAAGGCAGTAAGATCACTCACAATTGAGGGGCAGTCAGATGGCCGAGACTCGGGAACGTATAGAAGGGGTGGTGATCGGAGTGTTGCTGGGGTTTGATGCCGGCGTGCCGCTGGTCGTCTTTCCCGGCAACCCCCGCGACACCGCGTTGCCTGCGCGCAGCTTGGCCGACCTCACATCGGCAATGATCGGTGCTGAGGTGGCGCTGCTCTTTGAAGGCGGAGAGGCGATGCGGCCACTGATTGTCGGCAAGATCGTCGAGCCGGCGCGCAAGTCTTCGTCGCCAAATGTCGTTCGCGACGGCGAGCGCGTGCGGATCACCGGCGAGGAGCGTATTGAGCTTCGTTGCGGCAAGGCCACGATCATCATGGAAAAGGACGGCCATATCACCATACGCGGCACCTATGTGACCAGCCACGCCAGCGCCGCCAACCGAATTCGTGGCGGATCGGTGAACCTCAACTGATGCCTGCCGCACCTGTTCTTCGCGAAATTGTCCGCCAGCATGCTGAGATGGCGGCATTCCTGTGGACGGTCTACGACTATCATCTGCTCCATCCGGACGAAAACCCCGAAATGGACGAGGAGCGGCTTGCGCGGCTGGTCGAGAGGCTGGAAGCGCATATCGACGGCTTGCGAGTGGCAGGAGAAGCCGGGCTGGAAATTGCCAAGGAGCGGTACGCCTCGTTTCACGAGGCCGGGGAGTTGTTTGTGGTGCGGATGCTATCTGGCTCGCCGGACTTACGGATTCGGGCACTCGATCTCGACAAGGTCAGACGCTATTTGAAAGTGACTCTGGAGACGTCCGCTTGAGCAGACGCCGAACGCCGCCAGCACTCGTCAAATGAATTCGCGAGTCATGTCGATCCTACGAACAAAAAGGTTACCGTCATAACCAAACTCGATCCCTGACCACGCCTTTCCGTTGAACGTGAAGACTTCTTTCCAGCCCACCGCAACAAGATAGTCGTCGGTCGCATGCATTGCATAGACGAAGCCCAGTGATCTGAACGGCACGAGTTTCATTCCTTTTTGGACGTAAAGGCCGTACTCGTCATCTCCCCAGTACCGATTTCCAGCGAACTCGCATATCGAGCATATCTGTGTACCCGGTCCAGCTATCTCCGTTAATTCCTCATCCGCGTACCGAGCACAGAAGCCATTTTCGCAGCCGAGATATACGCTGCCGTCACGCGCAACCTGCAACGCAGAGATGCTGTGGTTGAATCCGAGAGGAACTGGGCGCCAACGAGTGCCATCAAGGCGCAGCAATGTCCCCTGATCGCCGGCCACGTGAATGAGCTTAAGTGTCGGACCATGCATGGCACGCAGGAAAGCCGAAGTCCGTGTCTCGATCGGCACCCATTGGGTGCCCTGCGCCAGGCAAACAGTTCCTTCGTCTCCATAAAGATAGGCAGTCCTTTGGTCGAGATGCCAGAGCTTGTTCGTGAACGCCTCCGGTCCTTCGCCAGTCGCAATGGTGCCGTTGCGAATGTGATGGGTGGTTCCACCGACCTGCAACGCGATATGTTCCTTCTCGGAGAGGCTGACATGCGAGAGAATGAGATCGTCGATGTCCAGCAGTACTTCTTGGCGAATCTGGTCGTCGAGCGAGATCCGCAGCAGGAACGAGCGTCCCGCTTCATCGTTCTTGTCGCTAAGTTGCACGGATACGGAAAAGAGATTTCTTCCCAGGTGGAAGGCGTTGATCGCCTCGATGTCGATCTCGTCAAGGGGGTAGTCGTCGAGACGCGGCTCTGGATCGTCCGTCATCACCTTCCTACCGTCATTGCATTCAGTTCGGTCTGTGTCTTCTTCGGTCGGACTACGTCCTGAAGATAGTTTATCATTACGAGCCGCAAGCATTCAATCATGTCGTCGGCATCCTTCTTCGGCGCGTTCTTAATCGCGGGTTCGTTCTTCCGTACAGCATCGAGTGACTTTTCCATCGCATTCTTCAGCGATGGCTTCCTGCGTCTCTTCTTTTCCTTTCGGAAGAATGCGGCTTCTTGGTTCGTTTTCAAGTTGTGGGGCGTTCCCTTCTTGCTGCCGTCGCCGCGCTGAAAACCGCCCCCTTTCTTGTGCTTTCGGGAACGCATGCAGATGCATGGGGCGGTCTGGTTATCGTACTCCTTCCATCGCGTGAAAGACTTGTTCTGCTTGCGACTGCTCTGGAAGCACCCAACGCGAACGAAGTGTTCGGATTCGGACCCCGCAGGGCAGTCGGCCTTCGAATGCTGATGGAGCCGGATTTGATATTTGTTGAGCAGGGTTTCGCAGTCCTGGCCCCCGGCGCTCAATCCGGCCATATGGGGCCATGTAACCGTGTTGGGGCCCGGGGAGGAATGATTGTTGGTGGCGAGATCGGTGAAGCGGATGACCGGCTCCCCGTCAAATTTCACATCATTCGACCAGCTGTTGAAATACTCTTTGCCAGTGTTGTTCGATGTGATGATGCCCTTCTTAGTGGCGCAGCCTGCCTCGGTGCCGGACGTTCTCGACAGGTCTGACTTGTTCTTGATATTGACGGTTTGCCCGCCGATTTTGACCGTGCCCGTGCCCTTTTCGGTGTCGCTGGCAAATCCGAAGCTGGGGTAGGGGATGGGCACGCCGGGCGGCGTTGCCGGGTTCTCAGGCGGGGTGAAGCAGGTATCCGGGAAGACCGCGATGGTTCTGGCGTTCACGGCCCTGCCAGAAATTTCAAGGCCGTTTGCGAAGACGTTGGACATTTAAGCTGCCCTCGCCGCTAGGATGGCAGCGCCGCAGGCGCCAGAATCGTTGGAGGCCTCAATTAAGACCGGATTGCCGGCGGCGTAGCCCTTGCGGGCGGCCGTGAAGGCCATACCGATCATAATGGGCACAGCGGCCGCGCCGACATTGCCGAGGCTTTCTCCGGGCGACCAGATGTCCTGGAAGTCGTGCCGGCCACGCAACAGACGCAGGCTCGCCAATGCCGATTGTTTGAACCAGTATTGCTCGCCGACAAGATCAGCGATGCGGTAGCCCACCCGGCTCATTTCAATGCCGGCTTCGTGAAGTGCGGCGCGGTAGGCCGAGGTCATGCCGTCGCCCCGCAGCGGTAGATCCTCCGCATTGTAGATGAAGGCCCGCTCGCGGGTCAGGCCGAGCCCGGCCAGACCAAGGGCGCTACTATGTGAACGGGTGCAAAGCACGGCTGCTGCTGCTTCCCCCGGGATAAAGCCATTTGGATTATCCGCAGTCAGCAGGCGTTCGCCGGCGAGATAATAGGAAAGGGTCTCTGCCGTCAGATAGCTGTCGACGCCAGCGATCATCACAAAGGGCGCTGCATCCGCCGCCAGTATGCGGCGGGCCTGTTCCAGGGCGACATGCCCCGACGGACGACCATAGGGTACAATTCTCGAGCGGCCATGCGGCGGACATTCCACGATCTCAGCTATGCGCTGGAGCAAACGGGCACCTTCGGGGGCGGGGCGGCCGTGCCTGTCCTCCTCGGCGAGGCAGAGGATAAGAGCAGTCTGGCCGCGGGCTTCAGGAGCGGCCTCGAAGGCCTCGCAAATGGCACCCGCGGCGAGACGGGCCATGCGCGTTTCGCCAAGCCAGTTGCGCGGCAGAGGTACTGGAGCTCCGATCAGCCATTCTCTACCAGGTCCCAGAAAACGCGTTTCTTGAAAGCCGTCCAGGCGCGCTCTCATTGCCGCGCAGGCGGATTGTGCGTCGAGGCCGACGGCCGTCGCCATGCCGATCGAGACGATGTCGATCGGGGCGGTCATGCCTCTTCCTCCTGCGCCGCGGGCGCACTGCTCGCGCGCACGTAGGTGCGACCGGTGGCCCGCGCCCTCAGCATCGATTGGGTCGGCGGTCCGACCCAGCACTCGCTGAAGTCGAGGATCGTTCGGTGGATGCGTTGCGACATGCGCCAGACCAGCGAGAAGCGCCTGTTCTCCGGATCGAACAAGACAGTGTCGGGCGCCAAAGCGCTCTCGAAGACTTTCTCGCGCCCCTTGAACAACGTTATCGGTAGACTGGTGGCTGGCAGCCGGAAACTCTCACGCCCGGCCGGTGTCAGATTGACCAACACCACGTCCTCCCCGCCCTTCGGATGTTCTATCTGCTGGTCGGGCGGTGACATCTGGAAGTAGCGTTCGTCGAAATCGGGCGGAAGGAACGGGAAGATGTTGTCGATCCAGTTCTGATCATACGTGCCGCCGAATTCAATGCGGCCCGGCCACCCGCGCCCGTATGGTCCGAAGCTCATTGGTCGGTAGTCGCCAAACGGCGAGCGGATTTCCTCGCCTATCGCCTGTGTGTTTGGGAGGGGTAGACCGGGGACCAGACGCTGGTTCTTCGGTCGCGCCCATCCCCTGCCGACGGGGTTGAGCGGATAGCTCGCCGGAAGCTTGTCCTCCGGGTCGAGGCGGTCCGTACCGCCCCACGCCGTGTCGTAGGAGAAAGGTTGGCGCAGGAAGGATTGCGCACTCGTGGCAACGAAGAGCGGGCCGCGGGCGCGCCACTCGCGATGGCCGAGGACATCAAAGACCTTCGACCAGTTGCCGACCTTGATCCCGACACTGACGCGGTCGACTGGACGTCCGCCGGGGGCATAGGCACATCCGTTAACGATGACGTCGCAGCGGGGCTTTCGAAAGGCGAAGTCGGTCTCCCAGAGGGTGGCCGAAAAACCGGGTGCACCCGTGTATGTGTCGGCCATCACCAGCGGTGTCTGCACGGATGATTTTTGCACCGTGGCACCTGGCGCCTCGGGAAAGTCGAAGGTTCCCTTGACGACGATGGCGATGTACTCGCGGCCCTCCTTGTCCATCCCCATCGTGAATTCGGTCGGGAAGCCTGTCTGGTTCCAGATCTGCATCAGCTCGTCTCCAGACTTTCGGGGAAGAGGTGGCGAAGCGCTGGTTCAGGTGCTCCAGGATCAATCTCGATTGGCTCGCCAGGCCGTGTCCACAATGCCATGCCTCGGACCACATCGCCTGATATCTTGATCGCGGGATAGGGCAGGGCGGCAAGAAGAGCAGCTAGCCCATCGCCGTCCACTGCGCCGTCGCGCGCAGATTTTCCCGCCGCTTCCAGCGCATCGAACCAGTCCGCGGCGAAAACGGCGATTTCGGTCGTTAGCGTCGGCGGCGCGGCCGCGATGGTCAAGGGAAACCGGCGGCCTGCGCGGTCGGAACTTGCCATCACGATGCCGGTCATGGGCCCAAAGGCCTCGGATCCGAGGATAAACCGCAACGCCGGATGAGAGGTAACCGAACCTTGAGAAAATCGATGAACCAGATACCGGCTGATCCAGCGATCCCACGGGCCAACGAAGACTCCCGGCAGACCGCGCGTCACGAAATCCCCCATCGCTGGCAGCTTTCCAAAGAAGCCTGGCAGGATCAAAGCCTCGTTGGGCATGAGAACCTCGCAAACATTTTCAGATCGTAGGGATTGGCCACGCTCGCGGCCCGCAGCTCGAAATCGGCGTAATGGCCCTGAGCGGCAAGCCGCAACTTGTAGAGTTCGGGCAGTTCCGTTCCGCTCAGGCGACCGGCACGCAACATTCGCAGGAAAGCCCAGCTTCCGGTTTCGCTGACCATCACTTCCGGTGAGCCGTCGAGCGGTTGGAAGGCAAGGGTAATCACACCGGTCCCGTCCTTGCCTGGCCAGGTCATTGGCTGCGGGCGTGTCGGGTTGTTGAAATAAGTGAGGCTCTGGCCGTCGACGTTTAACGTCACACGGCCGACGGTCGGAGAGAGATCCTTCGGTTCGAGCGTAAAGGTCAGGATCGGTCCGGCGCCGCCGGGAAAGAGGTTGTCGCGGATCAGCCGGGCCTGCTCCAACGCTGCCAAAGACGATGAATCGAGGTGGATGTCCGCTCGCCATTTCCACGGGTGGCGGGTCACGTCAATGTAGTTGATCAGGTGATTGTTGATGAAGCTGTCAATCAGCCCGCCCGGGCCAAAGACGCGTGCAAAGTCGACTACGTTCACATCGATTGCGCTGTCAGCAATGAATGGATAGCGGTTCGCGAGTGCTGCCTGGCAGAAGGGCAACACATCAGCGCGCCAGATGGCGTTGAGTTCCGAGGTCACCGCTTTCGTCGCAATGCCGCTCGTATCGCCAGCGATGCCGGCCAGCCAGTCGTCCAGTGGATCAGGGAGAGTTATTGCCTGTTTTGCCACTGCCCCCGTGAGCTCGGCCAAGCCTCCTTGCCGCTTTATGGCATCCTGGGCGTCGGGGCTGGCCGATACTGTCTGCAGCATGTTCGAAAGCGCGGTCATCGCGGCCACGGCATCATTGAGTGCCGGAGGCTGGCCATCGACCTCGGCAATTGCGCCTTTGATGGATTTGAAGTGCTCGGCGACCGGCGCGCCCGAAAGGTCCACTTCGGTTTTGGAGCCGGCGGGCATCAACTTCACGCCCGTCTTGGCAAGCTTGCCGATCTTGCCGAGCTTGGACAGGAGCTTGGAGGTTGCCGCAGGAGGGACTTTGCCGCCACCCTCATCTTCGGGACGGGTCAGTTCCGTCTCGTGCACGACGGCGTCCAAGAGCCGTTTCATGGCGGAGTCTGCGCTGGAGAGATCCTTGAGATTTTCGCTTGCCGTCTGCAGGTCGGTCAGTGGAGCGAGCCTTACGTCGCGCAGGAAGCTGTCCCACTTGGCAATGTAATCGTCGTAGTAAAGCTTGAGGATGTCCTGCGACAGCGCGGCGACAGAAGGGGTGGCGCTTTCCGAGCAACCGCCGGCAAAAACAGAGCGGTCGAGCGCAGCCTGCGTGGCGACGTCTTCCAGTCGCGCAAGAACCACGTTGTGGAAGCCGTCATAGGTGAAGGTGCCGCTGATGCCTACCCGAAGCGTCTTGTCCGAGCGCCGAGCGAGTACCTTGAGGCCATTCGGGCCGACATGATCTGCCGGGACCCATTCCTTGAGCGCCCTGACGTCCGGGTCCGACAGCAGTGCATTATAGGCACGCACTGGAAGTGGAATTGAACAGATGGCCCGCAAAGCTTCGCTCACCAGCGCCTCATCGGGTTGAATAAGGGCCTGCTCCGCCGCCATGTTGTCGATTGCCGCAAGTTGATGATCGGCGGCCATGTCGGTGCGGAACGGTGGAACCGGTGCGAACTCGGGCAGCCGCTCGGTCCACCATTGCTTGGCGAATTCGGGATCCATCGGCGATAAGCCCGTCATCATGCGATATGTCTTCAGCGCTCCGAGCAGGTATTCGGGGTCGCGGATCTGACGCCACATGGTCGCTTCGAGCAGCGCAACCATGCGTGGTTCCAAAATGTTGCGCAGCGAGCGATCGTAGGCGTCGGCCTGCGCCTGTCTGATCTCGGTTGCCGCGGAAGGGCCGATCAAGGCAGCCATGCCGCCTGGCGGCTCGGTACGGGCATTCAAGACTTCGGTTGCAGCTTCGAGCGCCACATCCAGATCGAGCGGTTCGAGTGGCGCCTGACGTGCAGCAATCGGAGTGAGCGGAATCTGCAGGGCTTCGAGCTGCTCGGCCTGTGCGGCCAGCGCGGCGCTGTTTTTCCGGTAGGAGATCGTAAAGAACAGGCCGGCCACGACAACCAACGCCGCCGCCGCCACTGCCGCACCGCGCCATATCCATATTCGCCGTTCCTCCGCGGCGGGATCAAACGTACCGAGACCTGCTTCCTTGAAGATCACTTTCGTGAGCAGGTCCTTCAGGAAGAAGCTGCGCGTTTCAACCCGCGGCATTGGGGTGGCGGGCTGTGCGGGGAGGCCGAAAGAAGAAGAAAGTGCTGCTGTCAGCCGGTCAATTGCGGTGCCTTCCTGAGTGGCGGAGGTCAGATAGATACCGCGGAGCCAGGCGCTCTCTGCATAGCGGCTTTCACCGAAAATGGTCTCCACCAACACGCGAATAGGCTCGGAAAGGCTCTCGACCTGCGCCGGGAAGCGGAAGATCTCCGCACGGGCATTGAGGTTTTCTTCGCCTTCCAGACGGGGAATGAGGCGTCGTTCAAGCACGCCCGCCAATGCTTCGAGTTCCCGCGTGACTTCGCTGCCGTCGATGCGGGCGCCGGGTGAGAAGGTTGCTCCCCAGACCTGCTCGCGTCCCGCCGTCGACAGGCCTGCGAAGAAAGTCTCGAACCCCTTGATGAGATCGGCCTTGGTCAGCATCAGATAAACGGGCAGACGAATTTCCAGCCTCTCCTGCAGTTCGGTGAGCCGTTTTCGGATCTGGCGGCCATGTGCCCGAATGGCCGCGTCACCTTCCGCCAGCGTGTCAATGGCGAGTGCCACGATGACGCCGTTCAGGGCTCGGCGGCCTCGGTGCTTTTTCAGAAGATCGAGGAAGCCAAGCCATTCGGCTGCATCGACGTCGGGCTGGCTTTCCTGTTGAACGTAGCGGCCTGCAGTGTCGATCAGCACAGCCTCTTCAGTAAAGAACCAGTCGCAGTTGCGCGTCCCACCGACCCCATGCAAATCATCCGACAGATCAATGGGAAAACTCAGCCCAGACTGCCGCAGTGCGGTTGTCTTGCCGGTTGCCGGCGGGCCGATGATGACGTACCACGGCATCTCCCGTAGAAGTTTTCGGCCGCCGACTTTCTGGCGTTTCAGCTCCGCCATCACCTCCCGGAACTTTGCGCCGACAGAGGCGACCCCTTCTTCCGCCGGGCTTGGCGGCGCTTCCGGTGGAGGGGCGATCTCGGAAACGAAAATGCGATTGGCCTTGATCGCCCGGCGTTGCGCCGCGATCCACCAGATGAGAAAGAGGACGACGAGAAGGCCGATGACAACCAGTCGTACCGTCTCAGAAGCCAATGGCGCGCTTTCTGCGACACTGATGATTGGGCCGAAGATCCAGATGATCAGGGACAGCAGCACGAGCCCGATGAAGGTCCAGAGCCAGCGCGAGGTAAGGATTGCCCAGAAGAACCGGAAGACCGCCATCTCAGAGCCCCTTTTCGATCAGGAGCTCGATGCGGCGGTTGGCAGCCCGGCCTTCGCGACTGTCGTTTACGGCCAGAGGCTGCGTTGCTGCACGTCCTTCCGACCTCAGGCGATCCGGCGGCAGGCCGCTGGCACGCAACAAGGCGGCAATCGTTGCAGCGCGCGCCTCCGAGAGGCGCTGATTGTTGGACAGGGGATTGGTTGCCTGGAGCGGAACATTGTCGGTGTGTCCGACGATCGTGACACTTCTGATCAGCTCGGCGTTGTCCTTGAGCACAGCCGCAATCGACGCGACGAGGGGTTCGAAGCTTTTTGTCAATTCGGCCCGGGCAGAAGGGAAAAGCTCCGGAGTGCTCGACTGAAGCAGGAGTGTGACCCGAGAGGCGTTTTCATTGCCTTTCAAAGCCGGAAGAAGCGCAGGAGGCGCGGCGGCACGGAATTCTGGTAAAAGCGCAAGGACGACGGGTTCGACTGGCGGCGCGCCCGGCGGCGGTGTGCGTTTCTCCGGGCGATAAATTTCGGCGCGCTCCGGCGGTGGTAGCGCCCGAACGAGCGTCGCAAGCTCTTCCGCCTTGGAGCCCAACCGCGTCGACAACAGCACGTAGATCGCAGTCGCGAGTGCGACCGCCACGACAGCGAGCACCCAGATCGGAATGGCAAAGCCGGAAGGCTCGTCTTTCGCCGTAACGCCCTCCCACCTCGGCGAAAGCGGCGCACCCTCGGCATCCATGTCCCGCAAGAAGCGCGCGGCCGCAGCGCGAACGGCGTTAATGGAGCGATCGCCTGCACGCCCCGGCACCCTGTATTTGCCGCGGAACCCAAGCGCCAGGCACATATACTGCAGCTCCAGCAATTCACGATCGCGGCCGGGATGGCGTTCCAGCTCCTCCAGCCTGGCGAAGAACTGCTCCCCGGCATCCACATCGCCGCGCAGCATGACGACCAGCGGCTGGCGCGGCCATGCGCTGGATCCACCCCAAGGCGTGTTCAGTGCCAGATCGTCGAGCAGTGCGGCGACAGCCCAGGCGGCTGCATCTGCGCGGGCCAGGCTTTCGCCAGACGCCACGGCCGCATCGCGTGCCGAAACGAGTTCCTCCATCAGCCTGGTTCGCAATGCTTCCGGATTGCCGGGTGGCAATGCATTCTCGAGTTCGGGGGCAAATTCGAACAACCTGGCGAAGGCATTGACCAATGGATTAGGATGGGATCGGGCGCGTCGAGCCAGTGTGCCGGTGGCAATGACCGGCATTGCGCCCGGGGGAACGGGGCGGATGCGCGTACGACCCTGATCTTCCGATAGGCCGAATGGATCCTCACTTGCCATGGTACTACCTGTTTACCGAGTAGCAGTCGATCTGTGGTTCGTTGGGCAAAACACCGGAGACTCCAATCACAAAACCGGGCGAGCGTAGAAGCGACTCCCAGTGCTCGCTGCGTTGATCGAGTTCGAGGCAGAGGCGATCTCCGTCGTAGGGAATTTCGCGGGGCTGAGAGTGAAGAGGCTTGAGGCCGATACCGGGCAGTCGAGATTTCCACAGCGCCTCGAATTCGTCCGCGGAACCCACAGTAACCTGGTTGACGAAGATTTTGCGCAGCGCCTCGTCGGACATGTCGCATCCGACCCGCACGACAATGCGGCTGGCCGTCAGAAGTTCGGGATTGTCGATGCGGACCTTCCAGACATTGGTGGCGTGTTTCAAAACAGGCAGCGCCCGCGACTTCGGCTCGACATAGCGCAGGCTCAGGATCAGTGAGCGCAATGTGTCGGCGAGTGCAGCAAAAGCTGGTCCAGGCGCCATGTGCTCATAGATGGGAAGCTCGCTCAGTCGCCGAGAGCCCGACCCGTAGGTCGCCATCCGGCCAGCCAGTCCGCTGAGCTCCAGAAAGAGCTCGGCGGGATGAAAAACCTCCTGAGGAAGCATATGCGCCAACCGGGCGCGGGCGCTGTTGGCAAGATCGAGCACCAGCAGATTTTCTACGCTGCGGCCGGGGCCGCCGAGCACCATCTTGCCATGGGCTTCAGCTATGCGGTCAAGCCCAGTGATGACCTCCTGCAGGAGTTGCCCATAAAACAGCACGGTACCGGTTGCGAGCGCGGGCGGCAGGAAGTTTTCGGAGATCGCCACCCTGCCATCGGACAGGAGCCCGGTAACGTTGGTCACGGGCATTGCGGTGTAGCCACCGGTCGCCTGCGCCGGGGAAAGGAGCAGGGCTTGCGGACGGGCGATCTCGATCTCTTCGGGATCAGCGCCGCCATGCACGGCATCGCGAACCCACTCGATCCTTCCTCTATACCTCGCACCGCTGGGATCTCGGTGGGCAGGATCGAAGCTGGCACCTCCCGGAGGTTCGAGCGGCAGGGCGAGCTGAACAGCGCCGGCGCCCATGTCGTTGGTGATTGTCAACGGGGTGGGGGCGTCCATCGTTTCGGGTATTGCAAACGGGGTGCCATCCGGAAAAATGCCACGGGCCGACGTCACCGCTATCCGTCCGGTTTCCAACTGCGCGGCATCCAGCATCAGGGACTTGAAGCCGAAGGTCTGCAACCGTCCAGCCTGCAGCGAGCCGCGCATCAGCGCTTCGGTATAGCGGTCCTGCTGCTGGAAATGCTGCGTTCGCAGAAAGAGCCCCTCGGACCAAAGAACCTTGTTGGTATCGGTCATGCTAAACGCCCTCCATTCAGGCGAGCGCGAGCGTCATACCGCCGCGGCTGAGTACGACATTCGCCGTCACCGTCGATTCCGGTCTGATCGGAACACTCCTTCGCCACGTACGGCTGCCGGGTTCCCGGAACAGCGCGACAACCCCGAGGAAAGTGGCCTCCGGCGGGAACGCCACCGTCTTTGACGCGGTTGCACCGGGAGCGACCGTCAATTGCTCGGATCCGACGAGGTCTGCGCCGAGCGCACCGGCCGGATCTGACTGAAGGGCAAAAATGTCAGCCGAGTTGAATTTCCCGACATCCTTCAGCCGGAGAACGAGCAGGGTTACGGGACGCTCCCCGCCTCCGGCGGCAGCATTCATTCCGGCCTGTCCCGTCGCCCTGACAATTACGGTCGAGGATTTGGGTGGACCGCCCATGCAAGCGGAAAGCAGGCCTGTCGCGCCGGTCACAATGAGAAAACCGCGTCGGTTAAGCATCAATTGTCCTCCCTCTCTTCATAGCCATCCCGAAAGTCGCTCCCGATTTCGCCGAGGAAGCGCGTCGACGCGCTCTTGGCGATTTCGCGATAGCGGTTCTCATAGAGCTCCCAGAGTTTCGCCCGCCGTCCACCGGCAAACAGGGCATCCAACGCTGAGTGCGACTTCAGTTCGCTTTCCAGTGCCGCCGGGTCGAAGCGGTCTATCATCCTGGCAAGCGCTGCCTGGACGCCACGCCATGTTCGCACATGGTGGTGGGCGAGATCGCGGATGGAATTGCCGATGGCGGCCTGCGGAGAAAGAAAGCCTGCGTTGCGCTGAGCCAGGAAGGTTGCGATTACATCATCCACCGTGGGAAGGAATTTGAGAGGGTTGACCTCGGATGCGCCAACCACAGTCTGGGCGATTCTTGCTTCGCCCTTTTCTTCGGCTCGTTTGCGCAAGAGATGCATTAGTCCTTCCAGCATCATCCGGTATTCGCGACCGAAATTCTCCATCTGGGCAACCGGATCGGATGTGGCAAACTCTTCAGCGCCAAGCCCCAGTCCGCGCAGAAAGGCTTCGCGCAAGACGGTTTCGGGTTGTCCGGTCGCTTTCGGCGTCGCCGTCGCCTGCGGTACTG
This sequence comes from Rhizobium sp. 42MFCr.1, assembly GCF_000377185.1. Taxonomy (NCBI): domain Bacteria; kingdom Pseudomonadati; phylum Pseudomonadota; class Alphaproteobacteria; order Hyphomicrobiales; family Rhizobiaceae; genus Rhizobium; species Rhizobium sp. 42MFCr.1. The sequence continues at coordinate 139,373 of NZ_KB897823.1, forward strand.
GGGAAGAACGAGGTTCGGGCGGGGGCTCGGAGACGGGCTGCGGTGGCGTGCTGGGCAAGGAAAAATCCCAGGCGGGTTTGCCCTGGTCTGATGCTGGCAGAGGATCGAGGCTGAAGGGATCGTCGAATATCGGCGCCCTCTTTGCTGTCTCGCCCCTGTCCGACGCGACAAACGCACCCGGGGCTGGTTGTTCGAACGGGTCCGGTAGTCCAACCGGCCGCGGGGTAGGAACTGTCGGCTCCTTGCGCTCGGCGAAGAAGTTGTCCCGCTCGAGCCCACCCTGTGGCAGAGGATCCGTCTGTTCGGAACCTCGCTCCGACGGTGTTGCCTGGAACTCAACCCGGACGACGTAATTTCCAAGCTGCAGGCGCGCTCCGTCATGCAGCGGGGCGGAATTCCCCAGTCCAAGCGGCGTGCGCGAGCCGTCGATGAAAAGCCCACCGCTGGAGGTGTCGGTCACCACATACCGGCCGCGAACGAAACCGATGGTGCAGTGAGCGCGTGAGATATACATGTCGGGGTCGTCGATCCGCCAGCCAGCGTCTGCGCTGCGGCCGATGACGAGCTCGCCATCAACAAGCCGCATCTGGCGAACAGCCTGGGGTCGGGGTGAGTGTTCAAGGGTGAGGATCAGGCTCATGCCGCGGCCTCCGGCATTTTTGGCCGCCAGCCAATGATGGTGCGCATGCACAAGTCATCCGCGTCACCCCGGTCTTTCGGTCGAGCAAGCCATGCGATGTGTCCGATCCGCATGGCTCCGATCCTGGCCGCGGGAACGTCGTCCCGCTTGAGCACCAGCCTTACATCGACGTCGAGCCCGTCTCCGACCAGATCGCGGACAGCGGATTGCAGGGTTTCGCGCCGTTCACCGCCCGGCAGAAAAGCGACATAGTCGGTAAACGTCAGCGGGCCGATCGAGAGCTCTATCCTCTGCTGTCGCTGGAACGACCTCGGTCCAATCGTGGCGCTTCGTCCGAGTTGCCCATGACCGCCGCCAATCCGTGACTGAAGCTCTGGCGGTATTGACGTCCAGGAGCCGACAAATTCGCGAAGCCGAACCGGCACTTTCAGCAGGTCGGCGAGAAACAGCGTAAGTCTCTCTGGTCCATCCACCTGATGGGCGAGGGCCGATGCGTGGGAGATCTTGGTGGCGTCGATTTGCGAGGGCTCACCGGGCCCCCTTTCGCACAAGCCGAGACCCGCCAGGGCTGCCGACATCGCGCGAATGCGGCCGCCGTCGTTGCGTGTGACCTGAACCGGCGGATGAGCGTCGGCCCAGGCCCGATAAAAGAGTGCGATCATGCGATGCTGAAGAATGTTCACGAAATCGACGAATGTTGTATCGGAGACCTCCCGCATGTCCGCCCTTGCGAACCACCGCTGCGAAAGTCGGTCCAGCACCCAGCGCGTCAGATGGAGGGGCATCGGGCCTTCTGGCCCGAGCAAGCCGATATTTGCCACCGTGACACGGGCCGGCGCGTTTTCCGTGGCCGGCTCGACCTTTGCGACATCCTGTACGGCAAAACCAAGCCGCACGTGCTGTCCGAGCCGGGCCGGCTCCCGGTCCGGTCGCCCGGCCTGGCCAAAGCGCTGCCCGTCGTCTTCGAGGTGTCGCAGGAGCTCGAAGAAGTCGAATGCCTCAAGGGATGGAGTGGCTTCCTTCGTCAGATCAGGAAGCGGTTGCCCGGCGCTATCGGCCATAGCACATCCTCCTGTTTCTGTATGATGCGCGTGCGGGTGCGCACGAATGCGTTGATTGCCGAATAGCGCGCAAAAAGCTTCGACAGCAGCGCTGGAAGCAACAAGGTGCTGTGCCCGGCAAGCACAGATTGATCGATATGAAGCGTAACCTCAGTGCCGCGCGCAAAGCACATCGGCCCGGCAATTGCCAGGCGCTCGATCACGGGCCGCGCCTCGACGCGGGCGATCGCGCGAACGTGCCTGCTCAGGCTTGGATCCCCGCGGTGCGCGTAAAGTTCAAGCAGCGCATGAAGCGGATCCACGCCGCGACCTTCTTCCGCCAGGCTGAGAAAGTTCAGTGAAAGTTGCGCAATGAGCCGCCAGGCGAGTTCATCGGCCCTCGAGCCTTCCACCGCCCCAGCCGGAAGCGTCGCTGGAATCGAAGGCCACGGCGGCCGCAGCGCCCCGAGGAGCTGGACGGTCTCGACCGGGTCGCCGCTTTCGAGCGAAAGGGACGGTGTGTCGTCCAGGATAGGCAGATCGCGATTGGTACAAAGCGCCGTAACCTCAATCCGCTTCAGTTGCCGGGCCGCTGTTGACTTGGCAGGGCGCGAAAGCGTCAGGAAGACATCGTCGCCGGTATAGGATGTCCGAGTTTGTCCTTGGCGCAATTCGTCCTCGCCCGGCCGCCGCGGACGGCGCTCGGCGAAATAGACCCAGCCGTTTCCACGGTTCTGGCCCAAGCTAAAGAGTGCCGGTATCTCGGCATCAGGGCCTTCGGCGTCGGCGTCTTCGACGCCGATTGTGCGATAGATTTCGAAGTCTCGTGGGCGCGTGCGATCAGCGTGAAGTACTTGCCGGGTCCGGCGTGTATCGAGTTCAATGACGTTGCAGCTGCGCTCGAACAGATTGATGATTGGCGTTACGAAGAGTTCGAAATCCTTTGCCGTGATATTCGCAAGCTCTGGAACGGGACGCCGTAACAGAAAGACCAATTCCAGGCCGCTCCCGCAGCGCTGAACGACCGGTTTCAGGCTTCTCACGCGCACATAGTGAAATCTTTCCGGCGCCATGAAGTATTCGCGCAAAAGCCTGTAGCCTTCGAATGTTTGGCGCGTGCGCGGCATCAGTGCTTCGTCGTCGCGGATCCCGACCATCTCTGGATCCGGAAGTGCGCTCAGAATGTTAATGCGCCCTTCAGGGCGGGCGCCGACGGCCGCGCAAGCGCCAAAGAGCGTATCGAAAAGCAGGGGCGCCTTGCTCTTGTCGCCAAAATGCAGATCCAGACAGTCGAGCGACAAGTCGCTGAGCTTGCCTTTGCCGGTTCGATTGACGATGACGCTCAGCGCCGCCGAACCGCTTGCCCCTTCAATTGGGGCTATCCCGGCCGCTGCAAGCGCGCTTCGATCCTGAATATAGGAGACCGAGCTTATCGCGAGCGGCCAAAGGGTTACGTCCTGGGCCGTCGTATAAATGCACCGGGTGGGCACTCCAGGGCGGACGCTCGAGACCAGTCGGGTTCCCCGCTTTACCAAATGCCCTGCAAGCATCGTCTGGACCTGTTGGCCCGGCTTCAGCAAAGCCATGGCGGTTGCGGGGGCAGGCGCGATCAGGTCCGGATAGAAATTTTCGAGCACGCTTCGTGCGAAACGCGAGCTCTCGGCATCGACCTTCTGGCGAGTGCGCGCAGCAAGATAGGCCACACCGTCAAGAAGGCGTTCGACGAAGGGGTCGGGACACGGGATCGTGTCCAGGGAGAGGTTGCGCGCGATCGAGGGGTGCATTCCCGCAAACTCGGAGGCAAGTGCCCGAATGTGGGTGAGTTCTTCCTCGTAATACTCCAGGAAGACCCGGTCCATGGTCAGGTGTCCTTCAGCTCAGTCCGCGCCGAACCGTTATCGAGGTTGAGTATTGTGCGCAGCAGCAGCCGCTCTGGTGCGGGGGAGGTAAGCAGCAGCGCGTCGATATCGATCCTGAGACCGGCTGCCCTGTCGCCAAGACTGACGGTGACTTTCGTCGCGCTTTCCTTGAGCCGGGGTTCAAATGCAGCGAGCACGCTTCGGATCTCTTTGGCCAGTTCATCGCGGTCGAAGTCACGCGAGGAACGGCCGGAAAAAGGCGGGACGCCATAATTGATCACGCTGCGGCGCACCTCAGGGAAGTCCTCGAGCGATGGAGGGTTGTCTCCTGCCTGATCGGCCTCGAAGTCGGTCAAGAGTGGCGAGGATTCGAAGCGTTGCGCATTAAAAAGCGCCTCTATGTCGCGTCGCACTGCTTCGCGCAGCACATTGATCGAGACGACGACGCCACGGCTTTCCAGTTCCGCCTGCCGTCGCTCAAGAGAGAGCAGACGGTGGACGTTTTTCTTCTGTTCGGAACTGATATCCGTGGCAGCGTCGATCTGATGGAGGCCTCCCGCAATCAGCGCGTTGAGACGTTCCTCGTCCATTTCGTTCTGGATCGCCTGCCGGAGTTGATGGACTTCCGAACTGAGCCCCGGCAGGTCGTTCACAAGGCGATCCCACAGGGACGGCTGGATCGCTTCGCGAGTTGCCCGCAGGTGACCTCCGGGCGGTCTTGCCTCCCGTCCCAATCCTTTTTGCCAGCTGTCACTTGCCGACATAGACATCCATTTCGACCTCGTCCTTGTCGTCATAGTTGAACGTGATGTTCTTGTAGGCAAAACCGATCCGCTCCTCGAGCACGTCTGGCTCATCGGCACTCGGCTTCATGTGGTAGCTGGTCACCGAAGCTTCCTTCAGCGTGATGACCAGGTAGTCGCTCGTTTCGCCTTCGATCGTTCTGCGCGCCGAAAACTTGACCTCGTCCAGAGGCGTGTTGTCGAAGAGAGCCTTCTTCAGATAGGGCGAGGACTTGTCGTAATGCTTGATGAAGTTGACCATTCCCAAGCTGACGCGGCCTCTGCGCGACAATGAATTGGGGTCGAAGGGAGCCACCATCTCAAACTCCACTCCGTAGACCTCGATTTCTTCCTCGTGGCCATCGCGAACGCTGGGTCCCGTGATATCAGGTACTTTGAGAAATCCGTCAATTTTCATGAATAACCTCCCATCAGGTGTCTGTTTCTCATGACTTCATGGACGGCAGCTCCGAAACCAGCCGGAGCGAAGCGTTGATACCTTCCAACTGGTAGTGGGGCCGCAGATAGAACCGGGCATTGTACCAGCCGGGACGGCCCTCCACGCTGTCAACCTGGACCTCGGCAGCAGCAAGGGGACGTTTTGCGCGGGCCTTTTCGTCGGCAAAGACAGGGTTGGCGAGAACGTAGCGGTTGATCCACTCCGTCAGCCAGATCTGCATGTCGGCACGTTCCTTGAACGAGCCGATCTTGTCCCGGGCGATCGCCTTCAGGTAATGGGCGAACCGCGAAACCGGGAACAGGTAAGGCAGGTTTGCACTCAATCTCTCGTTGGCCTGCGCATCCGGGTCGACCAGCCGGCCGGCCCTCGTTTCGTCGTCCTGCAGTGAATGGGCGCCTATGAAGGCGGCAATATCGGTGTTCTTGCGATGGAGGATCGGCATCAGCCCCAGCTTGGCGAGCTCGGCCTCTCGCCGATCGTCAATGGCGACCTCGGTTGGGCATTTCATCGCCACCGTGCCATCGTCGGTCGGGAAATTGTGGACAGGCAGATTGATCACTGCCCCGCCGTTCTCGACACCGCGGATCTGCGTGCCCCAGCCGAACAGCTTGTGGCTGCGGTTGATGTTGACGCCCATCGGAAAGGCCGCGTTCATCCAGACATACTTATGATGATCGCCCTGGACTTCTTCCTCAAATGCAAAGCCCTTCACCGGAACCGTTTCTGCTCCGTAAGGCAGCCTTGCCAGCACGCGCGGCATCGTCAGGCCTATGTAACGGGCATCCTCGCTCTCGCGCAGCGACTGCCAGGAGGCATAGGCCGGCGACGAGACGATCTGTTGGAGGTCTTGCGGGTTCGGCAATTCCTGCCAGCTTTCCATGCGGAAGAGACGTGGGGCGGCTGCTGCTATGAACGGTGTATGCGCCGAGGCGCAGATGCCGGACATGTTGCGTAGCAGACCGACATCCTTCGGGTGGTTCGAGAATTCATAGGCGCCGATCAGGCAGCCGAACGGATTACCCCCAAGCATCGAGTATTCGTCGGTGTAGACCTTTTTGAATATAGGACTTTGATCCCACATCTGACCTTCGTAATCCTCAAGCGTATCAGCCAGCTGCTCCTTCGAAATGTTCATGACGCGGATCTTCAGCTTCTGATCCGTCTCGGTATTGTTGACGAGGTACCACAGCCCACGCCATGTCCCTTCCATCTGGAGCACTTCAGGCGCATGCAGAATTTCGTTGGTCTGCTCGGTCAGCAGCTTGTCGATGCCACCGATCAAGGACTTGATCGATTTGATCGCGTTCGATGAGATGACGGTCGATTCCGCGCGGGCGCGGGCAGCAAGCGCCAGGTTCCTGACCAAGGTTTGAAGCTTGTCGCTGTCATCCTTCTTGACCTTGAAGTCCTTCTCCAGAAGTCCGCTGAATTCCTGAAGGTCGACTCCCTCGGCTTCCGCGACACCAGCGGTAGCGGCTTTTTCCTGTTCGGCCATGGCTCAGACCTCCGACTTGCTGCTATCGTCGAGCGCCTGGTCGGCGATCTTTGCTAGCAGGGGCTCATTGTTCAAAAGTTGCGCGATGCGTTTTTCAGCGTCGACGCGTCCATCCATGAAGCCGAGCAATTCTTCGAGTTGGCGGCGCATTCTCAAGAGTTCTGCAAGCTGCGGGACTTGTTCGGCCACACGATCGGGCGCGAAATCAGCCATGCTGGTAAAGGTCAGGTCGATTGCAAGCTCTTCATCGCGCTCTTCACCCTCGGGTTGGGGAAGGGTGTTCTTCACGCGAGCTTTCACACGTGGACTGAGCGCTTCCATGAAGCGGCCAAACCTGTTTGCGTCCGTTTCGACAAAGGCACGGTCCCGGACGGACTTGCTGGCCTCCGGCGTCTGGGAGGCCCCTGCGAGATCGGCCATCACGCCCATTACAAACGGCAATTCAATGGTTGTCGGGCTGCCGTAGGTTTCGACTTCGTAAGCTATCTGGACGCGAGGCGCCCGGTTTCTTTCAATTACCTTGGCCTTAGTTTCGCTCATTGATGCTCACCTTTCGTCCCAGGGACAGGTTTCTTGCTTTCCGGCACGCCGGCCAGAAGCCGGAATTCCTTCAAACCGGAGGGCGCCAGGTCCTCCATGAGTTCCAGAAAATCCATCGGCACCATGCGTTTGATCCTGCGCGCCAGATGGGGGATGGGGCTCGACGGTTCAGTACGGTCGTAAAAGGCGATGATCAGGTCGATGCACTTTGTGACATCCTCCCGTGATGTAAGCCGTGACGGAAAGACTGCCGGTGCTCCGATGTAAGTCGGAGTGGCGGCGGCGGTGGCTATTGCAGGCGCACCCTCGCGGTCGAGGACTTCATCGTTTGCGGTTTCCTGCCTGGGGCTCGGCTTTACTCGTTCAAGCGTGGAAACCGCTCGCTGCAGGAACCGGCTCAAATCCGGCAATGTGACACGTACATCCTCCCCGATTTGCCGATTGAGCGATGTTTCAAGCGCCTCCATTGCAGCCGCCGCAGCCTTTGCGCTCTCGAAAAGCGCAATCGCCTCGTCGGGGGTTTGTTCTGCAAAGGCAACGCAACCGATCCTTACACGGTTCAGCAACTCGTCATGGGCGCTTACAAGCGACGCCTTCTCGGCTTCGCTCAGTCCGGGTGCGGCCTCGCTGAGAACGGTTCGGGTGTCGATCGCCCCGCGATCCAGATCGCGCCCTGTGACAGGGCCGACGCCCCGCGGCGTAAAAAAGGTCATCTTGCGAAGATCGCCGAGCAAGCCATCCTTGTCGTTCTGAAGCTGTAGAAGAGCGTTGATCCGACGTAGGGCGGCGTCGCGCAGTGGCAAGCCCTCGCGAAGTTCTGGATGCATCGTTTTCCAATGCATGTCGAAGGTTCCAGTGATCAGGTTCAGCCCGTCAGCGAGCCCGGCAAGACCCTGTTCGTTGGCAAGCGCGCGCGTCACGATCACCAGGAGCCTCAGATCCCGTCCATGGGGGCGCAACTCTTCAGATTTTCGAAGGACTGTCGACCAGTCGACCGGGACCTCGGTCCGTGAAACGGGGTTATTGCGCTCGTCACGGCTAATTTCTATCTGCGGTTGCACGAGGCGCTCGAGCTCGTGAAACCGTCCGTCATTCCGCAAGCTTTCACCTGACGGGTTCACACCGTCCAGCGGACTTAACCAGAGAGCAGAGTCGAACAACCGAACCCCCGTTAACCGACTAGTATTCCCTTGCAATTTGCTTTTTACCACAACTTACCGGTCTATACTAATGCCGTGTATGTCCGGCTTCTAATTAATTGCGGGTGTCGATCAGCCGGGTGCTCATCGAGAGAATTGACACATGCCCATTAGCTATCGCAGCGCGTAAATCTTCGGCAAACGACTTGGTGGACTCCGTCGTTGGTCGAAGCTGTGAGAAAAGTGGCTGGTCGGTCTGCATGACAATTATCAGACTTCTGCCGAACGTGGCGTCGACGGAAAAGGAGAGCTTGGAAGGATCGGCTGCACCCTCTGCGGCAGGGTAGGCAACACGGATAGTGCGCATGCCACCCGACACGGACCCAATTCGGGCAAGGGCGTGATCGGGCCTCTTTATGTTCGGAAGAACATTGAAAAGATTGCCGGTGACGTCGGCGATAACGACCCACAGGTATCCCTTGTCGAGCGAGGCCGGCGCAATTACGTCAATGACCGGGTTGTCGCCGACCGAATAGACGCCTGCCATGTTCGGTTCGGTCCTGTCGCCGTAGCCGAGAACGATCGACATTTGACCTTGCGGTGCATCTGGCAGCAACTCTTGAACAACGCACAGTTGGCTGTTGAGCACTGTGGCGTCGAAGCGTAGGTCGCGATCTCCGACACGAGGGGCGAGCGTCTTTTTCAGGGCTTCGACGTCATCGCCGGACGCGACATTTCCACGGACGACCACCGTCGAGCCGAGGGGAAAGCTGCCGCTCGCCGGAGGTTGAACGAGGAGCGGACCGCAGGTTTGAAGTGGCACGAGAAGGGGTTTCAACTGGTCAGACGACAGGTCCCGCGGACCGGCCGCGATCCGGACGATACTCTGATAACCGGTCGCTTTTGCCGCAGCGTCAAAGTGGGCGACCACTTCTTCGCGTGCAGCTTTGTCCGCCGCCAGACCGGTGAGGCGAGCTGTCCGATCAGCGACTTCGAGCTTCCACTCGACGAGTGGAGCGGCGGCTTTAAACAAGGCGTCAATGTCCTGCGCCCACTGTTCGGATGGAGCACCCTGTGCAAGCGTCAGAGCGCCATTGGGCGGAGGAAGCCCGACCGTTCGGTTGAAGGTCGACAGGATTGCCTGTTGCTGCTCAGCATCCGGAGCAAAACCCGCGAGCATCGGCCGGTTTTGGGCATCCACCCCGGCCGTGAGTTTGTAAGGGGTTGCGATCGGAAGCGCAGTCGGGGACAAATGCTCAAAAACCCCGAAAAACCAGAGCCCGGCGATTGCCGCCAGCGCCACCAGGGGCAGGATCGCCAGCCATGGCTGCCACCTGCGCCCCGCTTGATGCCCGGTCTCCCGCCGTGCCTTGGCGAGACCAGGCTGCAGCAATCTGCCGATTTCCTTGACGACTGCGGCAGCACTCGGAGGGCGTTGGGCAGGGTCCGGCCTGGTGAGATCGTCGATCAGCGTCTTCAACGGTTCAGGAACACCCGAGGTATCAAGTCGCCGTTCCTTGTGACGGACAACCTCGCCGGGGCTGGTTCCCACGTCAGGAATCCTTCCTCGAAAGGTGGCAAGCAGCGAAGCGCCCAAGGCATAAAGGTCAGAGCGTGGCTCCGCCTGCCCATGCAACTGTTCTGGCGCTGCATATTCGTATTTGCCCGCAAATTCCTTGCCGACGATTGTACGGGCCCCTGTCTTGCTGTCCTTCGCGATACCGAAGTCGATGATAACGGCTTCCTCCGGCCTGCCGTCGCGCAGGATGATATTGTCGGGGGAAAGGTCGCGATGGACGATCTTGCGCTCGTGCGTCGCGACAAGGCCTTCGGCCACTCTGTGGGCCACGACCAGCAGATCCCGAGGCGACGCCCCGCCACGTTCTAGCCACTCGCTGAGAGGTGTGCCGGCGACGTAATCCATCACCAGATAGACGTGGCCGTCTGCGGTCTGGCTGCAGTCGGTGTAGCGCACAACCGCATCGTGGGAGATGTTGCGCATCTCCTCCTCACGCTTCATGAGCTCCAGATACCCCGCGTTTCCCGATAGCTCGCGTTTCAGCGCCTTTAGCGCCACCACACGGCCTGTGATCCGGTTGCTTGCCCTGTAGACCTCGCCTGTGCCGCCGCGGCCGAGGATACCCTCGATCTCGTAGGTGTTATTAAGCACCTGAGCTTTGCGAAAGATGTCGCCAGGCAGCGGATCGATCATCTGGAGCCTCCCAGCGCACCCAGTGGAAATTACGCGAGACTGTTCACCAGGAACACGTGGCCCTGAATATTTGTCAAGAATACTCTAATGTGGCACGCTGTGACCAGCGATCAAAGACGAGGCTCGGGACCTCTTTAAGATCACCTGGGCAGGAGCCGATCGACATGGAGCAGAACATGTCTTCGCAGAGCTTCAAGCGCAAGGAACTGGTCGGAAAACTTAATCCCGTTTGCCTGCGCGCGTTCAAGGCGGCGGCGGACGCGGCCAAGCTTCGCGGCAATCCCTACGTCGAACTTGTTCACTGGGTCGAACAGCTGGCTCTGGTGGACCGTGCGGATTTTCAGCTTCTCTTCGCCGATGCCGGCATGGATCTTGGCCGGCTTGCTGCCGAGATGGCAAGGGCAATAGACAAGCTGCCTTATGGCGCGACCTCTATCGAGGAGTTTTCCGATCACATATTTCATGCCATCCAGGAAGCCTGGAGCCTGGCAAGCCTGCAGTTTGGATCCGAAGAAGTCCGCGGGGCTTATGTGCTCCTGGCATGCAGAAAGGTCGCGGTGCTTGACGGCCTTCTGTTGAAGATCAGCGCCGAATTCGATCGGATCGAGGCGGATTCGATACTTCCCCGGCTGGATGACCTGCTTGCCGGATCACTTGAAAATGTCGGCAAGGCCGAGATCCAAGAACAGCCCCGGAAAAAACGCCCGGCAGGCGGTGACTCCGCATTGGCGAAGTATGCGACGGACCTCACCCGTCGAGCCCGCGATGGGAAAATCGACCCGGTCGTCGGCCGGGATCCCGAGGTCCGCCAGATTGTCGATATTCTCATGCGACGGCGACAAAACAACCCGATCCTGACCGGTGAAGCCGGAGTGGGCAAGACAGCTGTGGTCGAGGGTTTTGCGCTTCGCCTTGCAGCAGAAGATGTCCCGCCTCCGCTGAAGGGCGTTGCGCTACACATGCTTGACATCGGATTGATGCAGGCGGGGGCAAGCGTCAAGGGTGAGTTCGAAAAGCGGCTGAAGATGGTCATCGACGAAGTTCAGGCATCGGAGACGCCGATCATCCTCTTCATCGACGAAGCTCATACTTTGATCGGGGCAGGCGGGGCAGCGGGAACGGGAGATGCTGCGAACCTTCTCAAGCCAGCCTTGGCGCGTGGCGAGCTTCGCACAATCGCCGCAACGACATGGGCAGAGTACAAGCAGCATATCGAAAAAGACCCGGCGTTGACCCGCCGGTTCCAGGTGGTCAAGATTGAAGAGCCTGATGAGGAAGCTGCCATCCTGATGCTGCGTGGGGTGGCCGGTGTATTGGAGAAACACCATCAGGTGCAGATCCTGGACGAAGCGATCGAGACAGCCGTCGGCCTGTCACATCGCTATATTCCCGCCCGCCAACTTCCGGACAAGGCAGTCAGCCTGCTCGATACGGCCTGCGCGCGGGTGGCGGTTTCGCAGCACGCGACGCCGGCTGAGGTTGAAGACCTTCTGAGGCGCAAGCAGTCCCTTGAGATCGAGCAGGGCATTATCGGGCGTGAAGCGGCAATCGGCATTGAAGTCGCCGAGCGCCAGTCCAAAGTTGAAGCCGCTCTCGCCGAAATAGAGTCCACGTTGCTTGCTGCAAAGGCTCGTTGGGAAAGCGAACAGTCGATGGTCGACGAGATCCTTGGTCTGCGAGCTAGCCTGCGAGGAAGAGGAGTGGCGCTCGATGCCGCACTTGCTGAAGCGGAGGCCGGCGGGGAATTGCCGGGTGCCGCCGACGGAGAGCGTGCCGGGCGGAGGGCCGCCGATGCATCGGATCAACGCGCCGAGCTTGAACGGCTCAAGGCCCGGACGGCGGAGCTTGCCGGGGTGCAGGGCGAGGCACCGCTGGTCCTCCTTTCCGTCGACAAGAACGCTGTTGCCTCTGTCGTAAAGGACTGGACGGGCATTCCTGTCGGTCGGATGCTGACCAGCCAGACCGAAAAGGCGCTAAAGCTTGCCGCGGTTCTGGGCGAGCGTGTCGTCGGCCAGGAGGACGCAATGGAATCGATCGCCCGGCGTGTGCAAACCAGCCGTGCGGGCCTGGCCTCTCCCGAAAAGCCGGTGGGCGTGTTCCTGCTATGCGGTCCGTCGGGCGTCGGCAAGACAGAAACGGCGCTGGCTCTCGCCGAAACCCTCTATGGCGGCGAGCAGAACCTGATCTCCATCAACATGTCGGAGTTCCAGGAGGCCCATACGGTCTCGACCCTTAAGGGCGCGCCTCCCGGCTATGTCGGCTATGGCAAGGGGGGCGTGCTGACCGAGGCCGTGCGCCGGCGGCCCTATTCCGTCATTTTGCTCGATGAAGTGGAGAAGGCGCATCCCGATGTGCACGAAATCTTCTTCCAGGTTTTCGACAAAGGAATGATGGACGACAGCGAGGGCCGGCGGATCGACTTCAGGAACAGTCTCATCCTGCTGACGTCGAATGTCGGTTCGGATGTTATCATGAAGCTTGCCGACGGCGGCAAGAGGCGGCCGCCGCCCGAGGAGCTCGAACGCGCACTACGTTCACCACTGTTGAAAGTGTTCCCGCCAGCCTTCCTCGGACGTGTGATTGTCGTTCCCTATTATCCGCTCTCGGATTCAATGATTGAGGCGATAACACAACATCATTTCGCGAAGATCGCGCGCCGGCTTCGCGCCAACCATGACGCCGAGCTGGTCATCGGAGACGGGGTCCTGGAGTTGATAAAGGCACGGTGTACCGAGGTCGAATCCGGGGGGCGCATGATAGACGCGATCCTGACCAATACACTTCTGCCGACCCTCAGCCAGGGTCTTCTGAACTGGTCCCTCGAGGGTAAACGCCTTACCAAGGCCACGATCGGAACATCCCCGGAAGGCTTCACTTACGCATTCGAATAGGCAAAGACGTTGCTGTCGATCGCAGCTGCCGGGGGGCGCCGTTAGCTTACCGCCTGGAATTCCACGCGCCTGTTTTCGTCGGCCTTCGGATTTTCCTGGTTGAGAAGAAACTGCTCGCCGACACCAACCGCTTCGAGCCGCTCGCGCGGGATATGGCAATCATCCGTGAAAAACCGCGCAACTTCCTTCGCCCGCAGAACCGACAGATGCTGGTTGTAGCTCGCGCCTCCGACAGAATCCGTGTGACCGATGATACGGACAAGTTTGATGTCCATGTCCTTTACGACTTCGCAAAGCTGCCTCAGCATTGGTCTTTGCTCCGAAGCGATCGCCGCAGAGTCAAATGCAAAATTCACCCGGACGTTGATCTGGTCATCAGGCGGGAGCTTCCAGTATGTCTGTGGGTCTGTCGTCGCCGCGGCCGCGGACACTGCCGTTGCCGACGACGTCGCCGTCGGCTTCGGGGCAGATGGCTGAACTGTATTGGGGGCCGCTGGAGCAGTCTGGGTGCCTTGGGACTCAACGGTTGCATGGGAAGAGGGAGCTGGAGCGGTCTTGGCCGGTTCAGTCTCGGGCGTTGCAATTGTCACCGGGACGGCTTGGGCGTTGGGCGCTGCGTTGCCGTTGGTAAGAACCAGGCCGCGCGTCGCTCCGAGGCGTGCCGCCTTGAACAAGTCGATCTGTCGCTGGAATCGTTCCTTGAGCGCGGAATCGTTCAGTTCCTGTGCACCCAAACCACCTTGTGTCACGAAGAACAGAGCGAGAAACACCGTCAGCTTTGTGGTCATCAGGCGCTTCATCTCAGGCTCCTTGGCAAAAAGGTTTCGCCCCCCTTGAAAATACTATAGGATCATTGTGGCTGCAACCGATCCGGCAGTTGCGCTCACGACGGATCGATCAATGGGGTTATCCGATCATGACCCCGGATTCTCGGGACAATCCTTCGACGCGCTGGCCGTCCAGGCCGCAAGGAGCGGGACTGAGCCATACCGGGCATGTGCGCACAAACAACGAAGACGCCATTCTCATTGACCCCTCAGGCGCACTTTGGGCGGTAACTGACGGGATGGGCGGATACGGCCACGGGGATGTCGCGGCAGACCTGGTCATCGAACAGCTCGCCCTCCTTCCGCATGCACCCATTTCCGGCGCTCATCTCGTCGCTGCACTGCAATCAGCCAATGCCGCCATCCGTCGTTGGGCGGCGTCGGCCAATGTTGCGCAGATGGGCGCAACAGTGGTGGTCGCACTCATTGATGGTGGAACAGCGACGATCGCGTGGGTGGGCGATAGCCGGGCCTACCGTTTGCGGGCAGGGGATTTGTTGCAGCTCACGCGCGATCATTCGGTCGTGCAGGAACTTGTCGATGATGGACGTTTGACGCCTGACGCTGTCTGGCAGCATCCGCAAGCGCACGTTGTTACCCGCGCGATCGGTGCCGCCGAACGGCTCGATGTCGACTCTGTCGAAGTCCCCCTCAAGCCGGGGGATTATTTGCTTCTTTGTTCCGACGGATTGACTGACTGTGTTGCCGAGCCAGAGATCATCGCACAGTTGAGCGCGCCAAACCCCGACGTCGCCTGCCAGCGACTGATAGCCGCCGCTCTCGATAATGGCGCTCCTGATAACGTCTCTGTGGTGGTCGTTCGGATTGACGGAGCTGCAGCGCCTTGAGGCCACTAGATCCGATTGCAGCCGTCGTCATTGGAATGAGCATCATTCTTGCGGCGGTCGCGTTCGCGTTGGTTGGAGACTTGCTGCGAAATACCGAGCTTGATCCGAATGAGGGAAGGATTGATCGGGCAACGCAACAGCTTGCCAAACAGGACGCGGAAATCCAGGACCTGCGCGCTGAACTGAACTCATTTAAGCGAAGGGTGACCGATCTAGAAGGAAAGGTGAAGGAACTGGCAGAGGCGCCTCGTCCCGAACCCGTTCCGCAAAGCTCTGCGGTTTCGCCGCCGCCCGGCGAACCTGTGAGCCCGCAGTCGTTTTCGATCGATCAGTTCGGTGGCATTGCGCCGCCGGAAGAAACCGAAAATATGACGGAGCCCATGCAATTGGCGAAGAAGCGCTTCAACGAGCGTGTCATCCGCCCGACCCCGGCAGTGTTACGCGAGGTCCTTGGCGAGCCACGAAGTGTCTATTCCACAAGCTGCCAGCCGGTCACCAACCCAAAATTACTGAGAACCCTGGAAAGCCGGGACATAGGGCATTTCCGCCTGACGATGATCAGGCCCGCGCTCGATTCCTTGGGGCAGATCATGGAGCGTCTGCGAAAGGAAGAGCCAGACATCTACGCCGCGATCGGAACCGCCGGTGCGCTTTGCGCGCGTTATGTGCGCGGTTCCACGAAATCTGTCTCCTCGCACGCCTGGGGCGCGGCCGTCGACCTGACACTCAAGAAGAACCTCGACCGGATGGGCGATGACAACACGCAGTTCGGACTTGTTGTGCTTGCGGAGTTTTTCAACGATGCCGGCTGGTACTGGGGTGCCGGCTATAGTCGCGAAGATTCCATGCACTTTGAAGTCGGCGAGGCGCTGCTGCGCAAATGGGCTGCGGAGGGCAAGCTGTGAGCGACCATGGCCAACCGCCGGGTCGGGATGTCACGGGAGCGGACATGCTTCCCGCATTGGCCGAGCCGCTGCTGAGCCTCGCCAAGCGCGCCGAAAGCGAGAAGCGGCCCGATCCGCAGGAGCTGGCAGCGACTGCCCGCCTCCTTGTGGCCGAGTTCGAGAAAGAAGGACGCCGCAGGAACGTTCCCCCTGACTGGCTCCTGGATGCGCGCGACGCGCTCATCGCGCTGCTTGACGTGCGGGCGCGCAGCAATCCGGCGCTACCGGCCAAGCGATGGGAACGTGCTCTTGCGGCCGCCCTTCCAATTGGCCACATGATTGGCGTCGATGGGCTCGCCGAACGCGCTGCCCAGGCCGCGAAAGGGGGCTTGGCGCGGCGCGATCTGGCCCGCTTTCTCGGGCATTGCAATGAGGCAGTGCAAGCCGCGCAGTCGAAGGCGGAGCAGCATAGAACGCGGGCAGACCGTGGACTCGTCTTTCTTGCGATTGTCCTTTTTTTCGCGATGCTCGTCGGCTGGGCTGGATGGGCGGAATGGCGGTTTCGCGAGCGGTTGTTGGCGCAATTGCCAGCCGTTGGAAGCGTTGTAGAAGCTGGCAAGGCCGCTACGCCGGCTGCGCGGGCGGCCCAACTCGATGCGTTCCTGGCGGCAGTCCAGCTTGTCGAGCAGGACGCGGGCCAGTCTCCGCTTGGCCTGATTCATCATATCGAGATGCTCGACCCGGCAGCGGCTGCACGTCGTCGCTATGGCGAGGCGGCCGAATCCCTTGTTGCCGAGCCACTCGCCGAGGCACTCGGTGTTGCGCTTGCCACCGAAGGCGAGGCCAATGCACTCTACGATTCCCTGCGCGCCTGGTCGATCCTGAAGGGCACTTCTGACTGGCAGCCTCGGTTTCTTGCTGGTTGGGTTGCCGACCGAGCCGAGGCCTTTCCCGAACTTGCCTTGCTGGCCGAGCATGTCGCCGCCATGTCCGGGCCACAACCGAGACTTCCATCTCCGGATCCCGAAACGGTCGCCCAGGCACGGCAGTTCGCTGCTGAAGGCTCGCCAAGCGAGCGCGCATTGCTTGAACTGACCCGTGCCGAAAAGGCCGCAGCACTACCTGCCTGGTCTCTTTCCCAGGCAGTGCCAGGTCTCGAGACGATCCTGATCCACCGGTCAGGCGTACCGATCGGGCGCGGTATCGCCGGCCTCTTTACGGAGGCCGGATGGAGCTACGCGCGGTCCGACGGTGCAAGCGAGGCGATCCGGAGGGCAAGGTCCGAGGCCGCTACTCTTATTGCCTCCAATGGCACGACGACCGAAGACGCGGTGATGGATCTGCTTCAAAAGCGTACGCTTGACGTATGGACGGAGTATCTGGGTGAGCTACGCGTCAGGCCGTTCACCGACCAGCCAACGGCGGTCGTGATCAGCGGTGCGCTAAGCGCACGCAACTCGCCGCTCTCGGCACTTATCCGTGAGGCCTGGCGCCAGTCGGGCGGGACGGATCGTGGCCGAAGCCACGCCAATCAGCTTCGGATCGCGGCGGCGTTGGGGCCGGCGATCCAGTTCGTCGAGCAGGGGCGGATGTCGGAAATCTCGCAACTTTTCGTATCGTTGAACGTCTCTCTTGCTGTTCTCGATGCAGATGCACAGATTGGCAAGAAATCCCTCATGGACGCACAGGAGCGTGCGAACTCCATCGTTGCCTTGCAGCAAGCACCTCTTCTGGTCGTGCAAATCGTCGAGGATGTGATTTCCCAGACGGCTGCCCCGAGGGCCGCCGAACCTACGTTGGATCAGGCGCCGGACGTTGCAACGGATCATGTTGCAAAGGAGGTGCCGCAGCCCCAGTCTCAGTCTCAGTCTCAGTCCCAGTCATCTTGGGGTTCGCAGATTTCAGCCGCCTGCCGGGCCGCCGTGAATGGCCATTATCCGTTCTTCGATGGCCCTGACGCGGACATGGACGAGGTCGCACGGATCTTCGCGCCGGAGGGCACGATCGAAAAGTATTTTCGGGCGCAACTGGCACATTTGATGGACACGTCGGCGACACCGTGGCGTTGGAGACCGGAGGCGCGGCTTTCCGGCTATAAACCGGAAAGCGCAGCATTCTTGCAGCGGGCAGTGGCCCTTGGGCAGGCTCTGTTCCAACAGGGAACACCGCCCAATGTCCCGATCGTGCTGGAAGCGCTCGCCCAACGAGGAGCGGCGACCATCTCAATCGGCGGCGCTCATGCTCCGGTCGTCACTTCGGGGGAGGCAGTGACCTTGAAATGGCCAGGAGCGTCACCCGCTCGCGGATTTGAGATATCCTTCGATAACGGCATTGCAGTCGACAAGAAGGGCGAAGCCGGACCATGGGGCCTCCTGCGGTTCCTGGACGGATCACGGTTGCGGCCCCGCGACGCCGGCCGGCGGTTCCTGATCGATGTGCGTGCCAAGGGAGCGCGCGCCTATCTGCAGATGTCCTTCGCCGGGCCTGCCAATCCGGTGTCGGCGCGCTCGCTGATGCGCGGCCTGACCTGTCCGCTGGCATTGTGAATTTCACTATCCTATCTTTCGCACGCGGGCGAAAACCGCGACGGCAAGCACGCTGTCTGTCAGGACACGCGAGTACCGATGCCAAGATCATGTTCAAGGACGGATGCGTCTATGTCGGTGCTGCATGTGCGGACCCACGGCGTCGTGCCGCTGCCACTGCGATTTGGAAGACGGTGACCCCGACCGCGATCTTCGCATGACGCTTGCCTGGCGCTGGAAATACAGGCTGGTCAATACGCCTGGCGAAATTGCCGAGGCATTGCCGGCTGGCCAATCGACGATGGTGAAGACTACATCGTCGCCGTCAGGGCATGTCTGACATCAACGGAAATGCATCCGCCTGCGAGGCGCGCTCAGCCCTCATCCAGACGGGCGACGGAGTGGGGATCTATGATGACCGTCGTTCGCTAAAGCTGCCGAAAATGCTTGGCAGCCCGACGTTTGGGACCATCACTTTCAAATTAAGGTGAGGTCGCAAGAGAGGCGTTGTATGGACCTCGATCCGAGTCGAGAATGATCAGGCGTCGATGACCATACGGTGCAGAAAGGCCCGGCGCCCTGTCCGGCAAATGCAGAGCCCAACTTAAAAGCCGCCTTGCCGAAACGCTCCCGATACCAGCTTGAAGTTCCGACGATCCGGACATTGGCAACGAGGCAGCGGACTGTGCGGACAGCGTGAAGCCAGACGTCGGAGCTTCCGTGAGCAAAGGGAGGAACTTTCGTGTATTTTGCTCCGGTTCCGCGGCACCGGTAGATGCCGTCTGAATTTCATCAATCGCTGCACCCACCGCCTCTTCCGGAGGCCGGAGATTCGGGATCGGAACGGCGTACAAGGAAAGATCCGCGATTGGCGCCTGGCCGTTCGCCCGGGCAGTGACCGAATTTGGGCCTGCCTGGTGGGAAAGGGCCCTCTCGACGCGGCTGGATGGGACTGGAACGAGTGCGACCTCAATGGGGCCGGCCGAAGGGCTCGCCTGGCCGGGTTCGACAGCATCTTCCTCATCGGCTGTTGCAGCGTTCTCGATCGAGCCAGATTGAATGCGCTTGTTGTGGTTGGCGACAGCCTGGGCATAGCCCGGAAGGGGTCTGCCGTCAGCCGGGACATGCATGGTGCGGCCATTCGGGAATATGCTTGCGAGTTCCTGCCGCGACATCCGCGGCCACGCCCTTACTCGACCGACGTCAAGGTGCACGAAGGGGGACCCGGAACGGGGATAGTATCCAACACCGCCGATCTGCAACTGCATGGCAAGCGCCCGCAATGTCTGCAGTTTCACACCAGGGATGTAGAAGTCCATCGCTTTGCCAAGCATATGCTGGCTTGTCTTTGCAACGCCGGAGCTTCGAGAACGCGAGCGCAGCATCTTGTTCGTCGTCGGAGATCTGTAAGCTGATACAACGTGGATATAGTCACGCGCACCGCTGCGATGATAAACCTCCCAGACGAGATCGAGCAGACGCGGATCCATCCGCGTGGGTTCGTTTTTCCGCCAGTCACGCAAAAAGCGATTGATCTGCGCGAGCCCTCTCGGATCAAATCTTCCGTCGCGTTTGAACGTGATCGTGGTTCGCTCTCCGGTGTGCGTAAAAAAGAGCTTCAAGGCACGATCCTCTGCCTCGGCCGTCATTCCTGATAGGAGAATGGCGAGTGTTGCGATCGCCGCTTGCCGAGCGCGTCTGGCGATCGACCATAGCGTTCTGCCGACAGCACCGAAGATGCACGGCGTCAACCGCCTTTCCGGATCATCAGACATGGCCAACCTCAACCCTTTGGCCCGGCGGGCGTGCAGACGGTTTGCAAAGCCAGGCATGCGAGAGGCAATTATGGTCAACAAAGTCCTAACAACCTGTTGACGCATCCTGGGGGATTCGCCTTTTGCTGCATGCCTGGCGGGTAGAGGAAGTGACCAGGCGTAGAAGCTTACGCCTTATACCTTTCCAGCGCAGTCAGGTGCTGGACCGGCGGGTCGGCATCGTCCCAACGGTATATTTCAGTTCGCAGGAAGTGAAGTTCGTCTGCCAGAAGATCCTCGTCGACTTCGATCCACCAGGACTTCGGACGACCGTCGCTCCCGTCAGACCAACGATATCCCCGTGCTTTGAGGTGATCCTTCATGTCGAAAGGACTGTGTTCGGCAAACAGACGAGCGCGCGATCGCTCGGAGGCCCTGAGCAGTTCAGCGAAAGGCTTCTCAGCTTCCGCTTTCTGATGGTCGAGGACTTCCAGCAGCGCGAAGCAATCGTCAACGGCGCGATGGCCAACGTGGAAATAGCCTGCCTGACCGACAAGGTAGCCGAGCTTTGTGCCCTCGAAACCGCGCGCGCTCCAGTCGATCTCAGAGACCGAACACGCCCAGGCCTTGTCTTTGAAGTCCGGAGAAAACCTCTCACAGAAAGGGCGGTCAAAGCCGGCATTATGGGCAATGATGAGATCTGCCGGTTCGATAATCCGCCGCAACGACGCCATATCGATCTGTTGCCCCGCCACCATCTCGTCGGTGATCCCAGTCAGTTGGGTAATCCCCGGGGGAATCGCGGTTTGTGGCTGCTGCAGTCCAGAATAGACATCAACGATGTCCCCGATTTGGCCTTCGTCATCGAACGTGAAGCTTACCGCACCTATCTCGATGATCTCGTTCTTGCGGTGATCAAGGCCGGTCGTCTCGGTGTCGATGAGAACGCCCAGGCGTCCAAATTCCGGTCGGCGACGTGTGGGAGCGGAACGGGGAGCAAGCCTGCGTAACACGCGGTAGTCCCCGGTTGCCTCCAGGCATTCAACCATTTCCTCTGCACTCCAACCGATCGACTTCCGATCGGTTCGGCGAATACGCTCGATTTGCAGTTCGCTGGCCGCCAGCGTCGAAGCAAACATATCGAGTTGTTTTGTCATTCAGTCCTTCGTTCAGCTCAGCCGCATTTTAGAACGTGGCGCCGTCCCACATTACATAATGCAAAGCCAGGTGTTTCTCGATGACGGACAGTATCCCCACCTTTTCTGCATGGAACGGGGTCACCTCCAGGGGCCCCCGGGGCCCGTCCAATGGGATCGCGCCTGCGAATTCCCGTGCTCATCGTATGCAACCAGCTTCGGTCCGTCCTTGAGCGAAATTCGGTGAACTCCAGCATTCATCACATTCGCGCCCGGCCAGATCCAGTTACTCTTGACCTTTTCCGGGCGATCAGCCGGAGCGACCAGAATGTTGACGGTCCGACAGATCGTCAACAGGTTACGCGCTTTGCAATGGGCGTGATTACGTCGTCCAGCAACAGAATGAACGGCCATTTCGATCACAGCATTTAAATCTCAGCGTCTGTGCCAACGCAGTTCATCGCTCCTACTCCGGCGCCCTGTCGGGACCGTGCAGTACTGTTTTCTCGATAGATAGCTCGTGTTGGTTCCCGTCTCGGCGCAGCCGTTTGTCTCGACCCGCAAATCTGCGAGTTCAAATCTCTGTCACCTCCGTTCACGCTGATTGCGTAACCCAAATTGCGGAGGATTTTGATCATGCAGGCAGTCGCACTCAGTCAACCCCGAACATCCCGTGACCTAGATCTCCTTGAACAAATGTATCGGCTGCGCGCCCGTGTCTTTGCGCAACGCTTAGGTTGGGTCGCGTGTAAGGGCGAGCGCGAGTGCGACGAATTCGACGCGCTTGAGCCGACCTACATTCTGGCAATCGATGAGCAAAGCAATGTCGTTGGCTGCGCGCGCCTTCTCCCTGCCTGTGGCCCAACGATGCTGCAAACTCTATTTTCATGCTTGCTTGGGGGTGGTGACACGTTCCGCCCCCATGCGTCCATGATCGAAAGCTCGCGCTTCTGTGTCGACATCGACCATTGTCACGGAATGGAGGGGCGTCCGCTGCATCTGGCGACCCGGACCATGTTTGCCGCAATTGCGGAATGGTCCTTTCTCAACGGCTACAACGAGATCGTCACAGTAACCGATGTCCGGCTCGAGCGACTTCTCAATCGCTCCGGTTGGCCGATGAGACGTCTGGGAGAACTTCGCCTCATCAACGAAACGCCAAGTGTTGCGGGTGTTCTCGCCGCCGACCAGGCAACCTTCGAGCGGATCTGTCCCGCCGACTACCATTCTGAATTCGTCGAAAGGGTGAAGGTGGCGTGAGGCAGACATTGGATCGGCGTCCGGCGCATCCGCACTTGAGGGATGTGTTCATCTCGCCATCAAGAGACGCCAAAGGACTGTTCGGCCGCGGTGGCCGAACAGGTTCTTCGATAGGAACTGTCAGATCAAACCCAGTTGCAGCGCCAGGGAAAGTGCCTGTTTCAGGTTCTTTACGTTGAGTTTCGCGCGGATGTTGTCGAGATCCCAGCGAACGGTGTGGTAGTTCAAGCCAAGGATCTCGGCGATGTCCTGCATCGACTTCCCCGCGGCTATCCATCCCAAGCACAGCGCCTCGCGGTCGGACAATCCTGGCTGACGCTGCGTTGTCGGACAATTCGTCGAGACGAGACGCGAATGCAGAAACGTTGCCGAGGTTGCGGCGACGGCACATTCGGTTTCGCAGAATTCTCTTGGACGCAAATTTTGAGAGGAAGCCAGGGTCAGCATTGCAACCTGCCCGTAGCACACGCGTATCGGCACAGTCACCCCTGCGCGAATGCCGAACTGCGACGCCGCGTCCCAGAAACCGCGCTCGTCTTTCGTCGCCCGTCGTCGTTGCTCATCGACGCACCACTGAAACGCCCGCATCATCCGTTTGCCCATAGTGACGACGGGATCCAGCGCCATGTATGAGCGGCCGAAATACATCGCCTGCCAGTCCTGCGGATAGTTCGATACGGCAAAGCTCCTGGCGCTTACGGCGTCGAGATTGAGATATGCGAAGCGCTCGAAACCATGCTTGGTGGTGATCCTCGCAACGGCGGCGCGGAGCGAATCCTCCGTGGACGTTGTCGCGGTCGAATCGATCATTTCGTGAAAAAGAGTACGCATATTCATAGCCGATAAGCTCCCCCAGGATGCGCAAAGCTCCATGTGTACGCTGATGTCGACGACCACCCTTGCGCAATTCAATGAACCCCGTCGTCGCCTGCGCGACGCCAACCCAGCTTTCAGCCCGTCCATGACGATCCAGGCGTGCATACGATTAGTTGCATGGTTCTCGCGCATCAATTGGAACGGTGTCCGGAAACAAAACTTAATAGTTCGCGGACATGACCTAGCCCGCCATCACGTCGGCCGTGAAAACATATCCTCCAAGTCTCACTGTCTTGAGCAGGCGAGGGTTCGGCGGATCGTGTTCTATTTTTTGACGCAGACGGCTGATGTGGACGTCGATGCTGCGCGTCACGGGTCCTGCAACACCGGCATGCGTCGATGTCAGCAACTCTTCGCGTCGCATCAGCCTTCCCGGGTTCCGGCACAGTGCCAGCAGCAGATCGAATTCTGCAGAGGTGAGATCAACGATCTGGCAGTCCGGACCCCAAAGCTGGCGTTCAAGCACGCTGAGACGAAAGCCGGCGAAGGTGAATGCTAGCGGTTGCCGATGTGTGGGAATGCGGGCGTATGAGGCACGTCTCAGAAGGTTGTTGATCCTGGCGACAAATTCAGGGATCGAGACGGGAGGTGACATGCAATCATCGGCCCCGGCTTCTAGCGCCAACACGATCAGATCCGCCTTGAAGGGCTCCACAATAAGGAAGATCGGGATGGCGCTGCTGGTCCTGATTTGCCGACAGAAGTCGATTGCTTCGTTTGGCGATGAAACGGCATCGACGATCACCGCGTCATATTGCGATCGATACAGATGCCTTCGCAGTTGAAGGATGGAGTGTACCACCGACACAGCCATCGCCTCCCTTTCGATTGCAGCAATGATTGGATGAACATCCGTGCCGCCGTTATCCGCAAAGATGATCTTCGCTTGAATGAGTTCTCTCCGCCTGCCCTTATGGATTGAATGCCATGTCGGAAGCGTATGACAGGTCCGACGACAATCCCTCTAAGGTTGCGGTCATTATTTACTCTTGCCAACTCGCATAATTGCTAATTCCGCCTTCTCAAGCATTTCGATTAATCATTAAAGGCGATTGACAACCTTTGCGTGTTGCTTATGTCGAGAAGACTAAACTCAAGATGATTGGCACTATCACTCGATGGGCTCATTCGTTGGGGCCGTGCCTTTGGCGGTGCCGTCCAGCTGCGGCTGAGCCTTGCGTCCTTTACAGGAGAGGTTGCGACAGGTCAGGCAGCGTAGGGGTTTTGCTGCCTCATGGGGATCATTGCAGTGCTCCTCATCCTCCAGTCTGCTTTCTTCCGACGGCAGGTTCGACATTTCCAAAGGGGTACACATCTGGTTCTCCGGAGGGACGGGGTGAGAACAAAATTATGCAGCCGCTCCTTTGCAGCCTCCAATTTCACGACAAATCAATTCATTGGCCATTCATATCAATGGAAAGCCAGCACTTGGGGATACCAAGGCGTAATGTCCGACAGGTGCCGTCTGCTTCGTCCCGTTCTTAGATGTCGTGTGAACATCGAAGAAATATTTCTTAATCGAGCGCTGGACATCAATGTTTGAAGCGCACCCTCTCTCGTGAGATTGTACGGGTGCCAAAACACAACAACAGCGACAGTATGCCATGAGACCGACGATTGTTATCGGCTCAGGAGACGGCGATCTGTGCTTCAGTGCCCGCCACCTTCTAGAGCATTCCGGCTTTGCGACGAGCCTGCAGTCAGAAGCCAATGACATCGTTATCGCTACGCGCCAAGACAACGTCTGTGCGCTTCTGATTGACGGCCGGGTCAGGGACGCAGTTTCGGCCTGTGCGCAGATTTGCGATCTTCGAGCAGGCAGCGCGATCATCATTGTCGCCCTGGTTGACCCGGGGGCGCATGGCCAGGGTCTCGCCTTCCTCAACGCAGGCGCCGATGAAGTCTTTACCCGACCGGTTCCGCCCAGTCATCTGCTTCGGGCATTGATGATGCAAGGCACGACACAGCGCCTGAGATTTGGCGACATCGAGATGGACGTGGCGGCCCGGCGCGTGTGGCGTGCCGATTGCCCCGTCTACCTTCCACGGATCGAGTTTGCCGTCCTGCGCTACTTCCTTCTTCAGCCCGACAGGATTTCCGACCGCAGGGAGATCATCAGGCAGTGCTGGCCAAGTGGAATATACGTCGATTGCAAGACGGTGAACGTCCACATCGGGCGACTGCGCAGGTGTCTGAGGATTGAGGGAGCCCCTGACCCCATTCGTACGGTGCGCGGCATCGGCTATGGCATCGGCTCCGTCAATCCGTCTTTGCCTGAAAGGAGAGCGCGATGGCTTGCGAAACCTTGATCCTCAATGGCCGCGTTGTCACGGGAGATGGATCAACAGTTCACACCCGCGGTTCCGTCCGTGTTCGCGGCAGAACGATTGCCAGGTCGCGGAGGGTCAGCTTGCGGCCGCCGCAGGATCGCTTGTCATCGACGCCGACGGCTACACGATCATTCCCGGCATTATCAACGCGCATGCGCATGGGTGCGTGCACGGCCCCTCGATGCCGAGCGGGTCCAAGCCCTTTCGGTCGAGCGACGTCGATTACTTTCGCAACCGACACCTGCTTTCCGGCACCTCTACTCTCCTGAATGTCTGCGGCCTCGCCCTTGCCGATGAAATCGACGATGGTACGCGAAACAACCATCCTCTCGACATACATATCACGAGCGCGCATACGCCAAGCAACCTTCGTGCCGCACTTGCAATTGACGGCGCCGGTCTCAGCGACCGTCATCATGCAGCGACCATCGAGACGATGATAAGTGCTGGGGTGCGAGCGCTTGGCGAAGCCGGCGGTGGTCAAACGCTTGGGGGAGGGGCCCAGGACTATCGCTTCATACCGGACGCGATATTTGCATTAACGGGCATCAGGCTCTCCCCGAAGTGGGCGCGAAGTCTCAAAGAAGCAGTCCTCGGACGCACCCTCGACGGTAAGGACGCAGCCCCAACTGAACTGATCGAAGCACTTCTGGCCGAATGCGGTCTGTTATCGATCATGTCCGTCCAGGATCTTGTGGAGCTGATAACGAAAACCGTCATGCCCCCTGTCGCGCTCTCCTTGAGAGGACTGGACGAGATTGCCGCAGCCAGTGCGCACTATGGCCTGCCAGGCATATTCCACCACGCCCTCCCCACAGCACGAACATTACTGAACCTGGCAGTGCGATATCCATCAGCCCGCATTGTGGCGGCTCACGCCAACCATCCCTCGTTTCGTCCGGATGAATGTGTTGCCTCCGCACGCGAACTCAAGAAGCGTGGCGTCGTGATCGACGTTTCAACACTCGACTGCATTACAACCCGTTGGCGCAACGACGCGACCAACATCGACCTCCTGGTCCGTGAGGGGCTTGTCGATACCTTGTCTACCGATTTTGCCGGCGGTGATTGGGACAGCATCCTTGCAGCGATCAACCGCATGGTGCAACGAGACGTTGCCTTGCGCGATTGCGCTTGCAACCGGCAACGTTGCTCGGATTTTTCCCGAGTTTGCGGGAGACAGGGGTATTCGCGCCTGGAAAGCGTGCCGATGTTGCGATCGTCGAAAGCCACAATCTTGCTCGCGTGCGGCACCTGATGATCAATGGCCGCTTCGCCGTTTGGAACGGTGCGAAAAGCGACAAAATCCCCAAGAACCCATGAAACGTCCGGTTCCAGCATAAAGACGCAGTGTGCCCACACAACGCGCTCTACATTGCGATGAACCCTGTCAATCCTCGTGCATGTCCAAATATTGTGGCATTTCGGCAAATAGCGGTCCTGCCTCACCCTGCGCCAGTGCCAGGACGCCGTCGACAATGGCTTGTCGCTTCCCCGGCGTAAGCCTGGCGGCTGTCAATCGACAGAACTTCTCCTCTATGCCGTGCCACAGCAGCGGCAAACCGGGATCTCCGAGTGGGCCACCCAAGTCGGAAACAAACTTGCCATTTTTTGTTTCAACAGTGACGCGTGCCAGGGTTTCGGCCGGGAAGAGGCGGTCACTCTGATGATGAACCAAGAGCTGAACCTTCATTGCAACAGCAACGAGATCCGGGCGTGCAAGGCACTTGGTCGTTATCGGCAACAATCCGGAGGAGCCGTCAACAAGGGCAATCGCGAGACAGTAGGGAAGACTAAACTGGACATCGACGAGATTCTCCGGCGACGTGCGATTTGCAAGCCGGAGGGCCCAGCCGAAGGTCTCGACATCGATCGAGATGATGGTCTCTGACGTCAGACCATAGCGTTCAACAAGCTCAAGAAGCCGATCGAGAGCCGGATGTATGTAGCGGCAGCACGCATAGGGTTTGAAGTAAGTGCCGAGGATCTCCCAACGGCGACCGAGTTCTCCGAGTAGCAGCCGCGGGTCGTAGTAGTCAGGGTGATCAAACAGATCAGAAGGACCCGTAAAACCGCGACGCGCAAGCTCGAGAGCCATAAGCCCCGTGGCACTACTCCACGGGATGCCTTCCTTGACGTCGTTGCCGGTCATCTTCGAGTAACCCGAGCTACCATTTGCCTGCTGGTTCGGGGCAAGCACGCCGGCAATGGCAAGCGCCTGAGTGGTCACCGCTGGTGAAGCCTTGAGCAAGACCGCCGCGGTTGCGGCAGATGCGATGGCAGCCCAACGTCCCGACTGCCGCGTGGAAATAGTTTGCGGGTTCTGTGCCGCTGCCGTCCTCACTCCAATGTCGTAGCCTGCGACAATTGCAGCGATGATGTCGTCGCCGCCAAGCTGTTGCATCGAGCCGATGGTAAGGGCAGTCGTTACCACTGAGGCTCCGGGATGGCCTCGTGCCGCCCGGTGACCGTCGTCGATATCAAGGGCGCTGGCCGCTGCTGCGTTACAGAAAAGGGCGCCGACAGCGGCCAATTCCTGTCCCGAAAACCATATCGGCGTCTCGCCTTTGCCAAAGAGGGTTGCTGCGGATCGACGCGCTGCCGTTGCACTGTCGGAGGAATGTCCGACGATGGCAGCACCGATAAGATCAAGAACACACCGGATTGCCATGTTGCGCGTCTCG
Source organism: Rhizobium sp. 42MFCr.1 (assembly GCF_000377185.1). NCBI lineage: Bacteria > Pseudomonadati > Pseudomonadota > Alphaproteobacteria > Hyphomicrobiales > Rhizobiaceae > Rhizobium > Rhizobium sp. 42MFCr.1. Next base: position 167,555 of record NZ_KB897823.1, read on the forward strand.
GCAAGGGGAGGTCGAGCGGCGACAGCCGAGATATGTTCGGCGAGTATTTCGGAAAGGTACAATGAACCGCCTCCGTTTGATCAAGTGCGGGTTGCCAGCATGTGATCGTTGTACGCACGGTATTTTTTGTAGGTCGCCTGTGCGACATAGAGATCGAGCATCGGCAGGCCAACGCAGGTGACGCAGGTCGGACCTTCCTGCTCGACGTGCAAATCACCGGAGCCCGAAAGCTCTGCTACTCCGATTAACGGGCCGACTTGCTCGAGGGAAAGGCCGCGCCTGGAGAAATGCAGCGCAATACTTTGCGAATTTCGGCGAGAGACGGTCGCCACGTCATCGCAGACGACAAGACCCGATCGAAGTGCTCGCTGGAGGTAGGCCTCTGGGACCTCATCTCCACCGAGATGCAGCGATATGGCGCGTCGATGAAGGGCGCAATCGTCAAACAGAGGTGTTCTGGCATTCGTGGCCGTGATCACAAACCGACAGAACGGTAGGCGTGTGGTGTCGCTTGCAGGGATGACTGGGATCGTCGTGCAACCCGCGATGTCTGCCATCAGTGCCTCAAGGCCTTCCCTGCTACGCCCACGCACCACGATCTCTTCGATCCTGTCTGCGAAACGGAAATCAAGGCACTCAATCACGCTGCGGGCGATTGGGCCCGACCCGAACAAAAAGACTGATAGCTTATCCGTTGGATTCGTGAACATGCCCAGAACCGTCGTTGCATAGGTGCCCGTGCGCCGGGCGGACATTGCGGTTCCTTCCAGAACCGTCACGAGGCGCAGGGTTCGCTTCTCCAGCAGGAGTACGGTCGAGGTCGATCGCGGAAAGCCGAGATTGCGGTTGAACGCGTTGGCCCCGATGATCTTGACGCCGCCGAATTGATCATTGACGCTGTAGAGGCACGACAATTTCCATCCCAACCGCTCGTTCTCAAACTGGGACTTGAATGGAGCGACGCTTTCGACCTCCCAGAAGGATTCCTCTGGCAGCGACAGCACGGACTTGCCACCAAACGATTTTCCTGACCGGATGTCCCGCCAAGCCGCATCTGTTGCGTCCAGAAGCTCCTGCGTGGTCAGGTCGGCGCCTGCGGCGCGGATCTCTTCACAATTGAGAAATTTCACGTCGCGACTAGCTTGAATGTTCTGTTCCTGCATGGACGGTTTCTCCTTCTCGCCAATCGGAAGAACCTAGCGATCCGGAGGAAACGGCAGGATGAAGCTTGGATAAATTCCTGGGAAAGCAAAGCGCCTGCGAAACGCCGGCGCTACATGCGTTCCGGCTTGATGTGGAGGTGCTTGCCATCAAGGAGCACCCGATGCTCTGACATCGGAATCAGGCGCCGTACTTCGGCAAGGCGATGCGGATCGATTTCGACCTGGAGAACTGCCGGAAAGTGGCCGGCTTTGCCAATCACTGTTCCCCAGGGGTCGCAAACAAGAGAACGGCCTAACGTTTCCCGGCGCGGGCCGCCGGGGGTGGGGTAACTGCCACATTGACCACATGCGACGAAGTAAGCCTGATACTCAATCGCCCGCGCCCTGCATAGCACCTCAAAGTGCGCGCGTCCGGTTTGGCGGTTGAACGCAGCAGGGAGAATGAAGATATCGACCATCTCGCTGGCCAGCCGATCGAACAGGCGCGAGAAACGAAGATCGTAGCAGATCACGCATGCGATCCTGTATCCATTCAACTCGTAGATAAGAAGATCATCGCCCGGCGTCACAACCGACGATTCAGCGTATTTCATCCCGTTCGGCGCCGTAATGTCGAACATATGAATCTTCCGATAGCGGCCGACCTCCTCGCCGCGCGCATTAAACACGATCGTCGTGTTGTGCACGGGTCCGTCGTTGCGCTGCCGTTCCAGCAAGCTGCCGGCATGTATCCAGACTGAATTGTCCTTCGCAAAACGCTCGATGAAACCGTAGGCCTCGCCGCCGGGGACGCGATCGGCGGCGCGCCGTTTGTCATCTCCGGTTCCTCCCATCCAATCGAAGTGCTCAGGGAGAACAATCAGGTCGGGAGTTCCGCGCATCGCTTCGTTCATCAGCCGCTCGGCCTGAACCAGGTTCCGGCGGCGGTCCGGTTGCGAGTTCATTTGAATCAACGCGATTTTCACGATCCGGTCTCCGGCTGGAATTCAAAAATCGATCTGCCTGCCGCCAGATGCGTTCGCACGGCGACCGATCTTTGCTGGCGTTGCCTTGCTGCTTCAGCGATTTGGCGCATCCGGTTGGCATCGGCGACGAACACTCCGGAGCGGTCGGCAAGTACGGCCTGGCCAGGCAACACGGCGGTACGTCCGCAGGCGACGGGAACATTCAAGCAACCACCGATGCTGAATTGACGATTGGTGGTCTTGGAGGACACCCCCCGGCACCAGACCGGCAATCCAACTTCCACGATCTCCTCGACATCAGTACATGGACCGTCCACGACGATGCCAACGGCGCCCTTCGCCATGGCAGCCGTTGCCACCCCGCCTCCCACGCAGGCGATGTCATCGCCGTCGACACGAGAGATCACAAGCATATCGCCGGGCATGAGCTGGTCGATCGCCTTGTAGATGATAGAACCGTCGCGGCCGGGGGCCGCGACGGTTACGGCAACTCCGGCCGCATGAGCCGGGAACAGCGGAAGGACCTGACTTCCCACAAATCCCACATGCTCCACGTGGCCGATCGTTGCCGTCTCTACCGATGACAATAGTTCGATCAGGTCAGGATTCAGGGGTGGATGGCGATCCATCAGTTGATAGAACATTGTCACGGATAGCTCTTCGTTTTGGGGATCAGACTGGCCGTTCGCCTGAGGTCGTCGTACGGTGCATGATCCGGATGAAGGCCGGATCAAATGAATCGCGACGATGCATCGTGCATCGATTGTCCCACATCATGATGTCTCCTTCGTCCCACTGCTGCACAAAGACTTGCTTGGTGCTGGTCGTGTGATCCCACAGCTCGGCCAAGAGCGCATCGCTCTCGTCGCGGCTCATTCCGACGATCCATGCGCCGTCAATTGTTCCGCCGAGATAAAGTGCCTTGCGACCCGTCTCGCCATGAGTGCGAACAAGTGGGTGCACGACGCCGCTCCACTCGCGATAGTCCTGGCTCTTCGGGGTCGATTTTCCCAGCCGCAGCTTACCCGTTTTGTCATAGACGTTCTGGAAGAAGATCTGCCGTCCATCGACGGCTGCTTTCAGTGTCGCCGGCAGTGTTTCGTAGGCAAGATAGGTCGACAGGAAGTAGGTATCACCGCCTGAGGGAGGGACTTGAACTGCACGCAAAATCGCCCCAGCCGGAGGCTTCTCGTAGAACCATGTGTCCGTATGCCAGGTGGCCTCACTGTTTCCCATGGCTCCACTGGGCTTTCCGTCGGTCATTGCGTTGCTGATGACAAGAATTTCCCTGTGCGTTGGATGTCCCCCTTCCTGCAACTGCTTCGGGTGGATGACAAACTCGCCGAAATGCCGGGAGAATTCCACCTGCTGCGCGTCTGTGATGCGGGTCTGCTTGAACCGTATCACCCCATACTGCAGCCAGTACCCTCGGATCGCCTCGATGTCGCGGCTGTCGTATCGGTCGAAATCAAAACCCTCGATATCCGCACACACGTTGCTGGAATGCTGAATGGCCTTAAGCCGCTCCTTTGTAAGCATTTTCATCTCCTATAGTGACCTTCTCGATTAGGTCACGGTGATCCTAAAGCGGGCCCCTGGGAGATCTCCAATATGAACCCCGAGGCATTGATGCGGCTGCTTTATCGATCGCTGCTCAGTCGGCCAGGAGTTTCAATGCACAGGCACGAATGCCGAGCTTCAGCTGTTGCCCAGGGGCCGGCAATGCGTCCGACCCTGCGGAAGGAACCAGAACGCTGACGTGAATTTCGGGCGCGAGTTCAACGAGCACTTCGAGCGATGCCCCAAGATTGATCACTCTTTTCAGCATACCTCTAAGCACGTTGAAATCCTCCGGAACCGGAGCGTCGTCGACAAGCGGCTGGATGTCCTGGGGTCGAATGACACAATAGCGGGCATCTCCCTTTCCGCGCGTCGCGCGAAGTCTTATGTCGCACTTGTCGATTGAAGCATCCCATGCGGTTCCAGTCGACGTTACCTCCCTCAATGTCAGAATATTGGACTTCCCGATGAAGTCGGCGACAAAGGTCGATTGTGGATCGCCATAGATGGAACCGGGATCCCCTTGCTGCGCGACGGCCCCCTTCCACATGACGACGATGCGATCGGACATTGCCATCGCTTCTTCCTGGTCATGGGTGACGTAGATGAAGGTCATACCCAGTTCCTGCTGCATCTCCTTCAATTCCGCACGCATTGCTTCGCGCAGCTTCAGGTCAAGATTGGATAACGGCTCGTCGAGCAAAAGAACCGAGGGTCGTGGCGCAAGTGCCCGCGCCAGGGCGACGCGTTGCTGTTGTCCGCCCGACAGCGCTCTGGGATAGCGGTCTGCCAGTGTGTCGAGATGAACCCTGCGAAGTGAGGATTGAACGATTGATCCGATTTCGCCCTTTGGCGTGCCCTTCATTCGCAGGCCGAACGCAACATTTTCGGCGACGGTCATGTGTGGAAAAAGTGCATAGTTCTGAAAAACGAGGCCAATGTTTCGGCGTTCGGGAGGAACATCAACCTGGCTACGGCCGCGAATACGGATGTCGCCGCCGGACGGCGCGCTAAACCCGGCGATCATGTTGAGGGTTGTGGTCTTCCCGCACCCGGACGGTCCGAGAATACTGACGAATTCTCCCTTCGGAATCTTAAGATCAATGTTTGTGACGACCGATATCGGACCGAAGGATTTGCTGACGGAGATCAGCTCCACGTCGATTGCACTCATTTGCTACCACCATGCAGTTGGGCGGAAAAACCGCCGAGTTTTTCGAAGCTGAAAATCACGATCAGAATGAAGGCCATGGATGCGACGTTGACCGCAGCCATGACGGGGTCGAGGCTGTATTCGAGATAGTTTATGACGGTGATCGGCAGCGTGGTTTCTCCCGGTCGCACCAGAAACACCGAGAGCGGAATATTGTTGAACGAGATGATGAATGCGAATGTCACCCCTGAAAGGACACCCGGCTTGATCGCAGGCAGGAGGATGAACCTGATCCGCTGCCATTGATTGGCCCCGAGAATCTGGCCCGCTCGGAAGAGGTTGCAGTCAAAGTTTGCAATCGACGTGGCAACCATGCGAACCACAAAGGGAAGCGCAAGCACGCAGTGACCGGCAATGAGAGCCGGCGTTCCGAGCAACGGCTGTAGTCCGATCACGGACAAAAACAGAACCACTGCCACGCCCTTTACGATCTGCGGCACGGAAAGCGGCGAAAGGAGTGCGGCCATGACGACCTCGCTTCCTGCGAACTTCTCGTAAGCGACGACATAAGCAGCAACGGTCCCGATCGCGCCACTTACGACAGAAACGACAATGGCAATTTTGACACTTAGCCAAAACGGTCCAAGCCACCGCTCCGACGCAAGATCGAAGTACCATTTGACCGTCCACTCCCACGGTCGAAATGTCACGTCGCCGGTTGGGCTGAGAGACGCTGCAAAGACCACCACAATTGGCAGCGCGATGAAGGCGATTACCAGTGCAAGAGCACACCAAAACAGCGCGGATATCACTCTGTTCATTTCATACCTCCTGCGACGCTCTGATACTTTTGGCGACAACCCGCCTCGAAACGAATCCCGGCGTACGAGATCACGAGCATGAGGATCAGCAGCGCATTCGCCATGACGGCTGCGAAGGACCAATCGATATAGAAGAGGACCTGCTCGGAAATCATGGTCGCCAGGACCTTGAAGCTGGCTCCGCCGAGCAGCGCGGGCGTCGCATAGGCGCTAGCAGCCATTGTAAAGGAAAGAAGGAATGAGCTTATGAGACCCGGAACCGACAGAGGAAGCAGGATGTGCCAGACGACGGCATGACGCGGCGCTCCCAAGATCTGGGCTGCACGTTCGAGGTTGTCGTCGATGCCTTGGATACTTGTCGTCAAGGACAGGATTGCGAAAGGCAACACGACATGGGTCAGACCGATGACCACCGCAAACAAGTTCTTCGACAAGGGAAGCGGCGACGAAATCAGCCCCGCGTGAAGTAGGACATCGTTGATGAAACCCCTGTCTTCCAGGATGATGAGCCATCCATAGGTTCGCAGAACGACACCGGCAAGCTCGGGTGCGAGCGCGATGGCAAACACGATTGAACGCCACCGCCCTCTCGAACGCGCCAGATAGTAGGCAACTGGATAGGCGAGCAAGGTTGCCGAAATCGCAACCAGACTCGACATGAGAGTTGTCCTCCAAAAGCCGAGGAGTGACAGGCCGTCGGTAAAAAAACGCGAATAGCTAAGAAGGCTCACTCCCTGCGATGATGGATTGTGAAAGCTCATTCCGATCATCATTCCCATCGGCAGAGCGAAGAAAAATACGAGCAGACAGGTCGCTGGTGACAATCCCAGAAACCTGATCCAACCCCTGGCAAACACTCGCGGTTTGCCAGGCATCTCCAAGGCAATAATAGTCATGGGACCCCTCAATTTGCGTGCGCGACAACGTCGCGTTCCCACTGTTCCGCCCATTTGGGCAGGCGTTCTGCGACGGTGGTCAGGTTCGGCAAATGAAGGGAATTCAAGTTTGCATCTGAGGTGATCTGGCGTGCTCTTACCGCGGCCGGAACATCGATGTCGGTGCGGGCGCTTCCCACCTTGTAACCGCCCACCCACGCTTCCTGACTGGTCTTCTCCAGGAAGAAGTCAATGAACTTTCTCGCAGCATCCTTATGCTCGGCGCCGATTGGAATGTTCAGCGTGGCGACAAGCGGGATGGTGCCCTCCTTTGGCTTGACGTAATCCACAGGCAAGCCGCTATCGACAAGCAATTGCGCCCGGCCGCTCCAGAAAGGCATCGCCCAGACCGTTCCATCCTTTATGTAGCTCTCGAGAATTGCCGAACTCTGTTCGAAGCCGATCGATTGCTTGGCGATTACGGCCACTGCCCTGAACCCAGGAGCGAGATTGTCGACGAGGTCGCCGCCATTCATCAGTGAGAACATTTCGACAAGGTAGATGGCCATGGTGTTTTGAAATGTCGGCAGGACGACCCGACCCGCGAGGTCGCTTGAGGCAAGTGCTGACCAAGATACCGGCGGCGTTGCCAACTTGTCCGTGCGGTAAAGCAACGACATGTACTGGACCTCGTGCACAGCACCGCAGGGACCGGCCGTTTCCGTCATTCTTCGCGAGAGTTTCGCAAGGTTCGGGATGCTATTTGCGTCAAGCTTTTCCAGAACGCCGTCCTTACAGCCCTGCAGCGATTGAGAGGCGGTCATGACGACCACGTCAAAGCCGGGCCGGCCCCTGGTCGCCTTGATCTTCGCATAATCCTGCGACGCTGAGCCGACGGGGTCATAGACGACATCTATCCCAGTTCGCTGCTCGAATGGCTCTATGATGGCCTTGCGGATGATGGCTTCGTAAGGTCCTCCATAGCTGTTGACGACAAGCGTTTCCGCGCGCAGCGGCGTGGCAAGAGCTGCGACCGCGAAGGCCGACACAGTGAAAATTAGTCTTGTTCTTCCCATGACATGATCTCGCTTCTTGGCGTTGTTCCCATGGGAATGGTCTTCAGCGGACCGCCAGTGGTCCAATATCGGATTTCAACGATTCATGTGCTGCGCAGATGAATTGGCCCTCCGTAGGACCCCGAACGGGCCGAGCACTTCTGCCGTCATTAGTTTCCGAAATGGATCGGAACCAATCGTTTGATGCCTGCGCGGGGCCCGGCTCCTTGCCAGCGTCGCGCTCCGACTTCGGCCAAGTTCCGCCCACGGACCGCGGGTTAACGAAACATCGTCGACGAGAAAGCACTAACAAGTTTGCGAGTGGATATCGGATCGCAAGTGGGCAATTTTCACCTCCAACCGCACTTTCCCGGTGCGAACCAGCAAAACGAAATTGCACTCCAACCGAAGGTCGCATGGTGACAATGCAACATCCTGCTCAAGTTCGTTTGATCAGCAAATTGCGTCATGCCCTTGGCGACCGCCTGTGTGCCGCAATTGATGACCCGAGTGTCGTTGAAATCGTCTTGAACCCTGATGGCAAGGTCTTTGTCGAACGGTTGGGCCAGGGGTTCTCACCGCACGGCCAAGTGGCCCCAGCGGCAGCGGAAATCGTCATTGGTACGGTCGCACACGCGCTGCAGTGCGCTGTCGACACCGACCACCCCATCATCTCGGGTGAGCTCCCGATTGGCGGCCACCGCTTTGAGGGGTTGCTGCCTCCGGTGGTCGCAAAGCCGACATTCACGATACGCCGAAGGGCGTCCTCACTGATCCCGTTGGACGAGTATGTCAGCTCGGGAACCATGACAGAAGTGCAGGCCGCGACCATCCGAAATGCGGTCAGCTCGCGTTTGAATATCATCATTTCGGGCGGAACTGGTTCGGGAAAGACGACACTTGCGAACGCTGTCATCGACGAGATCGTCAAGTGCGCTCCTGAGGATCGCCTCGTTGTGCTCGAAGACACCGCCGAGATCCAGTGCGTAGCCGACAATGCGGTTCTGCTGCACACCAGCGACGCTGTTGACATGGCCCGGCTGTTGAAGAGCACGATGCGCCTGCGCCCCGACCGTATCGTTGTTGGTGAAGTCAGAGACGGTGCTGCGCTCACGTTGCTGAAAGCATGGAACACCGGTCATCCTGGGGGGGTGGCCACGATCCACTCCAATACCGCAGTCTCGGCGCTACGCCGCCTGGAGCAGCTTACCGCTGAGGCAAGCATGCAGCCAATGGAGGCAGTCATCGGGGAGGCAGTCGATCTGATTGTCTCTATTGAACGCACTCCGCGGGGCCGACGTGTGCGCGACATCATTCGGGTCATACGTTTCGTCAATGGCCAATACGAAATCCAATCCGACCAACCAACCGAAGAGCAGGAGCGTCGCCGTGCCACATAGGAAACTTCCGCTTGCTATCGCTTTTTTCAGCGCAACACTCCTTTTCGTGACAGTGATGCCCGCGCTCGCCAGTTCCGGCGGCGAGCTTCCCTGGGAGGGCCCGCTCGAACGGATCCAGCAATCGATCACGGGCCCCGTCGCCGGTTACATTGCGCTGGCTGCCGTCGCGATCGCCGGGGGGATGCTGATTTTCGGCGGCGAACTCAACGATTTTGCGCGACGTCTGGTGTACGTGGTCCTTGTGGCCGGTGTCCTCCTTGGCGCTACGCGGATTGTCGGTCTGTTCGGTGCAACAGGCGCATCGATCGGATGGATCGATGATCAACGCTCCTCATCGAAGGTGTTGGATCGAGAGGAGAAAGCAAATGGCTGAATCCCTGTCCGGCTTGCGACGAAACCGCATCCATCGTGCATTGTCTCGCCCAAATCTTCTGATGGGCGCTGACCGCGAACTGGTGCTGATTACTGGCTTGGCAGCAGCCATTCTCATCTTCGTGGTGTTGACTGTGTACTCTGCAGTGTTCGGCGTCGCGGTGTGGATTGTCGTCATCGGCCTGCTACGCATGTTGGCGAAGTCGGATCCGCTCATGCGTCAGGTCTATATCAGGCACATTTCATACAAGCCTTTCTACAAACCAACCACCGCGCCGTGGCGCAAATACTGAGGAGGTGGGCATGGTTGCTTTGAGCGCATTCAGGATCACGGGTCCCTCTTTTGCAGATCTTGTTCCCTATGCAGGCCTTGTCGACAACGGCGTGCTACTCCTCAAGGACGGGAGCCTTATGGCTGGCTGGTACTTTGCCGGACCTGATTCAGAGAGTGCGACCGATCTGGAGCGCAATGAGCTTTCGCGACAGATCAACGCCGTTCTGTCGCGACTTGGCAGTGGATGGATGATCCAGGTCGAAGCGATCCGTGTTCCGACCGTCGACTACCCCTGCGAGGACCGCTGCCATTTTCCCGACGCGGTCACGCGAGCAATCGATGCCGAGCGTCGCGCTCATTTCGTACGAGAACAGGGGCATTTTGAAAGCAAGCACGCAGTGATCCTGACCCATCGGCCGCTTGAGGCTAAGAAGTCCGCGCTCAGCAGGTACATCTATTCTGACGAGGAAAGCCGCAAGAGGTCTTACGCGGATACAGTGCTCGCCATTTTCAAGAATGCGGTGCGAGAGGTCGAACAGTATCTTGCCAATACGCTCTCTATCCGACGCATGGAAACACGTGAGACAAGCGACCGGGGTGGGACGATGGTTGCCCGATACGACGAACTTCTGCAATTCATCCGCTTCTGCATCACGGGTGACAATTATCCCGTCCGCTTGCCGGATGTGCCCATGTATCTTGACTGGCTTGTAACGGCACAGCTTGAACATGGGCTGACGCCGAAGGTTGAGAACCGATTTCTCGGTGTGGTTGCGATCGACGGGTTGCCCGCCGAAAGCTGGCCGGGGATCTTGAACGCTCTCGATCTGATGCCGCTGACCTACAGGTGGTCATCGCGCTTCATTGTCCTGGACGCGGAAGAAGCCCGCCAGAAACTCGAGCGCACCCGGAAGAAATGGCAGCAAAAGGTACGACCCTTTTTCGATCAGCTGTTTCAGACGCAAAGCCGCTCCATAGATCAGGACGCTATGGCCATGGTGGCCGAAACGGAGGACGCGATCGCACAAGCCTCATCCCGGCTTGTCGCCTACGGATACTACACGCCGGTTGTCATCCTCTTCGACAGGAACATCGAGGCGTTGCAAGAAAAAGCCGAGGCAATCCGCCGGCTGGTGCAGGCAGAGGGTTTTGGAGCGAGGATCGAAACGCTAAATGCAACGGACGCCTATCTCGGCAGCCTACCCGGCAACTGGTACTGCAACATCCGTGAACCGCTTATCAACACCAGTAATCTCGCAGATCTCATTCCCCTTAACTCCGTGTGGTCTGGCAACCCGACGGCACCGTGCCCGTTCTACGCGCAAAACTCTCCACCGCTGATGCAAGTCGCCAGCGGCTCGACGCCCTTTCGGCTGAACCTGCATGTCGACGATGTCGGTCACACGCTGATCTTCGGTCCAACAGGCTCAGGCAAGTCGACGCTACTCGCACTCATTGCTGCTCAGTTCCGGCGTTACGAGGGTGCACAGGTCTTTGCCTTTGATAAAGGTCGTTCTCTGCTTCCACTGACGCTTGCCTGTGGTGGCGATCATTACGAGATCGGCGATAGCGAAATGCAAAAGGCGGCGCTTGCGTTCTGCCCTCTATCTGATCTCGGCACGGACGGTGATAGGGCCTGGGCGATCGAATGGGTCGAGATGCTCGTCGCACTTCAGGGGGTTACCATCACCCCGGATCTTCGCAACGCGATTTCCCGTCAGATTGGGCTCATGGCGACTGCTCCCGGCCGATCGCTTTCGGATTTCGTGTCTGGTGTTCAGGTCCGTGAAATCAAGGATGCCCTTCATCCCTACACGGTCGACGGACCCATGGGTCAATTGCTCGATGCCGAAGAGGACGGGCTGGCGATTGGTGGATTCCAGTGCTTCGAGATCGAACCTCTGATGAACCGCGGCGAGCGCAATCTTGTCCCTGTTCTCAGCTACCTATTTCGACGAATCGAGAAGTGTCTCGATGGCTCGCCAAGTCTGATCCTCCTTGACGAGGCGTGGCTGATGCTTGGCCATCCCGTTTTCCGGGACAAGATTCGCGAATGGCTGAAGGTTCTCCGGAAAGCGAATTGCGCTGTCGTTCTCGCCACGCAATCCATTTCTGATGCCGAGCGCTCTGGAATCATCGACGTTCTGAAGGAATCCTGTCCGACAAAGATCTGCCTTCCGAACGGTGCCGCCCGTGAACCTGGCACGCGCGAGTTCTATGAGAGAATTGGATTCAACGAACGCCAGATCGAGATCGTCGCGAGCGCGATCCCGAAGCGGGAATATTACGTCGCATCACCGGAAGGGCGGCGTCTGTTCGACATGTCGCTCGGTCCCGTTGCTCTTAGTTTCGTTGGGGTTTCAGGCAAGGAAGACCTCAAGCGCATCCGCGTATTGAAGTCCAATCATGGTGAGGACTGGCCAGTCCGTTGGCTTGAGTCGAGAGGAGTCCACGATGCCGCATCGCTATTCAATATCGCATAGGAGGCTTGCCGGACTGATCGCCTGCACGCTCATCTTGGGTTCGGCCGCAACCGCTTCTGCAGGTTCGGTCACTGGCGCGGCTACCGAATGGACACAGCTCGCCAACAACGCCCAGCTCGTCGATCTTCTGAAAAGCTCGGGCCTTCAGGTCGACAATCAACTGAGGCAGATCAGCCAGTTGGCAGAGCAAATTCAAAATCAACTGAATATCTACAAGAACATGCTGCAAAACACCGCATCGCTTCCCGATCACATCTGGGGGCGGGTGGAAGACGACCTCAACCAGCTCCGCGGCATCGTTGACCAGGGGCAGGGCATCGCCTTTTCGATGGGCAGCGCGGACGATGTGCTGAAGCAGCGGTTCAAGAGTTATGCCGAGCTTCAGGGCGCCCTTTTGAAGGGCGAGGATCTTTCTTCAACATACCAGACCTGGTCCGACACCAACCGGGGCACAATTGCCGGCACATTAAAGGCGGCCAGTTTGACCGCCGACCAGTTCGACGGCGAAGAGAGCACGATGCGCTCGCTCCGCAGCATGTCGGAGACGGCGGACGGGCAGATGAAAGCCCTGCAGATAGGTCACGAGATTGCCGCGCAACAAGTCGCCCAGATGCAGAAACTGCGCGGCCTCGTTTCGCAACAGATGACCATGGTGGGAACCTGGCTTCAATCAGAACAGACCGAGAATGACCTGGCGCAGAAGTTGCACGAGGAATTCTTCTATTCAATCGCTCCGCCTACATCCGGTGGCGAGAAGATGAAGGTGGAATGGTGATCCCATGAACCAGGCGCTTGCCCAAATGAGAACCGCTGCAGCACTCGCGGCCTTTACAATCTTGCTGGTGCATCCCGCGCTTGCCCAAGAGGGGGCTGCCCTGACTTCACTTCAGATTCAAATCACCTCCGCTGCCAAGGGATGGGAAACGAAGGTCATGGACGCCGCTCGCTCGCTCTTCTGGATTTTGGCGACTATTGAGATCGGAATTGCCTCCATATCGCTCGCGCTACAAGCGGCTTCGCTGGACGCCTGGTTCGCTGAACTCGTTCGGCGGATCATGTTCGTCGGCTTCTTTGCCTTCGTCCTTGCCCAAGGACCAACATTTGCAAAAGCCGTCGTCGACAGCCTCTTTCAGATTGGAGCCGGGGGTGAGGCGGCCTCGCCCGCAGACGTGTTCAATACCGGACTCGCCGTCGCGACCAAGATGGCGGAAAAAGTTCGCTTCGGGCCGTTCCACGAGACTGCGCTTGCCATTTCAGCGGCTTTTGCGATGGTGGTGAGCGTCATTGCTTTCTCTTTGGTCGCTGCGATCTTTGTGTCAGTGATGGTCGAGATGTACCTCGGCTTACTCGCAGGCATGATCATGCTCGGTCTTGGAGGGTCATCCTTCACCAAAGACTTTGCCATACGATATCTCGTATACGCGTTCTCTGTCGGGATGAAACTCATGGCACTTGTCATGATCTCGCGCATAGGGTCCGATGTCCTGATCGGACTGGCCGATGACCCGGACTTTGGCAATCACTTCCAAACTGCGCTCGCGATCGCCGGCATAGCTGTCGTTGTCTTCATCATCGCAATGTACGTGCCGAACATCATACAGGGTGTCGTGCAGGGAGCCTCGGTTACGGGCGGTATGGAGGTCATTCGACACGGCGGTCAGGCCGCTTCAGTCGCCTTGGCCGGCTTCTTTCTAGGTACGGGCGCTATCATCGCAGGCTTTGCTGCTGCAAAGGAAGCTCGCGCCGCCGGGTCCTCGCTTGCCGGGGCTGCCGCGCGCGGCATCGGTGCTGGCGTCAGCTCCGCAGGCAAAGCAGTCGCATCGGCAGCGAAGGAAAAGGCGATCGGCTCGCCCGGTGCCTATGCCGGCTCGATACTCGGCCTTGCCAATGCCAAACTCGATGCCGGCTTGAGCGGTCGCGCTGGCTTTAAGCCACCTCCCGAACGCAGCGATAAACCGTGATCCTTAGGAGAGAAATCGAATGGCAGCAAACCGGCCTTCCGAAAACCCGTACCTTGTCGCCAGGCAGGAATGGTCCGAGCGCTACGGCTCTTACGTCAAGGCCGCTGCTGCATGGCGGACCGTCGGGATCCTCGCTCTCGCCATGGCAGTGACGGGCTTTGGGTATGCTTTGTACCTCAGCACTCAGGTCAAGCTGGTCCCTTACATCGTCGAGGTGGATAAACTTGGCACCTCGGTCACGTCAGGTTTCCCGGAGCAGATCGAGTATGCCGACGCACGCGTGGTCAGGGCGGCACTTGGCAATTTTGTAACCAGCTTCCGGTCGATTACGCCGGATGCCGTGGTGCAGAAGCAATATATCGATCGCACCTATGCCCTTCTACGAACTTCCGACCCCTCGACGCAGAAGGTAAACGGTTGGTTTCGCGGCAATTCGCCGTTCGAGAAGGCCAAGACATCGACGGTTGCCATCGAGGTGAACAACATCGTGGCACTCTCGCAGCAAACCTATCAGATCGACTGGACGGAGTACGAGAGGGACCGCAAGGGCAAGGAAACCGGCACGCGCCGTTTTCGCGGAATCGCAACGGTTGCACTGACCGCACCACAGGATGAGGCAATCATCCGCGTTAACCCGATCGGCCTTTACGTTCGGGATTTCGACTGGACGGCACAGCTTTAAGAGCAGGGGAGTTTCCGAATGTACAAAACAGAACTGATGGCAGCCTTCGGCTGCATGGTCGGACTCGTCTTCGCAGGCGCTTCGCTTGCGCAAGGCATGACGCCAAATGAGGTCAAGGCGACGGACGTCTCGAGGAAGTGGCGAGGAACGCCGGCCCTTGTTGCAACGGGTCCGGACGGGAAGGTCATTTTTCTCTTTGGCGAAGCCCAGCCCTCGGTCGTCTGTTCTCCACTGCAGGTTTGCGACATCGAGCTTCAGGGGGGCGAAATCGTACGCGACGTCCTCGTCGGCGATACTGTCCGATGGAAAGTCGAGCCTGCGACATCAGGTGCAACCAGTGGGCAGGCGATCCATCTTGTCGTCAAGCCGTCGGAGCCTGGCCTGTTGACGTCGATGGTCGTCACGACGTCCCGCCGGACCTATCATATCCAGCTCAAATCGCACCCAAGCCAGTATATGGCGCGCGTCGGTTTCGAGTATCCGGAAGACGTTTCGACCAAGCTCGCCGACATCAATGCGCGACTGCAAACTGGAAGCAACCTTGGCGCAGCCCCTGAGAGGCTGAGTTTTTCCTATTCGCTCAGCGGTTCGGCGGCGTGGAAACCAATGCGCGTTTATTCCGACGGGGCCAAGACCTACATCCAGTTTCCAAAGTCAATCGCGGGTCAAGACGCCCCTGTACTCTTTGTCGTTTCCGGTGGGCAGAACCGGATCGTCAACTATCGCATGAAGAACGACATCATGGTCGTCGATTATGCGCTCGACGAAGCAATCCTTGTATCGGGCGTCGGTTGGCACCAGCAGAGAATTACTATTCGGCGCGGAGGCTGATCAATGCACAAATTGGCCCCCAGCTTGCTTATCACGTGCAGCCTTTTTTCTGGATGCCAGGCGGCTGGCGGACCGATTGACACCTATTCAGCACAGGTAGCCGCCGTCGGGCCAGTCGCCGCAAGTGCCATCGCAGGCGATATGGCAAGCCAGTTTGCCGAGCATATCGACAGACCGGTGAGGACCCCCATCAAGATGGATGCGGACGGCTCGGACTATGCAAGCGCGCTTGAGGCAGCACTGAGGGGATGGGGTTTTGTCGTCATCACGGACGGGAGAGTCGGCAAGAGCCAAAAGCCAATCCAACTCACCTACTCGATCGATAGCCTCAATGGTGAGGTCCTTGCACGCCTAATGACACCGTCGATCGCGCTTGGCCGCACTTATGCGACGACACCCGCGGGCGCCACGCCTGCAAGTCCGCTCTCCATCATGCAACGACAGTAAGAGAGACAACAATGGTCCAGTCGCTTCAGCTTGGCGCCACGAGCCACGCGGTCGATCAGCGAGCTATGCGCCGCCTCAATCGCCTGCCGATCGTCATTGCCATTGTCATCACCGTGCTGTTCCTCGGTGTCGTGGTGGTCGGACTTTCCTGGCGTGGGACAACGTTCAATGGTGGGAATGATTTCGACACCACGTCGAACACGCCGGCAACGAATTTCGCAGACCAGCTGAAGAAAGGTATTTCCGACGGCATCATCGGCGAGCCGGAAAGGCAGGAAATATTCCAGCCAACGCCGCGGGCAATCGAGAAGGAGCCCGTCAAGCAGCCGGTTGCCGAACATGAACCGATTGACCGACAAGAGCGGCGACTTAGACTTGAATCTGAGGAGGAGTGGAGGACGCGGCTAAAGCGCGAACAGGACGAACAGTTCTTACGCGAGGCACAAAGGCAGCGCATGGCACGCCTTCAGGCACGCGTGACCGCCTATGACTCTCCGTTGAAAGTGGATATTTCCGATGCTGAGCAGACTTCCACAGGCACCAAAACCGGTGATCCACAGAACCTTAACGACGGCACAAGTGGCGCATCCGATCTTTATGCGGCGGCGATGAAGTCGGGCCTGATCAGCCAGAATTTTGATCCGAGCGGTCAGGTCTCGAAGGAGGCTTTTTTCAATCAGGACATCAAGGACCTTGGTTACCTCTCAAAGCAGGTCGTGCCGCAGTTCTCGCCATATGAACTGAAGCGCGGTTCTGTGATACCGGCAACTCTCATCACCGGTCTCAATTCCGACCTGCCCGGGAGGGCAATTGCTCAGGTCAGCGCAAATGTCTACGACAGCGCAACCGGTTACCGCCTTCTCATCCCGCAAGGCGCCAAGCTGTTCGGACGCTACGATTCCAAGGTCTCGTTCGGCCAGCAACGCGTCCTCGTTGTGTGGACCGACATCAGTTTTCCGAATGGGTCAACGCTGCAGCTCGGCGGCATGGCGGGCACCGACGCGGAGGGATACGGCGGGTTCAAAGACAAAACCGATCGTCACCTATGGCCTACCTTTGGGTCGGCGGTTCTTATCGCTCTGCTAGGGACCGGGATCGATATGGCGATACCCGAGAGTTCAACGCTTGCGACACAGGACACTGCCTCAGATGCTGTGCGACGAAACTTTGCGGAAACCTTCGGTCGGGTGGCCGAGCAAACCATTTCCAAGAATCTGAACGTTCAACCGACGGTTCGGATCAGGCCTGGCTACAAATTCAATGTTCTGGTCGATCAGGACATCATCTTTCCCTCGCAGTACGTTGAATACTAGCCTTTGCCTCGGCAACCGACGTTTTTTTGAGTGTGGAGAATGGAGACGTGTGGCGACGTTTTGGGCAGTTGGACACCCACTGATAATATTGAGCATCGAGCAGCGGCGAGTGTATCCGACGTTGTGATTTCTAGCTGCAGTGCCTCGAGCGTGGCAGCAAATCCCGGAAACTGTTACCGCTTCAGTGGTGGCGTTGAATAAACTCTGCGATTGCCGCTTGGAGGATGCAGCCTCCTGTGAGCCTGTAGCGCTATCGGAGGGGCTCAAGGGACGCACGCAACACACTATTCTTGCTAAAGAGGAGCGTGGACATGACGCGTCCTCCCATTTCTTGTCGCAGGGGCAGCACCGTTGGCACCTTTGTGGTCCGGCCATCTCCGGGTCTGTGACGATTGTCGTTCAGGCACTGCCGGTGGAGAAAACCAGCAACATGTTGTTGGTAGGCATCTCGATCGTCTCGCGGAGATTAAGTCCGGCGGCCTCACCCACGTGTTCAAGATCAGCGATATCACGCACACCCCAGGATGGGTTTCGCTCCTTTAAAGCCACGTCGAAAGCAGCATTCGAGGGGGCGTTGTGTGCGCCGTCGCGCATGAATGGGCCGTAGAGAACAAGAAGCCCACCAGCGCGAAGCAAGCGGCCAGCTCCTGCGAACAATCCTAAGCTTGCCGCCCATGGCGCGATATGGATCATATTGATCGACACGATGGCGTCAAAATGCCCCGTTTGTTCGACGCCCCATTGTCCTGAGCACACATCAATATCCCGCGGTGCCAGCACATTCTTCAGCCCTGCGATTTGATCCAGCTGGACGTGCTGGCGCGGGCGTCGGCATCCGGATCGCTCGGTTGCCAGGTGAGGTTGGGCATTGCTCCCGCAAGGCACACAGCGTGCTCGCCGGTCCCGCAACCAATCTCCAGCACGGTGCCATGTGTTGGAAGGACACGTTTTAGGACCGCGAGGATCGGCGCCGAATTTCGCGCAACGGAAGGCGAGAACATCCGCTGGTCGGCGCTTACGTCGCGCTGTTCCAGCGCAACAGGCGGACGGCCCTCCTTCTCTGTGGGCATGGGTCTTGAATCCCCTTTGAGTGATGTCTCCCATTTTATAGCTGAAATGATGGGACTGAAACCAAAGATTTCGAACTTCCGAAGGGAGGCGTCGGCGCGTGCGTTCGGCCGAGTGCGGCCGAACGTCCAGCATGCGTCGGACTGCCCGCCCGCCCGGCTCAAGGTGAAGCGAGGCGACCCGACGCGCTGGCCAACACTCATCAGGACATAGAATGGTCCTTGGCAAAGTGCCGAATTTCCTCAAAGTATTTCCCGACATCGGGCTGCCGACGCCCGCCTCGTGCCCTCTACCTCAACCCACGCGCCATCCCGCGCAGCGGGTTCGTTCATTGGCCCCAAAGGCCGACCTTCAAAGATGTCGCCGGACGACCATCATGGTCAGTATCAGAGCCATAAGCGATACAATGACACTTGCCACGACATACGCCGCAGCAGCCAAATGCTGGCCGCGCTCCCACAGGACCGCTGCATTAGTGAGAACGTCGAAAACGTGGTGAAACCACCAATGACGCCAGTGGTCAAAAACAACTTGGTGTCCTGCGACGTTAAGTTGGACGTTGTGAAAACACCCACGACAATGCCCATGAAGGCAGAGCCCAAAACATTTATGCCGAGCGTTCCGTACGGAAAATTCGTCCCGAAGACACGAATTGAAAGCATGCCCACTGCGTAGCGAAGCATGCCGCCGAGCCCTGATCCGATAAATACAATGAGATATCCCACGCACGCCTCCTGCTCGCCCAAATGGGGCGTTGATCAGCAGGCGTCATCAGCAACAGCGCGGTTATAGGGAGACACCATTCCCGTATCGGCTTCTATGCCAGCAACATGCTTCCAGATCAACATGGTCTACACGCGGCGCAAAAGCCGTCACGACTGGAACAATGATTTAACAGTGACAGCGTTGACGTTCATTTCTATAGGATCCATCGCTCCGCTTGCGAGTGAGGGAAACGCACCATCGGCGAAGACGCGGGGGTCGAGGTCAATTTCCAAGTAGCAACGAATGTTCACTCGGCGGGATTAGTATTTGGCCTTTCGCCAACCAGCTTCACGCGCTTCTTGCTCGGAACAGAACCAGCGCTCGCCATATTGCGGCAATATCTTTGTGGCCTCGTAATAGTGCTGGCCCGGTACGTGATAGATGCGGTCGCCAGATTCGATGCTAACGTTGCCCTTGATGTTGCAGGCCGTGCCTCGTTGCACGATCACTCCGTTGTCTATGATCATCGGCTGCGTCGGTGCAGCAAACGAACGCTGGATCGGAGCGGTCACAAATTTGGGCAACACGGCGTAGCCACCGGTTCCCAAGAATGCCGCTGCCGAACTCAAAGCTACCACCATTGGAAACTTCATGTCTCACTCCTAAATTCTTCCAGAGTTTAACACGCTAGGGTTTATCTATTCGTATGTCAGATTGCTAAAATGCTCGGCATTGGCGACGTGGTGTCTGGCGCGACCTGGGCATGGCGGTTGGAACGCCGGAACTCACATCCCGCATTGACCGCTCTCAGGCCCGTTGCAGACACTGCTCCTGGGGCCGCGCGTTTCGCAGAAGTCTTTGCCTGCCTCAGCTAGGATAAGGCGAAGCCTCTGTCAGCCTGGCAATCCTGTTCGTCGAGCAATGTCGAAAAGCGTCCAATTTCGACAAGCTTTAGGCTTTCTCGCTCTACCACCCTGGGTATTGCCAACTGTTCATGATGAGATCAACATGGCGTCTGCCGAGACGCATGGAAGGAATTTGATGGACTTCTAGGATACTGACGCGCAGCGGGTCCTGCCGCCGTCGGGCAATACCATCGTGGGGGGAGTGCGATGCGGAGAGAAGCTCGGTGCCGGTTGCAACGCGGAGCGTTCCTGGAGACAGCGCGCTTCGTTCTGCCGACTATTCTCTTCCTGTCGATCTTGATTGTCCCACAACACGTCATGTCGGCCGACAAGACGTTGAAATTGCTGTTATGGCAGGCTCCAAGCACGCTCAATCCTCACTTGGCTCCGGGCATCAAGGACCAGACAGCCAGCCGGATTGTCTATGAGCCTCTCGCCAGCTTCGACCGCGAGGGACATCTCGTTCCCTTCCTCGCCGCGGACATTCCGACGCTCGAGAATGGCGGCGTGAGCGCCGACGGCCGTTCAGTCGTCTGGAAGCTCAAGCACGATATCAAGTGGTCCGACGGCCAGCCCTTCACGGCCAAAGATGTGCTCTTCACCTACAATTATATCACAAACCCGGATGTCGGCTCGGCGAGTGTCGGCTCTTACAAGACAATCGACAAGGTCGTTGCGATCGACGACGACACCGTGCGGATCACGTTCAAGGACCTCAATCCGGCGTGGGCGCTGCCGTTTGTCGGCGTGCAGGGTATGATCCTGCCCGAGCATGTGTTTGCCCCTTACAACAACAAGGATGCGGTGACGGCAGCCGTGAATCTGGCCCCCATAGGCACAGGCCCGTACCGCCTGAAGGCGTTTCAGACAGAGGATGTGCTTGTCATAGGTGAGGATGTCGTCAACACGGTGAAGGCCATCTTCGAGCGCAATCCGTATTATCGCAACGCGGATGAGCTGACCTTCGATGCGGTGACACTCCAGGGCGGCGGCGACGCTTCGGTCGCGGCCAAGGCGGTGCTGAAGGAAGGCGTGGTCGACTATGCCTGGAACCTCCAGGTCGACGATTTCGTGCTCAAGGAGCTCGAAACGGACGGTGTCGGCAAGGCGACGGTCTCCTGGGGCTCCTATGTCGAGCGCATCATGCTGAACTTCGCCGACCCCAACCGAGAAACCGCCGACGGGGAACGGTCGAGCCTGCAATATCCGCATCCCACATTGTCCGACAGCAATGTACGCGCTGCACTCGCACTTGCTATCGACCGACAGAAGATCGCGGCGCTCTATGGCCGCACGGGCCGTGCGACCAGCAACATTTTAGTCGCCCCGGAAATCTTCAATTCGCCGAATAGCGAATGGGCGTTCGATCCCGACAAAGCCAAGTCGATCCTCGAGTCGGCAGGGTGGAAAGACAGCGACGGCGACGGCGTGCGCGACAAGAACGGCGTGCCGCTGCGTTTCCTGTTTCAGACAACCGTCAATTCCGTTCGCCAGCAGACCCAGGAGATCGTCAAGGCAGACCTGGAGGCGATCGGGGTCAAGGTCGAAAACAAGATGATCGACTCCAGCATCTTTCTGGGCTCCGGGCCCGACAGCACCAACTCCCGGCGGCATTTCTACGCCGACATGGAAGAATATGCCTACGGCAACAAGAGCCCCGATCCCGGCAGCTATATGATCGGTTGGACCTGCGGCGAAGCGGCGCAAAAGGCCAATAACTGGTCCGGGTCAAACTGGGCCCCCTACTGCAACAAGGATTACGACACGCTCTATCGGGCGTCGGCCGTCGAGGTCGATCCGGCCAAGCGCCGGCAGATCTTCGTGAAGATGGACGATCTGCTCGTTTCGGATTTCGCGGCAATTCCTCTGGTTCACTGGGCCGATGTCAGCGGAATAAGCAACTCCCTTGAGGGCTTCGACCCGACGCCTTGGGATTCCGAAACATGGAACATCGCCGGTTGGCATCGCAAATGACGGAGGCACGTGCAAATATGGGTAGAGCGCAACGCTTTTTCGTTCTGGTGATAACCCTGCTGTTTGCGGTTGTCTCACACCCTGCCCATTCGGCTGATCGCACACTGAGGCTCCTCTTCTGGCAGGCACCCAGCATCCTCAACCCGCATCTTGCCCCCGGCGTGAAGGATCAGACTGCGAGCCGCGTGGTCTATGAACCGCTGGCGAGTTTCGACGCCGAGGGACATCTGGTACCGTTTCTAGCTGAGGAAATTCCCTCCTTGACGAACGGCCAGGTCGCGGGCGACGGGCGGTCGGTCACCTGGAAGCTGAAGCCGAACGTCAAATGGTCGGACGGCGTCCCCTTCACCGCCAAGGACGTTGTGTTCACCTATGCCTACATCACCAATCCGGATGTGGGCTCCTCAAGTATCGGAACCTACAAGTCGGTCGACAAGGTCGAGGCACTCGACGACCTGACCGTCAAGGTAACGTTCAAGGATGTCGATCCCGCCTGGGCGCTCCCCTTCGTCGGTATACAGGGAACAATCCTGCCGGAGCATATATTTGCTCCCTACAACAACAAGGCCGCGGTTGACGCGCCTCCCAACCTGGCCCCCGTCGGGACCGGGCCGTATCGCCTCAAGGAGTTCCGTACGGAGGACGTCCTGCTGATCGGCGACGATGTCGTCAACACCGTCAAGATCATCTACGAGCCCAACCCTGAATACCGCGACCGGGCGCGTTTGGGATTTGACGAAGTGACCTTGCAGGGTGGCGGCGATGCGAAGACGGCCGCCAAGGCCGTGCTCGGCACCGGCGTCGTCGACTACGCGTGGAACCTGCAGATCGGCGATGCCGAACTGCAGGAGCTTGAGGCGAAGCAGATAGGCAAGGTGGCGCTCTACTTTAGCTCCTACGTCGAGCGGCTCATGCTGAATTTCACCGATCCGAACCGTGAGACATCGGATGGCGAGCGCGCGAGCCTGCAGTTCCCCAACCCGATCCTTGCCGATGCCAAGGTGAGGCTCGCCTTGGCGAAAGCTGTCGACCGCAACAAGATCGCCGCGCTTTACGGGAGGACTGGCCGGCCAACGGCAAACCTCCTGGTCGCCCCTGTTCTCTATAATTCTCCCAACACCACCTGGGAATTCGATCCCGACAAGGCTCGCGCGCTATTGGACGAGGCAGGCTGGCGCGACACGAACGGCGACGGCATCCGCGACAGGAACGGCGTTCCCTTGACCCTTCTTTTCCAGACCTCGGTCAACCCGGTCCGCCAGAAGACCCAGGCGATCATCGGCGCCGATCTGGCGGCGATCGGCATCAGGGTCGAGGACAAGCAGATCGATTCGAGTGTCTTCTTCTCGCCTTCACCGGATATCCTTAATACCAGCCAGCATTTTTACGCGGATCTTGAGGAATTCGCGACCGGCAACAAGAGCCCCGATCCGGGAAGCTATATGGTCAAGTGGACCTGCGCGCAGGCCGCTCAGAAAAGCAACAACTGGTCGGGGCTGAACGAGTCCCGCTATTGCAGCGACAAGTACGATGCGCTGTTCCATGCATCGGAAACGGAGATCGATCCGGAAAAGCGGATTGGCCTGTTCGTGGCGATGAACGACTTGCTGATTGCTCACTCCGCGGTCATTCCCATTGTCGAGTGGGCAAACGTCCCCGGCCTTCGCAACGACATCGTCGGATTCAATCCCACGCCATGGGATTCCGAGACGTGGAACATCGCGGACTGGCGGCGCAAGCCATGAGGGGCCGAAGCTGAAGGCATGGAGCACGAGGAGCCTGTGGTCGCAAGAAATCGCCCATTCTATGTCGCCCCACTGTATGCGCTCGTCCGCGCAGCTTCACCCATTCTCAGAAACCTGAACATCGGCGGCAAGCTCACGGTCGGATTTGGCATTCTGGCGGCGCTGACGCTGCTCGTTGTCGGCTTGAACTATCTGGGCAGCCTCGATGCAGTCAGAAGCATCAACAGGACGACCAACCTGAGCGCCCCGAGCGCGGTCGCCTCGGCGCGGGCACAAGCCGACTTGCTACGGATGCTGAGCGCCGTTCGCGGCTATCTTGCGCTCGGCGAGGAGAGCTACCGCGACAATTACGCTTCGGCGAAAGCCGCATTTCTCGGGGACATGCAGTCGCTTGAACGTCTGCTCCAGGAGAGAACAGCTCCGCGGCCAGACCCGGCCGCAGACGTCGAACAGCGGATGGGGGAGCTCCACGAAAAGCTTGCCTCCTGGCAGCCGCTGACGGATCAGCTCTTCGAGTTACGCAATGACCAGCTTCGACGCGAACCCGCCCTCAAGCTGTTGGTGACGGATGCAAACCCGATGATCGCCACGATTGTCGGGACGGCAACGGCGCTGATCCTGGCGCAGCAGAAGCGAGACGCGACGCCCGAGAACATGGCCTATCTGGCCGACCTCGCGTCCTTCCAGAGCTCCTTCTATGCGATGGTTGCAGGGCTGCGGGGCTATGTGACCACCAGGCGAGACGGCTTCAAATACGAATACGAGGCTAACCTCACCATCAACGATGCAGCTTGGAAGAGCATTACCGACGCAACCGTCGCGCTGACGCCGAACCAGGAAATATTGATCGACAAGCTGTCGAAGACGCGGGCGGTCTTCCTGCAGTTTCCCGCGCAGATGTTTACAGCAGTCGAAGGCGAACACGCACGTGAGGATCTCTATATCTTCCGCACGCAGGCCGTCCCGCTTGCCGAAGGCATGCTTGGAATTCTGGACGAGATCGCCAATGAGGAGCAACAACGGCTGCAGGCGGATCTCGGTGGCGGCCGCGACCAGCTCCAGAAGGCCCAGCGCATTATCCTCCTAGGTGGTGTGGCCGCCGCCATTCTCGGCCTGATCCTGGGACTGATCTTCCGGGAAAGCATCGCTGGGCCGATCCAGCGCTTGACGGGCGTTGCCGACCGGGTTCGTCAAGGCGATCTTGCCGCGCGCGCGAAGGTGGAATCGGGCGATGAGATCGGCACGCTGGCGACAACGTTCAACGACATGACGGCGCAGTTGGGCTCCAATCTCGGCGACCTCGAGAACCGCCGCAGGGAACAGGAGCAGCTGGCATTGCAATTTCGCCGGCAGAGCGAATATCTGGGCGCCCTTCACGATACGTCGCTCGGCCTGATTGCGAGATTGGACCTGACCGGACTCCTGTCAGATTTGACGATGCGCGCTGCAGGTCTGCTCGGCACGCAACATGGATACGTCTATCTTGTCGACGAAGCCGGAGAGACGCTTCAGCGCATGGTCGGCGTCGGTGTCTATGCGGGGCAGGCCGCGGGTCAGCAACTGGAGAGCAAGGAAGGCGTGGCGGGCACGGTCTGGCATACGCGCGAGGCGCTTGTCATCAACGAATACCCGACCTGGCCGGGGAGGGCGGCCGCCGCCGCCCAGCTCGATGTGACAATCAGGGCGATCATGGCCGTGCCACTCAAATCCGACAACAGGGTGGTTGGTGTCCTCGGCATCGCCTACGACGACGCCTCGGCCCTCGAGTTCGGCACCGAAGAGGTCGAGCTTCTCAACCGTTTCGGGCAACTTGCCTCGATTGCGCTGGAAAACGCGCGGCTGCACACGGCCACGGAAGCTGCCAAGAGCGAAGCGGAGGAAGCGAGCAGACGGATCGGCGAGCAGAACCGCGCGCTGGAAGCGGTCTCGAGCAAGCTGTCGAAATATCTCTCGCCACAGGTCTTCGCCTCGATCTTCTCCGGTAGGCAGAACGTCGAGATTTCGTCCACCCGAAAGAAGCTGACCGTCTTCTTCTCAGACATCGCCGACTTCACGGCGACGACCGACAAGCTCGAGTCCGAAGAACTGACCGATCTGCTCAATCACTATCTGACCGAGATGGCGAAGCTGGCTCTGACGTACGGTGCGACGATCGACAAGTTCATCGGCGATGCAATCCTGGTGTTCTTCGGCGATCCCGAAACCAGGGGCACCAGGGAAGACGCCGTCGCCTGCGTCAGAATGGCGATCGCCATGCAGAGCAGGATGCAGGAGTTGCGCGCGGAATGGGCAGGAGCCGGCTTTGCCCTGCCGTTCCATCTGCGCATCGGCATCAATACAGGCTATTGCACCGTGGGCAATTTCGGCAGCGAGGATCGGATGGACTATACCATCATCGGCGGCGAGGTGAACCTCGCTTCGAGACTGCAGAGCCATGCCGACCTCGGCGGCATATTGCTGGCGGGCGAGACCTACGCTTTGGTCAAGGACGAAATCGAGGCCGAGGAACTGCCTCCGTTGACCGTCAAGGGCTTCGCCTATCCCATCAAGACCTACCGTGTGATCGGCGCTCGAACCGCCCAAGAAGCAATGAAGGATGTGTTTTCGAACAGCGAGGGCGACCTGCAGTGGGATATCGGCTCGGCGCTGAAAGGCGCGGACCGCGACAAGGCGATCAAGGCACTCGAGCACTATCTGGCGACGCTGCGAAAATAGGATCCGCGCCGGTCGAATCCGCTCAAATGCGAACAGAATGCCAACCGAACGAAACGCCGCCAATGCTCTGCTATTGCCTTCGACAGGCATTGGCGACGTTTCCGCCCATTTGGGCACATGCAGGTTATGGGACATTCCT
The DNA here is from genome assembly GCF_000377185.1 of Rhizobium sp. 42MFCr.1. Lineage (NCBI taxonomy): Bacteria > Pseudomonadati > Pseudomonadota > Alphaproteobacteria > Hyphomicrobiales > Rhizobiaceae > Rhizobium > Rhizobium sp. 42MFCr.1. Next base: position 194,161 of record NZ_KB897823.1, read on the forward strand.
AAAAAAGGAAAAGCAAACGCTCGCCATTCTTCCTGCAGCAGAAGGTGTTCGCGCGCCAGTGTGGCAATTGTTCCACATCGAGGTCGTCGATTGGCCAACTCCTTCTTCAAGAACGACTTCAATCGTAACCTGCACGTGTGATCGCAAGGCCCTGGCGCACTACTGTGTTGCCGCCCCGCGGAAGCCTACCTGCCATTTGTCCGTGCCTTGATCCGGCTCAGCAGCTGAAGCATCGCAATTGGGAGCCCGTGTAGTCTCTACGAAAGCGGTTGGGATGACACCTTGCAAATCGCGGAGCGGATCAGGAAGCGCTGCTCGCGGCCATTGTCGAGGGAGAACATCCCGCCCCGGCCCGGGACGACGTCGATGGTCAACTCAGTGTGCTTCCAGGCCTCGTATTGGGATGCGCTGATGTAGACCGGCGTGTCACCAACGGTGCCGAGAAGGACATCGCGATCGCCGACCATGAAATCATCGCAGGGATAACACATGGGCGAAGACCCGTCGCAACAGCCACCCGACTGGTGAAACAGGACCGGTCCATGGTCGGTGATGATTTCGTCCAGAAGCGTTATCGCCGCCGGCGTCGCGCTTACTCTTCCGAGAAAGACTTTGTCCTGCATGGTGACCTCCGGGGATGGGGCGGTGTGGCCGGGATGGCCACACCGCATGCGCTTGGGAGGTTATCAGAAGAAGCCAAGCTTTTTCGGGCTGTAGCTCACCAACATGTTCTTCGTCTGCTGGTAGTGGTCGAGCATCATCTTATGGGTCTCGCGCCCGATGCCGGATTGTTTGTAGCCCCCGAAGGCCGCGTGCGCAGGATAGGCATGATAGCAATTGGTCCAGACGCGGCCTGCCTGGATTGCGCGGCCAAACCGATAGGCGCGCGTGCCGTCTCGGGTCCACACGCCGGCACCGAGGCCGTACAAGGTGTCGTTTGCGATTGAAAGGGCCTCGGTATCGTCCTTGAACGTTGCGACGGAAACCACGGGCCCGAATATCTCCTCCTGAAAGACGCGCATTTTGTTCGTGCCCCTGAAGACAGTCGGTTTGACGTAGAAACCGCCGGCGAGGTCTCCGGCGAGTTCGTTGCGCTCACCCCCGATCAGGACCTCAGCGCCTTCCTTCTTTCCGATGTCGAGGTAGGCGAGAATTTTCTCCAACTGCTCGCTGGAGGCCTGGGCTCCGATCATGGTCGCAGGGTCGAGCGGATCACCTTGAACAATCGCTTCGACCCTTTTCAATGCCCTTTCCATGAAGCGGTCATAAATCTTCTCGTGAACCAAGGCGCGGCTGGGGCACGTGCAGACCTCGCCCTGATTAAGGGCGAACATGACGAAGCCTTCAATTGCCTTATCGAAGAAATCGTCGTCTTCGTCTGCCACATCCGAGAAGAAGATGTTCGGGCTCTTCCCGCCGAGCTCCAGCGTAACGGGGATCAGGTTCTGCGAGGCGTACTGCATGATCAAGCGTCCGGTGGTCGTCTCCCCGGTGAACGCAATCTTGGCGATCCTCGGGTTCGAGGCGAGCGGCTTGCCTGCCTCGAGGCCAAATCCATTGACGACGTTGAGAACACCTGGCGGCAGGATGTCGCTGATCAGTTCGAGCAGCACATGGATCGATGCCGGCGTCTGTTCGGCAGGTTTGAGAACGACGCAATTGCCAGCAGCCAGTGCAGGTGCCAGCTTCCACACGGCCATGAGGATCGGAAAGTTCCAGGGAATGATCTGGCCGACGACCCCCAGAGGCTCGTGGAAATGGTAGGCGACCGTATCGTCGTCGATCTGGGCGATTGAACCTTCCTGCGCGCGGATGGCTCCGGCGAAATAGCGGAAATGATCGATGGCGAGCGGAATGTCGGCCGCGGTTGACTCACGGATCGGCTTGCCGTTGTCCCAGGTTTCCGCGAGCGCCAGTGTGCTGAGGTTCTCTTCCATTTTGTCGGCTATGCGGTTGAGCAGCCGCGCCCGCTCTGCGGCGCTGGTTTTGCCCCAGGCGTCCTTGGCGCCATGGGCCGCGTCAAGAGCGGCCTCGACATCCACAGCTTCCGAACGGGCGATCTCGCAAAGGACCCGGCCGTTGACCGGAGAGGTGTTGTCGAAGTACCTGCCTGATTTCGCGGGCGTCCACTTGCCGCCGATGAAATTGTCGTACCTCTTGGCAAACGGCACCTTGGCCGTGCGATGGAATTCGACCTTGTTCATGCTTTCCTCCCAAAATGCGCCGCCCTGCGCGACGCCTTGTGGGAGTGTTTTTCGCTTTCGACGGAATGTCAGCCCGCGCGCGGCAGTTCGGCAGGCCACAGTGTCTCAAGGTTGAGACACTGTGGCCTGCAAAATTCCTATTGAGCGCCCCGCAGACCAAATTTGCCGAGCTTTCGGTAAAGCGTAGCCCGTGAAATCCCGAGGATTTCGGCCGCCGCCGTTACATTGCCGCCGGTATTGGCGAGCGTGCGCTCCAGGACGGTGCGCTCGGCCTGCCGCAAATTTCCGGCATAGCCAGGTTCATCCCCCAGAAGATCAGCGGCTGGAAGGGACCGCATCAGCGATTCCGACGTGATTCCGAATGCGATGCGTGCAGATCGGGTCGCGCCGATCACCAAATCATTGCTGTCGACAGCGAGAAGAGGGTTTGGCATCTTTTCGTTTGTCGAAGCGACAATGATGCGTGCTTCAGGAAAGGCGATACGGAAGTTCTCCGCCTCGATCCTTCGCGCCGCGTCGCCAACGGCCATTGTGATTAAATTGACGAAGCCCTCCGTCAAATCCGCGCGGCAAGAGGACACGTCCAACGCGGCGGCAAGCTTGCCCTCGTGATCGAAAATCGGCGCGGTCGTGCAGGACAGAAGCGTATTGCGGGAGTAAAAATGTTGATCTCGGTGGATGGTCACAGCGCGCTGCTCTACCAAGCACGTGCCGATTCCGTTTGTCCCCTCGCTTTCTTCGCTCCAGACAGTTCCCGTCCAAAGCCCCCATTCCCTGAATGTCTCGTCGTCGGCGACGGCGCCACGCCGCTCAACCGGGATGCCGTCGCGGTCGGCGAGAAGAACACAGCAGCCAATGCCCCCAACCGCATGGTACAGTCGATCAAGGCTGATGCAGGCAGCCCGGATCAGCGGTTCGATTTTCTGGCGAGCAAAGCGCAACTCCAAATCCGTCAGTCGTTTCGGTCGATTGCTTTCGGTCGGGTCGAGCCGGTGAAGGTCTGCCGATCTGCACCAGGATGCGACAAGTGCGGACCTGGCCGCAGCGTTCGAGCCGATCGCCTCTTGGATTAAGTTGGCATGCCGCGCAAATGCTGATGCACTCATCAGCTCCTCCCAGAGCGTTAGTATCCTCGTCGGCCTTTGTGTTGCCGACGACAACTTATCGCGATCGATGTCCGCTTGTCCGCTCCCTAGCGCACGGATCGGGTTGGTATTCCTGCTCCATTTTCGGCGCGGGACAATTAGACGTTGGTTCTACTTCCCAATCTGCCTTGCGCAGCACCTGCACATGAGAGGCGCTCCAACACTTTATGAAGTGGTCACTGTCTCCCGCGATCAGAGATCTTCTAAAGCACCATCGGTTCGGGAAGCGGCTCGCCGGCCTTGCTTACAATCGTGGACCCGTAGGGCTCCCGTGACGTGATCACGATGCGGTCGTTTGGTAGCGGCCGGGCCAGGTGTCTGGCTTCCTCCCAGTGTGCGCGCATCCAGATTTCGATCTCCTCAGCAGTCTGCAGAAGAACCGGCATCGCCTTCTCGTGCACATTCCGGACGATGTCGTTCGGCTCCGTTGTCAGAATTGCGTAGAGATCATCAGTCGTCAGCCCATCCTTGACCTTGCGGACGCTCTTCCATTGTCTCACCCAGAGGCCAGCGAAGAACATGACCGCCTTGTCGGGTCTTGCAGAAAACCACGCGTTTGGTGTCCTGCCGCCTTCTTCCTTGCTCGCCGGGTCTGGCTCAGCAAAGGCCGTCACGGGCACGAGACATCGGCATTCAACGCCGAACCATCGCTTCCAATGGGGTAAAGTCAGATTACGAATGTTGGTAACGCCGCTGTCCGGCTCCATCCGCAGGAGTTCGTCCATGTCCACTGGAAGGCCCTTTTTTCGAAGCTTCTCAGCGCGGGTTTCGGCTGCCTTCCTCTGCAAGTAGATCGGAGAGGGCAGGCCCCATCGGCAGTTCGCGAGCTGTTTCCTACCGTCGGAGGTGTTTCGGATGACGGGTGCCCATTGATCCGGGTTGATCTGATAGGCGGGCATCAGGTTGATCAGGCTCTCAACGTCCTGCGCCCATTTGTTGACCCAGTCGCGATCATCCATGCGGTAGAGATTACACATGCGGTAGTCGCCTCCCTTTTCTGGGGACCGAAGGTCAGCCATTTGGCTCGGACTTTCAAGGCACCACGAAGCGGCTAGGCGTCGAAACGAAGTTGTGTCGGACAAAGTGTCCGGTCATTAAGGCGCTGAACTCAGCGAAACGGAACGACCAATGGAGGAACAGCGCGGAGGTATCGGCGCGGTTTGCTGCAAGTATCCACATTTGCATGGCTGCGTTGCACAAAAAATGTTTTCCAATTGGTCAAAAAACGATCATAACGGTGGCAGCTGATGCATATAGCGGCTTCTCCTCCCAGTTCCGCGCAGCAGCTGTTCCCCTCTGGAGGTTTCGACCTTCACAACTTATGGGCCACGGTACTATTGCGTGGCCCCTTTTTTCCTGGTCGATTTGATGAGCGCGATGAAACTCCACTCGAGAGTGGCGTCAGGGCCTTTCCTACCTGCGTAGCGAGAGGGGGCCAAATTCGTTCAGAGTCCGCATTGTGTTGGATGCGCGCTGCTTACAGCTGACTGACTATAAGTCGATCTGCCGCTGAAAGCATCCCTTAGCTGTTTGCGGCTAAACTCCATCAATCAGCATTGGTGAACGATGGAAACAGCATCCAATCTCAAAAGAGACATCGAGATCGCACTACGCGACCATCATCTCAATGACTGGCAGCGGAGATTCCTGACCGATATTCTGACGCGCATTGACCGCAGTGGGGACAGGTTCACTCTTACTGACAAGCAGTGGAGAAAGATCTTCGAGATTCTTGCAGATCACTCAAACGTGGTCCAATTTCAGTTTCGGGAGACGTTGCCCCGTCATCCTCGCTCGCCGAAGTACCCTCGCTCGAAGTTTGCCAAGCGGCGTTCGCATCGACTGACTTGGAACGACAGACGATTTCTGACGGCAATTGTGGTCCTCGCGTTGATTGCAAGCCTTCAGTTTTTTTCTGGCAGCAAGTTTGCTGCGGTGAGTTTGCCGTCCTCATCGACCAGGACCGAATTTGTTTCGTCGACGTTTTCGGTCACCGATGGCGATACAATTCATGTAGAAGGCGAGAGCAACGGCACACGGCTCGTTGGATACAACGCGCCCGAGGTCTTCAGCCCCCGTTGTACGTTTGAGAAGGAACTCGGCGACCGTGCAACGGACCGCCTGAAGGAACTCGTCGCAGCCGGACCGGTCGAGCTTGCGAGGGTTTCCTGCGCGTGCGAGCGGGGGACTGAAGGAACGGATCGATGCAATTACGGCCGCTCCTGCGCCGTTCTTTATGCTGGTGGACGGAATGTCAGCAACATCCTGGTGGGCGAGGGGCTCGCTGTACCCTTCGTCTGTAGTGAAACGAAGTGTCCACAGACGCCGCGACCGTGGTGTGGACGATGAGCCGGGCGCTAGACGATTTTAAATCGATTTTAAAAAGTTGAGCAAATAACTAATCGATTTTTATTTTGTTATTAAATATTTCATGTTGCGGAGCGAAAGAAACCAAGTCCTAAATGGCGCCCGAAACGTGCCGAATGGAGGAATTTGGATGACTTTTTCGTTTCCGCTTACTGAGAAGCGTAATGTTGTGGAATTGCTGAAACACCTTGCCCAGCATAAGCTTAGCTACCCGGGGAACTGCGTTGTGACGGTGAAACCGCACGTCGCCCACGTACAGTCGATGAATTCGTTCGCGTTGGGTACGGCTCGTACCGCGTGGTAGCGACGCGGGGGCGAAACTGATTTTCAAGCCGCTGCCCATCATAGACGCAGGGCCAGTTGTTCAACGCACGTGTCGGCCAGATGCTCGAGCGAGGAGATTGTCACGCCGAGCAGCCGTATTCCCTTGCTGATAGGAAAGACGGCTCCCAGCAGCACGCAAATGGATTCCTCGATTTCCTCTTTCGATCGGAAACCATGGCCAATCGTCCTTGAGCGGGTGATCTGCATGAAGTCGGCGTACTTAACCTTGAGCGTCACGGTCTTGCCGGTAATCCGATTTGCCTCGCAGTAGTGCCAGACCTTCGCAATCAGGGGCTTCAATCCTTCCAGGGCAGGCTCGTAGGTGTGAATATCCACAGTGAACGTGTCTTCCGCTCCGATAGATTTTCGGACCCTGTTTGGCTTTACCTGACGATCATCGATCCCACGCGCGATGCCGTAAAAATACGGCCCGGACTTGCCGAAATGCCGAACGAGAAACTCGAGATCCCTCTCTCTTAGATCGGCTCCAGTTTCGATACCGAAACGATGCATCTTCTCCGCAGTCGCCGGACCGATGCCGTGAAACTTCTTGACAGGCAGCGCCGCCACAAAGGCTGGTCCGTTCTTCGGCGTGATGACCGCCTGGCCATTTGGTTTGTTGAGGTCACTCGCCATCTTGGCCAGGAACTTGTTGTAGGAGATTCCCGCCGATGCGTTGAGGTTGGTTGTCGCCTTGATCTTCGCCCGGATTTCAAGCGCGATCTCGGTCGCGATCTCCATGCCCTTCAGGTTCTCGGTGACATCAAGATAGGCCTCGTCGAGCGACAGCGGTTCGATCATTGGGGTGTATTCGGCGAAGATTTCCCTGATCTGAGCTGAAACAGCCTTGTAGACGTCAAAGCGCGGCTTCACGAAAATCAGGTCGGGGCATTTGCGCTTTGCCGTCACTGAAGGCATTGCAGAATGGACGCCGAACTTACGGGCCTCGTAGCTGGCCGCCGCCACCACGCCGCGCGCCTCGGAACCACCGACTGCGACGGGACGACCGCGAAGGTCAGGGTTGTCGCGCTGCTCGACGGACGCGTAAAAGGCGTCCATGTCGATGTGGATGATCTTGCGTGGGCGCTCGATTGACAGATTTGCAGCGGGATCACTCATCGGGCGTCTCTGTAGTACGGACCAGGCAAGGAAACCGGGCCTGACAACGGTCGATGCCATCCACGCCATTCATTCGCGAACAGCCAACGGCAAGCCGCCGCCGGAGCTGCCGGAAGGACAGGCTCGCTCCATATTGTCTGACGAGGGCCTTCCGGTCGAGATCGCTCGCTCTCTCACACGCAGCGCATTCGAGGGTGACGACAGAGCCTCGGTAATCTCGCAGCGTTGGTTCATCGCAGAAATTTTTTCTCATCCGGAAGATATTGTACGCCCTGTGGACCAGCGTTTGCTAGCGCATTGAATTCCCTCATGGATCGTCGCACCGCGCTGCTGTGGATGGCTTGTTGGTTCAAAACGCACCTGAAACGCGCCCGTTGACTCAAAATCCGGAAAGGAACAAATGTAGAACATACTCGCTTTTGAACGAGATGGAACCCTTGAATTGACGAAGGCTACAGATGGCGCAACCAGGCGCAAATCCTGTCATCACCGAACTTCGGGAGCGTATCGCGCACCTCGAAGGTGGCTTAGTGCGTCGCAATCAGGTTCTGCCGTTCGGTGTTCACGAGATCGATGAGCACCTGCCTGGAGGCGGACTGTCTTTCGGTGCGGTGCATGAGTTCGCTGGCGGAGGATCGGGCACCGTCCGACGGCGCGGCAGCCGCTTTGTTTGCCGCCGGGATAGCCGCGCGTACCAAGGGCAAGGTCATCTGGTGCCTGACGAGGCCGGACCTCTTTCCGGCTTTGGCTCAGGCTGGCCTTCAGCCGGACCGCGTCGTCTTCGTCGAGGCGACAAGGAGGAACACGTGCTTGCTTCCATGGAGGAGACCCTTTCGTTCGCGGTCTCGGAGCGGTCGGCCGAACTTGTCCGATTGCCGATGACAGCCTCCCGCAGGCTGCAGCTTTCCGCCGAAAAACGGGAACCATGGGTCCGGTCGTTCGACGCTGGCGGCGACAGGCGGAGGCCTCCGACCTCGGCCAACCGTCCGCGTCAGCGACCAGGTGGCGTGTGAGCGTCGTGCCGTCGGAGGAGCTTCCGGTTCGGGGTGTGGCAAGGCCGAGATGGTTTCTGGAACTGATGCGGGTGAAAGCAGGTGAGTGCGCTGAGTTTTTCGTAGGAGCGTGTGATGTCCAGGGTCGTATCCATCTATCTGCCGGAGTTGGCGACGGATCGAATACGTCGCAACGACCCTTCTATCCCCGTTGAGCAACCCGTTGCCGTAATCGCAAAGAGCGGCCCAAAGCGATGGGTCTCGGCGGCCGACGCTGCGGCAAGGAAAGCGGGAGTCCGTGTTGGGATGGCGGCGGCGAAAGCCCAAGCCATCGTCAGGGGCTTGATGCTGATCGACGCCGATCCGGCGGCCGACGCAGCAGCTCTCGCAAGGATCACGCTTTGGGCACTCAGCCAGTATTCTCCAATCGTCGCTGTTGATGAGCCCGATGGCATTGTTATGGACACGGAAGGTGCTGACCATCTTCAGGGTGGGGAGCTGCCGATGTTGACCGGAATAGCCAACCGGTTCCATGGGAAAGGACTGACAGCGCGGGTTGCTGTGGCCGACACGTGGGGAGCGGCACACGCTTGTGCTCGCGCGATCCGAACGGGGACGGTCATAGTTCCGATTGGACAGACGGTCGGGGCCGTCGAACACCTTCCTCTTTCATTGCTCAGGCTTCCGGCCAAGATCGTTAGCGATCTCAATATTCTCGGTTTCAAGTCGATTGGGGAGTTATCAGCAACGCCCCGAGCACCACTGACCCTTCGCTTCGGTCCGGAACTTGGACGTCGCCTGGATCAGGTTTTTGGTCGGGTCGCCGAGCCGATTGATCCGATCCGGGTACCGGAGCTGATAGAGGTCAGCAGGGTCTTTGCCGAGTCAATCGGTGCCGCGGAAACCATTAACAAATATGTTGCTCGGCTCGTTGTGCAGCTCGTCGCCGAACTGGAGCGCAAGGGTCTTGGCGTGCGGCGAACGGATCTCATTGTTGAGAAAGTTGACGGTACACGCCAGGCAATCCGTGCAGGAACCGCCAAACCTGCTCGCGACGTTGCCTGGCTGTCGAAGCTCTTTCGAGATCGTACTGAAAAAATTGAACCGGGGTTCGGAATCGAGAAGATGACATTGGCGGCGGTTATGACACAGCCGCTTGAGCAGGAGCAGCGATCCTCTGACCTCATAGAGGAGCAGGACGATGACATCACGCCGCTGATCGACGTGTTCGGCAATAGAGGGCAACGGGTCTACCGGGTCGTGCCGGTCGCCTCAGATGTTCCCGAGCGCAGTGTACTGCGGATCGCGGCTGCCGCTCCAGATGTCGAGGAAACGTGGGCGCACCACTGGCCCCGGCCTGTGCGATTGCTCGCCCGCCCAGAGCAGATCGAAGTCATCGCACTCCTGCCTGATCATCCGCCTGCGAGTATCACTTGGCGTGGCAAACGACGAAAGGTCAAACGCGCTGATGGTCCTGAACGCGTTTTCGGCGAGTGGTGGAAGCGCGACAGTGAACTAGAGGCAGTGCGCGACTACTTTGTTGTCGAGGACGAAGGCGGCGAGCGTTTTTGGATATTCAGGTCGGGTGACGGGGTCGACTCCGAGACAGGATCCCATCGATGGCTCATGCACGGAATATTCGGATGAGATACGCCGAGCTCCAAGTCACGACCCATTTCAGTTTCCTGCGTGGCGCAAGCAGCGCCGACGAGCTGTTTGCCACCGCAAAGGCACTTGGCATCGAGGCGATTGGCGTTGCTGACCGCAACAGCCTTTCCGGGATTATCCGGGCACTCGAGGCATCGCGCGCGACAGGCGTGCGCCTTGTTGTCGGATGTCGGCTCGATCTGCAGGACGGGATGTCGATCCTTGTCTATCCAACCAATCGCAACGCGTACTCGCGGCTGACCAGGCTGCTCACACTTGGCAAGAGCCGGGGCGGAAAGGGCAAGTGCATCCTGGGGCTCGATGATGTCGTTGCTTATTCAGAAGGACTTTTGGCCATCCTGTTACCCGATCTGCCGGACGCGAACTGCGCTGCCCAGCTTCGCAAGGTGGCAGAGGTATTCGGCAATCGGGCCTATGTGTCTCTCTGCCTGAGGCGCCGACCGAACGACCAGATGCGGCTTCACGAGATTTCGAAGATGGCTGCGCGTCACCGTGTGAAAACCGTCGTCACCAATGATGTCCTGTTCCACGAGCCCGGCCGCCGCCAGCTGCAGGATGTCGTCACTTGCATTCGCAAAAACACCACGATCGATGAGGTCGGCTTCGAGCGCGAACGCCATGCCGACAGATACCTCAAGCCGCCCGAGGAGATGGAGCGCCTGTTCCCACGCTACCGCGAGGCGCTGGCGCGGACGATGGAGATTGTCGAACGCTGCGGGTTTTCTCTTGAAGAGCTGAGCTACCAATATCCCGAAGAAGCGGTCGTAATGGGCATGGACGCGCAGCAGTCGCTCGAGCATTACGTCCGCGAATGCATCCCAATCCGATATCCGGAAGGCTTGCCCCAGAAAGTTCTCAGGGCCATAAAACACGAGCTGGACCTGATCCGCACGATGAAGTACGCGCCGTACTTTCTGACAGTGTTCAGCATCGTTCGTTTCGCGCGCTCAAAGGGTATTCTTTGCCAGGGCAGGGGATCGGCGGCAAATTCGGCCGTCTGCTACATCTTGGGGATCACCTCGATCGATCCCGAGACCAACGATCTCCTGTTCGAGCGTTTTGTGAGCCAGGAGCGCGACGAACCGCCAGATATCGACGTCGACTTCGAACACGAGCGCCGCGAGGAGATCATCCAGTGGATTTACACGACCTACGGTCACGACAAGGCGGCCCTCTGTTCGACCGTAACGCGGTACCGAGCCAAGGGTGCAATCCGCGACGTCGGCAAGGCGCTCGGGTTGCCGGAGGATATCATCAAGGCGCTATCGGCAGGCATGTGGTCTTGGTCGGATGAACTGGCAAGCGACCGGAGCCTGCGGGAACAGGGCCTTAATCCTGAGGACCGGCGGCTTGCTCTGACGCTCAAGCTCGCCCAGCAACTGATGGGCGCGCCCCGTCATCTCGGTCAGCATCCGGGCGGCTTCGTGCTGACCCATGACCGACTCGACGATCTCGTTCCCATCGAGCCGGCATCCATGGCCGACCGTCAGGTGATCGAATGGGACAAGGACGACATAGAGGCTCTAAAGTTCATGAAAGTCGATGTTCTGGCGCTCGGCATGCTGACCTGCATGTCCAAGGCCTTCGATCTGCTTCGCGAGCACAAAGGCGAGGACCTCGACCTCGCGGGAATCCCCCAGGAAGACAAGGCGACCTATGCGATGATCCGCAAGGCGGACACACTCGGAACATTCCAGATCGAGTCACGTGCACAGATGGCCATGCTTCCGCGCATGAAGCCGAGGACCTTCTACGATCTTGTCATCCAAGTGGCTATCGTCCGCCCGGGTCCGATTCAGGGCGACATGGTCCATCCCTACCTCCGACGCCGGGAGGGCAAGGAGCCTGTCGAGTACCCGACACCGGAACTGGAAGCCGTTCTCGGAAAGACGCTGGGGGTGCCACTCTTCCAGGAGTCAGCCATGAAGGTTGCGATGGTCTGCGCTGGCTTTACAGGCGGCGAAGCCGACCAGCTCCGCAAGTCGATGGCCACATTCAAGTTCACCGGCGGCGTCAGTCGCTTCAAGGAGAAGCTGGTTTCGGGGATGATCAAGAACGGATACTCGGCCGAGTTTGCGGAGAAGACGTTCAGCCAGCTCGAAGGATTCGGTTCATACGGCTTCCCGGAAAGCCATGCTGCCTCCTTCGCGCTGATCGCCTATGCCTCGAACTATGTGAAGCGCCATTTCCCCGACGTCTTCTGCACCGCTCTGCTGAACTCGCAGCCGATGGGCTTCTACGCGCCTGCCCAGATCGTCCAGGATGCGCGTGCCCATGGAATTGAAGTCCGGCCCGTCTGCATCAACCAGTCGCGCTGGGATTGTACGCTCGAGCTTATCGAAAGAACCAATCGCCATGCGGTCCGCCTCGGAATGCGCTTGGTGAAGGGACTGGCCGTAGCGGATTCTGCCCGGATCGTCGCTGCCAGGATGAACGCATCCTTCGAAACGGTCGACGATGTTTGGCGGCGATCGCATGTCCCAACCGAAGCGCTCGTACAACTTGCCGAAGCCGATGCATTCCTGCCGTCGCTGAAGCTCCAGCGCCGGGATGCGATCTGGGCCATCAAGGCCCTGCGTGACGAACCTCTTCCTCTGTTCGCCGCCGCTTCCGAACGTGAAGCACGTGCGATCACCGAGCAGCAGGAGCCTGAGGTCGCACTCCGACAGATGACCGCGGGTCATAACGTTGTCGCAGATTACAGTCATGTCGGACTAACACTGCGCGACCATCCGATTGCCTTCCTCAGAAAGGAGCTGACGGTACGCCGCATCGTCACTTGTGCCGAAGCCATGAACGCTCGTGACGGTCGATGGTTGATGACGGCAGGTCTCGTCCTTGTAAGACAAAAGCCTGGCTCAGCGAAAGGCGTGATGTTCATCACCATCGAGGATGAGACTGGGCCGGCCAATCTCGTCGTCTGGCCAAGCCTGTTCGAACGCCGGCGTCGGATCGTCCTCGGATCGTCGATGATGGCGATAAACGGCCGCGTTCAGCGCGAGGGAGAGGTCGCACATCTTGTCGCGCAGCAGCTTTTCGACCTGTCCGGGGAATTAGGCGAGCTGACTGATCGCGATCTGGACTTCAAGTTGCCGACAGGTAGGGGCGATGAATTTGCGCATGGTTCGCCAGGCAGCCCGGACTCACGTGATGGGGCGGCGGCCAAGCCGAGGGACATTTTCGTCCCGGACCTGCATATCGATACCTTGAAGGTGAAGGCGAGGAACTTTCATTGATGGCATGGCAGCGGATTCGCGCGTCGCCCCTCACGCGGGTAGACCCGCAAGCCTCAATCCTTGGCGTAGCCGATCAACGTCCTTTTCTTCTCTGAGGTATGAGACATCTACAAGCCAGTTTACATAATCAACCGGACCCGCGGCCGCATCTCCGCACCATCGCCTGCTGACAGCATCGAGGAAGACCCGGCCGCATTTCTCTGCATCCTCGATCCGGTTGAGGTGAGCGTAGGCGGCCGCGCGCCACGCCATGTCTCGCGGCTCCCTTTCCGGCGTGGCGAATGTTCGCTGTTCGAGAAGGACGGCCGCCTCGCTGTATCGCCCTGTTTGGAAGAGGAGGCGGGATTTATAATAGTTGTACCAACTGGGATATAATGGGTTCAGTCGATACGCGATCTCCGCACCGGCCAAGCCCTCCTCAGCCCGCCCAATCGCTCCTTGCATCCATGCCCACATTATCAGAATGGTAGCATCGTTGGGGTTCATCGACTTCGCCAGGCCAAGATGATGTTCAGCTCGTTTGAAGTCTCGCCACGTCAAGCAAATGTATCCCAGTGTGGACTGAACCCGTGGATCGCTTGGATCGAGGGCAAAAGCCATCTCGGCTGAACGCAGTGCTTTGATCCTGTTCTCATCCTCTTGTCTTGGAATGCCAATAGCACCGTCCGACGCGCGGTTGAGGTATATGTAGGCGAGGCCTGTATGGGCTCTGGCAAACGTCGGATCAGTTTTAGCGGCACGCTCGAAAAGCGCCTCCGCGCGTGCCTGCGCTCCTGGCCTGAAGTCGTCAGAGAGGCGGTTGCCCTGCAGAAAGAGATCATATGCCCGCATGTCTTCCGGGCGACGACGTCGTGACGTCAATTCGTTGTCGTCTATGACGCGTTGGGCGACCATGGCGACGATGCTCTGCGCAATCTCCTCCTGAGTGGAAAAAATATCGTCAAGCGATCGGTCATATCGATCCGCCCATAGGTGTGTCCCGCTCGCTGTCTCGACGAGCTGGACCGTAATTCGAACACGGTTACCAGCGCGCCTTACACTCCCTTCTACGACATACCCCGCGCTGAGCGTCCTGCCCACCTCGCGCAAATCGAGCATTCGGCCGCGTAGCGCAAATGACGAGGTTCTCGCTATCACCATGAGCTCGGTGAACCGTGCCAATTCCGTGATGATGTCTTCAGTTATTCCGTCGCTGAAGTAAGCCTGCTCCGGATCACCGGACATGTTCTCAAATGGAAGTACGGCAATGGCAGGCCCCGTCGATTTTGGAGTTTCGGGTGAAGTGTAGGCAGACCCGCTAAGTGGCAGATGGTATGCCTTGATCGGCCGCGCGATGTTCTTGAGGTGCTGCTCACCAGCGTAGTCGAAATTCGCGTCAACCTTTCCAGCGAGCTGTTCGTAGGCTGCCCCCGAAATCAGAAGATCACCCGGCTGGCACAACTGCTCCAGTCGGGCCGCAACGTTGACACCATCTCCGAGCAGGTCGTCACCGTCCACCACGACATCACCAAGATTGATGCCTATGCGAAGGATGATCCTGTTTGCGGAACCGGCCGGCTCCTGTTCATTCGCCAATGTGTTCTGGATCGCGATTGCGCACGAGACAGCCTCAACCACCGAGCTGAACTCGGCGATCAGCCCATCGCCCATCAATTTGACCAGCCGGCCGGCATGTCTTGCAATCAGTGGACGAAACACCGAGGTCTGTAAATTTATCAGAACCGCAAGCGTATTGCGTTCGTCGGCCTCGACAAGTCGTGAAAACCCGACGACATCGGCAACTAGGATTGCGGCTAGCCTTCGCTCCAAAGCTTCCCCTCCATTCCCCCGACAGTCGGCCCTGTCAGCTCCCGGCCGGATACCCGCATAGAAAAGCACACGTCCAAGGCCGGGTTAAGTGAGAATTCCGATGCCGCTCGTTCGTGGCTTACGAGACTCATATTACGCCGAATGCTGCGACAATGCGCTTTTCGTTCCGCGAAGAAGCAGCGTCCCGGGTCACCGCGTTGACCCCATCAGTGGCGCAACGCTACGCGCGGCCAGGTAAGGTCATGAAGGCTGTCGTCAGAATTTTCTCTATAGATCCACCCGGGAGGATCGATCGGGACTTCGGTTATGGCCGCCGGGTCGTGCAATGCAGGATTTGCAAAGCTCACCAATCCCAGACGCTGGGCTGAGCCTGTGTTAGGTATTTCTAAATCGAAGACGACTAATGTCTCCGCATGCGCGGCTTACTCTTCCTGTTCGGTATCCTGGCTTGCTCGTGGGCGATAGATCGGATCGCATTCGGGGGGCAATACAGTCATGTAGCTTGGCGTGAAGCGACCGACCAGGCCAATTTCTTTCGCCATCACGTCGAACATTCGATTAAGGGCATCATACCCCTCTCTCGACGTTGATCGCCCCCCCTCTCACCCGCGACGGGGTCGTTTACCTCCTTTGAGTTCATCGAAGCGAACTTCAGGTTCAGTTCGCGCGAACTCACGTGAAGGTTGATTAGTGCACTAACGCCCTATCTCAGTCATTGGAATGCATACGGAGGGCAATGACCGTGATTGTCGAAAAAGAACTCATTTCCAGAATTACATGGCGACTAATGCCGTTTCTCGGCATCCTCTACCTAATCGCATACATCGACCGCCAGAACGTCAGTTTCGCAAAGCTAGACATGGTCGACGCCCTCGGCATGAGTGAATACGCCTACGGTCTTGGCGCCTCGCTGTTTTTCATCGGCTATTTCATATTTGAAGTACCAAGCAATCTTCTATTGGACCGGTTTGGGGCCAGCAAATGGTTCGCGCGAATCCTGGTGTCGTGGGGTGCGGTTACGATAGCGCTCGCCTACACGCAGAATGCTACGATGTTCTACATCCTCCGTTTCTTGCTGGGGGCATGCGAAGCGGGCTTCTTTCCCGGTGTCCTGTATCTGCTGACTCTCTGGTATCCGTCCGCCTATCGCGGAAGGATGGTCGGCTTGTTCATGATTTTCAGCGCTCTCGCGAATGCCGTCGGCGCGCCACTGGGCGGTATGTTGCTCGATCTGGATGGTCTCTATGGTCATGCAGGCTGGCAGTGGGTCTTCCTGGTGACGGGAATTCCCGCTGTTGTCGCGGGCTTCGTTACATTGATCTACCTCTCAGATCGGCCTGAAAGTGCGACGTTTCTGAATTCCGAGGAAAAGACCTGGCTGAGGGACCGCCTTGCTTTGGAGAACGCTGGCATGGAGGCGACCGCCAGCGATGGCTTCAAGGCGCTCGTCAATCCGCGGGTTCTCTTGATGGCGATCTGCTATATTGGGTTTCCCCTAGCGGCATACGGTCTCAGCTATTGGCTTCCGACCATCGTCAAGAGCTTTGGGGTCAGCAATACGGCCAACGGCTTTCTCAACATCATCCCATGGGTGCTGGTTGCAATCGCGCTCTATGCGGTGCCGTCAGCCGCAGACAAAGCCTCGTCGAAGACGCCCTATATCGTGGTACCAGCGGTTGTCGGCGCCGTTTGTCTGGTTCTGTCCGCCGTGATTCCGAACCATCTGCTTCAGTTTGCCTTTCTCTGTGTTGCGGCAGCGGGCATCTTTGCCGGGCAACCTGTTTTTTGGAGCCTACCGTCACGATTCCTTCGAGGGGCGGGTGCAGCCGCAGGTCTGGCGGCAATCAATTCTGTCGGAAACCTGGGCGGATTTATCGCGCAGAACGTCGTACCGTGGATAAAGGATTCGACCGGCAGCACCATTGCCCCGATGTTCTTCCTCGCGGCCTGCCTGGCTGCTGCAGCAATTCTGGTACTGGTCGTTGGCCGTATGATCGGACGCACGCCGACGTCGAGTGAAAGCGGAAAAGCCAAAGTGAACGTGTAGTTGGCCCGTGGAATTCAAAGGAAAGCGGGCATGGTGACGACGAGGCAGGTTTGGGAGGAAGGAGCCCGACAGAAGAATCATAGGTAAGTACTATTTACGCTATTTTTTTGCACGCCAGACGCATATGGAATTTTATATGCTACATTATTTTATCAATACTTTAACTAAACTCTATTCAAACTGATTTTCATTGAAGCGGATAAAGACTCGAATGTTTGTATTGTCGGTAATTGACCGTGATGATCAACGTGATTTTCTGGTGGCAAACCTCCACCTTAGAGGAAGGTATCTCTATGCCGACGCCTGCGGCGCCAGATATCGCTTTCGAATTCAGGACGTGATCAACCTTTCTCCAGTCAATGACCATATGATTTTTCCACCTATTTCTGCCGCTAGAAGCGCCGGTCTAAACTAGTCGGCCGTGAAGAACACGGAAGCTGCTGATTAGACATAGGAATCGAAGGATCTGCAGATCTTCTAATTGCCGGAAACAGCCACCGAACGGGCTGTTTCCTTGCAAAATCAGTTTGAGGTTTCCCTGGTTGGCGGAGCGTGATTCACTGGGTTTATCGCGGTGAATCGGAGAGCCAGGAATGGGTAAACCACGCGAACGGCGCCAAACGGGTGAACAGGATTTATTCCGATCCCGGCTCGACCAGATCATCAACATGAAGCACGAACTTGTGCGTCTGGCGCAGGCTATTGACTGGCCTGTGTTGGAAGCCCGCTTTGGGACGGTCTATTCGGACGGAGCTGGCATGCCGCCAT
>NZ_KB897824.1:0-201337 GCF_000377185.1 Rhizobium sp. 42MFCr.1
CATGCAGTGCGTCCCTTACACGAGACAAATCGCCTTCGGCAATTTGCTCGGGCAGTAGCGTAAACTGCTTCGCAGTTTACGCACCGTGACAAAACCCAAAGGGTTTTGCACTTGGCGCGGGGTGGAGCAGCCCGGTAGCTCGTCAGGCTCATAACCTGAAGGCCGCAGGTTCAAATCCTGCCCCCGCAACCAACAAAACCTGAATATTTGCCAGTCAAGTCGCCTCACAGAAACCTCCTCCGCATAGGCGGACGGCCTTCACGTGTAAATTCGGTAGCTCAAGCAGGTGCAGCCGGGAGGGGCGGTCGGGCAGGGCTATGCAAACATATTGGGGCCGATCTCCCCGCCAACTTCAATGATCACATCCGCGGGGACATTGTTCCTCCTTGCCGCGGCGCGAATGGCTTCAGGATTTGGCGCTTCGTAAAGGCAGTATGTCTTTTTCCTGTCGGCGCTGAGGAACGAAAAAATCCACTTCACCCCTTCCTCGTCGTTGATCAGGTTGATTTCCTCGACTCCCTCTTTCGACAGTTGGAGTTGTTCGGCAAAGTTTCTTTCGATGATATAGCGTGGCATGATGAGACCCTCTTCTCACCCAAAGCGGCGAACCTCTGATCCTAATGAATGGTCTGCTTCAGTCGCTGTTGCAGCCTGACCATTCCCAGTTCGGCCGCAGTTGACCGGGCATGCTCGGATAAGGACATTGCTCTCTTTATCGCGGCTCTGCTACCTATTTTCATTAGCAAATCGGAATATTCTGCCTGCGTGTGCGCGAGCCACGGTAGCGAGCCGATCGCCGAGTTCATCTCGAGAGCATGCTCATAGTGCTTTGACGCCCGATCGAATTCACCCAGCGCGGCGGACAACATGCCCAGATAGCGGCTTGCGGCACCGAAGCAGACAGTCGCCATACCTATCGTGACGGTCATCTCCTTGTAGTCGAGCATAAGCTTATAGAGTGTCCTGGCCGCTTCCATGTCCCCCAGGCCGGCGGCGACTTCTGTTAGAAACGAGAGGGATGCGCTTCGTTTTCCGTCAAGCGGCAGGGTGAAGCGTGTGCTGAAAAGCTCTTCCAATCTCCGCTGGGCGGCTTCCCGATAACCCAGGTCAAAGGCGACCAACGCGAAGCCCGGCAGCCAGGTGATTTCGTCCGGGTTTTCCTCGATCAACAATTTCATGACCGGTGCGACCTCCGAGAGACGGCTCTGCTCCCGGCGGATCGCGAACATTTGCATGCCGTAGACACCTTCGGGTGCCACGCCAAGGGTGTGCTTGCCCAGCTTCAGCGCTTCTTCGGCAAGCTTCTCGGCGGCGGTGAACCTCCCATCGAGGATGGCCATCATCGCTCTTGCGATCCGAGCGTAGAACTGGACGTTGAGATGCTGGCGCTTGGTGCCGAGTTCCTCCAGGGCGTCGACCGCCCGATCGGCCCGTGCGCGCTCGCCCAGTTCAGTCGAGACGTAGGTGTCAATGGAAAGCGCCCTGGTTAGCACATCGTCATCGTCGATCTCGCCCGCAAGGCGTCGTATTTCGTCAATGCGGGCCATCCGGTTGTTTTTCTCCGTGGCGGTTTTAACCGGTGAGGCTGTCAGGAGCGGGAGAACGGAGAGCTCCACAAGAGAAGTCTTGTCGCCAACCTCCCGGGCAAGTTCTATTCCAACGCTATGGCATTTTGCGGCCCTCTCGCTGTCACTGAGGTAGGCGTAAGCCCGCGCGAGGTGGCTGAGAATCTGGCACCGCGACTTCTTGTCCGCTGGTTCAACCATCGCCATGGCCTCCTCGAGAAGCGGCAGTGTTTCGGCAAGCGAGTTCGAGGAGAGAAATTGGGAGCCGTCGAGGCCGATCACTGCGCGAACGAAGCCCTGAGTGTCTGCCGCTTTGCGTGCCAATGGGGCGGCCAGCCTGTATTTCGCCAGCGAATCCGTCATGCGGCCGGCAGCGTACAGGGCGTCGCCTAGTTTCAGGACTGCTGCGAGAAGGTCTGTTTGGTGGCCGGGCTCGTTGGGCAACTGTTCCGCGATCGACAGTGCGTTCTGGAAATGGTCGACCGCCTCGTAGTTGGCGGATCGTGCAAGGGCTCGTTCTCCAGCTTTCATCCAGTATGGAAGCGCGAGTTCGACCCGTTGCGCTTTCTCGTAGTGTTGGGCGATGAGTTCGGGCTGCGTGGCAGCGACATCGGCATACTGGTCGACGAGAACCTTGGCGATTTCCTCGTGGAAATGTCGCCGCCGCCGGTTGAGGAGCGATTGGTAGGCGGCATCCTGAATGAGCGCATGACGGAAAACGAGGGTATCATTCAAGACACCGCCTCCGACGACGATCTGGCTGGAAACAAGCTGGTGCAGTGCTTTCTCGAGGATCCGATCATCGAGACCTGCAATCTTCGACAGAAGGCCACGATCGAACTCCCTGCCAATAACGGCAGCAATCTGGGCGACCTCTTTGGCTGTTGCCGCTAGATGATCGAGACGAGCCATCAAAGAACCCTGCAGGCTGTCCGGGATCTCTACGTTGAGCGACGGTGACGTTCCGCTCTCGATGATCGTGCGGGTCAACTCCTCTATGAACAACGGCACGCCGTCCGCTCGCTCTAAGATCATTTCGGCAAGCTGTTCGGAAATGTCGCAGTCCATCGATCCGATGAGCTCGCGCATCTGTTGCCTAGTCAGACGTCCAATGGAGAGTGTTGTCGACTGCGACAATCCACTGGCCCAGTCCGCGCTCCATTCCGGTCTATGGGTGACGACGACGAGGGCGGCCGTACCGTGAAGCCGGCCGACGAGTTCTTCTAGCAATTCGATGGTGGACGGATCCATCCAGTGTGCGTCTTCTACGACCATGAGCACCGGTGCGATTCTGGTCGCAAGAAGCAATCGGTTCGCGAGAGTGCGGACGAGAAGTTCCTTACGCTGGTGGGCGGAGAGATTTAGCGGCTTGAACTCGTCACCGCCATCGAGCGAAAGCAGCTCCGCATAGATCGCACCAACTTCCGAGGGCCTTTCGCCGTAGCGGCTGACAAGGGTGCGAAACTTCTCGACTCGCGTGTTTCGGTCGTCTGCCGGCGTAAACATCGCGACCCGGCTCAGTCGCTCGACGATCGGGTAAAAGGCCGATGTGGCGTGATAGGGCGAGCACTGCAATCGGATGAGTTCATGCTCTGTCTCGCGCAGATGTTCTTCGAAGGCTTCGACGAGACGGGATTTTCCGATGCCCGCCTCCCCCGACAAAAAGACCATCTGTCCTTGGCCGGCCTTCGCCAGCTCCCACCGTTCGAGCAGTAGCCCGATCTCGCTGGCACGTCCGACAAATTTCGAGAGCTTTCTGGAATGCGCGGCTTCGAAACGGCTGTCCACCTCTCGCTCGCCGCGGACTTCGAACAGCGCAGTGGGCGAGGTGAAGCCTCTCAGCGTCCGCTCGCCGAGGCTGGCGATTTCGAACGACCGCCCGGCGAGGCGGCGGGTGCTGTTCGAGACCACGATCTGCCCTGGGGCGGCCGCCCCCTGCAGACGTGCCGCCAAGTTTGGGGTGTCGCCGGCGATCGATCCACGCTCCTTCGCGCTGCCATCGGTGTCGCCAACGACCACGTGCCCGGATGCGATGCCGATCCGAGCCTTCAGTCCCCGCTGGTTGGGCGACTGCAGCGCATCGACGGCGGTTATCGCCTCGAGACCGGCCCGGATCGCGCGCTCGGCGTGGTCCTCATAAGCCATGGGCCACCCAAAATAGGCAAGCACGCCATCTCCGAGATACTTGGCGACATAGCCTCCGAACCGCGTGACTGCGCCCGCGACGCTATCCTGATAACGGCGGATCAGCTCGTGCATGTCTTCCGGGTCGAGTTGCTCCGACAACGCAGTCGATCCTACGAGGTCGCAGAAGAGCACGCTGAGCAGCCGTCGGTCAGCCGCAGCGTCCGTCGCGACGGGAGCGGGCTGCTGTTCGTCCGGAGGTTGCTGCGCAAGTCCGTTTATCGCGGCTAGAATAATCTTCCGGTGACCAAGCGAGACGCCGAGTTCACGGAGGTCGGATTCCGCGACATGAGGGAGCGCTCGCAGATCGACGTCATTCTCGATGAAGGCCGCGGCGTACTTGCCGAGACCGAGTTGGGCTAGCCAATCCTCAATCGTCTGCATCGACTTTCAATCCGCTCAACCGTTCCCGAAAAATACCACGAACGTCGGCATCCTGCCACGCAGTGCCGGGAGCCGCTCGCGTTGAACAGGCCGAGCAATCGATGGCGAATTTGCGAACGCAGCCCTCGCAGATCATGCGGCATTTCAGCGCCAACACTTTATAGACTATCCGCATCTTGCAGCGCATTCTTCGAAGTCGCAATCGACCGCTGTGGGGAGCGAATTCAGTCGTCAGCGCATCATCCTTCAAACGCCCCTCGTCAGTATTCGATTCGACGTCATGAGCTCGGAGGCTCGGCTTCAGGAGGGTGTTATGATCAGCGAAAATATCGGGAAGTTCACACAGATTCTTCGCGGTGCTCTTATCGGGCGCGACCATGCCGACTACGAGGACGCCCGCAGGCTCTACAACGCCATGATCGACAAGCGGCCGCTCTTGATCGCAAAGTGTACGGATGCTGCGGACGTGATTGCCTCCGTGAACTTCGGCCGCGACAACGAACTTCCGATCGCCGTCCGGGGCGGCGGCCACAACGGGGCTGGGTTTGCCAGCGTTGACGACGGCATCGTCATCGACCTGTCGCCGATGCGGGGTGTGCGCGTCGATCCCGTCAAGCGGACAGTTCGTGTAGGGGCCGGGTGTACGACCGGCGAGGTCGATCATGCCACCCACGCCTTTGGGCTTGCCATCCCCTTCGGTGTCGTCTCAACCACAGGTGTGGCGGGCCTGACGCTGAACGGCGGCCACGGATACCTCACCCGCCAATATGGGCTTGCCATCGACAATCTGATCGAGGCCGACGTCGTGCTCGCGGACGGCACGCTCGTCACCGCCAGCAAGGCCGAGCGCCCGGATCTGTTCTGGGGGCTGCGCGGCGGCGGTGGCAACTTTGGTGTGGTCACCAGTTTTCTGTTCGAGGCGCACCCTGCGGACAGCGTTTATGCCGGTCCGATCTTCTGGGAGTTGAAGGATGCTGCGACGGTGATGCGCTGGTACCGCGAGTTTTTGGCGACTGCGCCGGACGAGTTCTACGTCTTCCTTGGGCTGCAGACGGTTCCCTCCGCCGATCCGTTCCCGGTGGAGCATCGTGGCAAGAAGATCTGCGTGCTTCTCGTTTCCTACAATGGAGCGGTCGCCGACGGGGAGAAGGCAGTTAACGCCGTCCGCAGGGCGCTCCCGCAGCCGATTGTCGATTTTGCCGGTCCGATCCCGTACCCGACACTTCAAGGCATGTTCGACGGACTCTTTCCGAAGGGCCTTCAATGGTACTGGAAGGGTGATTTTGTGAAGACGCTTCCGGACGCGGCGATCGAAGCACACATCGAGCAGGTGGCCAAGGCACCCAGCGAACCCTCGTGCATGCACCTCTACCCGATCGATGCCGCCGTCCATCGCAAGGCAAGAGATGAAACGGCGTGGAATTGCCGGGATGCCACATGGTCGATGGTTATTGCCGGCGTTGACGCCGATCCGCGCCAGGCGGCGACGCTGAAAAAATGGGCGACCGACTACTGGCAGGCGGTCCACCCGTTCAACCTCGACGGCGCTTACCCGAACTTCATGATGGACGACGAAGGCGATTTGCGCCTGAAGGCCACGTATGGCGACAATTACGAGGGTCTTGTCCACCTGAAAAAGAAGTACGACGGGAGCAACCTGTTTCGGATGAACCACAATATTCGCCCTGCCGCCTGACGCCGAGAGGGGCGTCACTGAAAGGCGCTTCCTCGATCCTGGCGGCCACTGCGATGGTGGCTGCCAATGTACACCTTTGGCGTAATGGCGTCACCCGCCGAGGCCGCTTGCGGCCCTTTGCTGCCGTTCGAGATCGATCCGAGGAACGTGCGGTATGTGCTAGAATGCGGCCCGAAAGCGGAATGCGACAGACGCACGGCGAGGGGCGGTGTGATCGAACCGGAATTCGCGCGACCGAGCCGACGTTGTGCTCTTGGAAGGAGAGACGAGGACGATGCCGACACCACAGCAACCCAGTCTAATAGTTCGACAGAAATCCCCACAGAACATCGAGTTTCCGTTTGCGTCGCTCTCCGATTGGCGGATCCCAACGGAGCTGTTCTTCGTGCGAAACCATTTTCCGTCACCGGACCTCAATGCGCGAGACTGGAGATTGCGCGTTGACGGGGCGGTGGAGCGGCCGATCGAACTTGACCTCGACAGCATCAAGGCGATGCAGAGCACGACTTTCACCGCCGTCGTCGAGTGCGCAGGGAATGGGCGCGTCTACTATGTGCCGGCGAAGGAGGGGTTGCAGTGGCAGAACGGGGCCGTCGGCAACGCCGCGTGGACGGGTGTTCTTCTGCGCGAGATTTTGGAAATGGCGGGCGTTAGGCGAACCGCACGTGAGGTTCTGCTCGTAGGCGCCGACAGCGGCGTCGTCGACGCGAACAAGAAAACGGCTTCTCCAGGCCCCATCGCTTTTGCCCGCAGTTTACCGCTGGAGAAGGCCGTCGCTGACAGCACGATCCTTGCCTATTCGATGAACGACGAACCGTTGACGCGCGATCACGGCTACCCGCTACGCGCGGTGGTGGGTGGCTGGTTCGGCATGGCTTGGGTCAAGTGGATCACGCATATCACGGTTGTGGAGCAACCGTTCCTTGGCTACTGGCAGGCGCGCGACTATTTCCGTTGGGAGCGCAGCCTTGGGGAACCTAGGCTGGTCCCCCTTACGGAGATGGAGGTCAAAGCGCAGATCGCGCGTCCCGTACAGGGGGCGCATCTCATCCTCGGCCAACCGTGCCGGATTTTCGGAGCCGCCTGGAGCGGAGAGGCTGGTATCCGGCAGGTGCAGGTCTGCACCGGAGATGGCAGGGGCTGGCGCGAGGGAAGGCTTCTCGAAACAGAATGTCCCTTCGCATGGCGCTTGTGGGAGTACATGTGGACCCCTGAAAAAGTGGGGCGATATATACTGCGATGTCGCGCGATCGATGGGGCGGGGTGCGTGCAGCCCGACCTCCCGCGTTCCGACTGCGAGAGCTACGCGGCCAATTGGATTATTCCGGTGGATGTTACGGTCGTTCCCGAGCCACAGACGTACGCGGAGGAATTCGTGATCTAATCACCCGCGTGGCGGAATGGCGGCTTATGGCAGTGGGTTCAATTGATCGCCGCAACACATTCTGCAAATTTTTGCGCGGGCGTCTGATAAAGCAAGGTCTTTCTTGGACGTTCGTTGAGCTGCCTGGCGATAGCATTGAGCTGGGCTTGGCTATGTACGGACAGGTCAGTGGCGCGCGGTAGGTATTGGCGCAGCAATCGATTGGTGTTCTCATTTGAACCGCGCTGCCAGGGTGATCTGGGATCGCAGAAGTAAATCTCAACGTCAGCGGCTATTGCCAGTCGTTGATGGTCAGCCAACTCCTTGCCCCAATCCCAGGTCAATGATTTGTAGAGTTCGCCCGGCAGTTTCTGTGACTGCTTTATCAGCGCAGAAACTACGCTTTCGGTATCCTTATTGGCGACCTTGATCAGCATGACGTAGCGCGAGTGACGCTCGACCAGCGTCGCGATGTAACTGTTCTTCGACCCACCGATAAGATCGCCCTCCCAGTGACCGGGGACTGCACGGTCGTCAGCGGACGCAGGCCTCTCGCTTAGAACCTCAATCTCGACGACCGGCTGGCTACGAATACAGTCGAGTTGTTGGTCGGCACCGCGTGCGCCTCCTCCGCAGTGCTGGTCGGAGGCGAATGGCTGGTATGCTTTGACAACTCACATCTTGAAGAGCCTTTCAAAGCCCCGATTCTGACCGCATCCGAATACGAGCCGGACTGGCCCACGAAGCCGCGTGATCGCCTTAGACTCGGATCGGGCACCGGGGAACGTGGCACATTCGGCCCGGCAAAGCTTTGGAATTCCAAGGCAATCGGGAATTATTATCCGAGCGACTTTGCCGATGGTTCCATCATCAAGTCGATCGGCGATGCGTTGTTCTGGAACATGTTTCCAGCAAAGGAACCTGAGAAGCATTCGTCTGCCGATTTTGATTGGGAAGTATTTCTCGTCACCCTCGCACCAGGCCGAGTTTCGCGCCAATGAAGACGCTGAGCTATTGAAGCGCTACGGGGTTTCCAACCTGTCGTTTGCTGACCGCATCCTTGGTGGCGAAGTGTCAGACGTGCCGAGCTCAGCCCGCCAGTTGAGGGTTTGACGAGCCGGGGTCTGCGGGAACCCAAAAAGCCCAGACAATAACCGGGCGCGAATCTCCTTGATGACAAGACTTCTGACCAGCCTGGGCTCGAGTGCGGAGCGCAGGGTCTGCTTGTGAAAGTGATCGGCCTTGCCGCTGGTCGCCGCGATTTCAAGTACTCGGGAGTGTGTGGTTGTTCCCGACTTGCTATCGCATCTATGGATTCCATATCATTCCAAAATGAAGCCCCAGAGCATTGGGGATCTACACGACGTTTACCCCGTCGACAGGCAGCTGAGAGTCTTAAGTTCGTCGCGGCACAGTCTGCGAGACAGAGCGACCGGTCGGGTCGCAAGCCCTATACGTCGCCTTGAGCGCTTGTGAGAGCGATATGTTTACGGGAGGGAGCCATGAGTTCGCGGGGCGGACAAGGCGATGATCTGTCACTGGAACCCGAAAGGGTTCGTGATCAGCTTGATCGCATCTTGTCGAGCGCCGAGTTTCAGGTTCCGGAGCGTAGTCGGAGATTTCTTGCATATGTCGTCGATGAAGCACTGGCGGGACGATCAGAGAATCTGAAGGCTTACACCATTGCGCAGGCGGTCTTCGGCCGAGATGCTTCCTTTGATGCCCAAAACGATCCGGTCGTTCGTATCGAAACAGGGCGTATTCGCCGCGCCCTGGAGCGATACTACCTCGTGGTCGGGCAAAGCGATTCCATACACATCGCCATACCCAAGGGTGGATACGTACCGAGTTTCACCGCAAGCCAGTCAGAGATTGCGTCAGGACGTCATTCGCCGGGAAAAGATGTCGACGTGCAGGAGGCGCCGGTGGCGCAACATAAACGTCCGCTTGCCTACCGGGATTTTATCCTGCCGGTTGGTGTCCTGCTTGTCATCGC
Source organism: Rhizobium sp. 42MFCr.1 (assembly GCF_000377185.1). Lineage (NCBI taxonomy): Bacteria > Pseudomonadati > Pseudomonadota > Alphaproteobacteria > Hyphomicrobiales > Rhizobiaceae > Rhizobium > Rhizobium sp. 42MFCr.1. The sequence continues at coordinate 9,189 of NZ_KB897824.1, forward strand.
CGCCATGGGCATGTTGGTGCTGATGCGGCCGCTCCAAGAACTGGTTGCTTCACTGAACCCTTCGTCGGGCACACCTTTGCCTGCGGGAGATGAGATGCGGCCGCAGATCGTCGTGGAGCCTTTGGTCGGCATAGGTCGGGACAATGGCGACGCCGGCATCGCCAAGAGTCTGACGGATGGCGTCATTGTGGAACTGACGAAGGTCAAATCAATCGCTGTCAGGACGCCTGGGCCGAAGGCGCATATCGCGGCGCCAAACCAACCGTCACTCTCCATCCAGGGCAGCGTGGGCACCGAGGATAAGCGGTTGCATGTCCAAATCCGGCTGGTTGATCGAGCCGACGGAACCGTTGTCTGGACAGGCGCCTATGACAGAAACCTTGACGAAGGACGCATTCTTGACGTGCAGGATGAAATCGCCCGGCTGATCGCGGATGCGATATCTCGGAGGCAGTAGGGTCAGCCTCCTTCCATATAGAGAGTGCAGATGCCACAGATGCTGCAGCGTCGAACTTATTTACCGGTGTCCGCGGCGGGTTCGATTGCGACACCTGCGGCTCGTAGACCTTTGAAAAATGCTTCCTGATCTTCCGGGCGCTGCAGACGCAAGGAAACCTCCTTGCGGATGTTCTTCATCAATCCGGATGCATGGGCATTCAGCCATTCCCGTTCCTGCCTGGCGTCAGCCGTTTTCCCGGCCGTGCCAAGAATAGCAAGGAGCACGAGGTGATGCGTGGGATTGTATTCCAGGTCGGACATGCGAGACCACAGTTCCGCGGCCCGGACGTCATTCCTCATCAGGGCACACAATGCCATGCCCACTTCGTAGTATCCCTTCGGGCCCGCATTCTTGTTGACGGCGCTCGAAATCAGCTCGCAGCCTGACTGCCATTTCCCCGACATGGCCAGCCGCAACCCGTATTCCCCCGCGACCTCGGTATCATTGGGGTTCATGGCATAGGCTGCCGCACCCGCCTGAAGGGCTTTGTCGACATCATTTCTGAAAAAGCTCACCTGCATGAGAGCCTCAAGGACACGCGCATCGTTTGGGGCAAGCGAGGCTGCCCGCTCCGCCGCGCTGGCGGCTAATTCCAGCGTCTCGTCCGTTGAGGATGTGCCGAGCTTATAACGAAACCTCATCTCGTCCAGGTAGGTGAGGGACAGAAGCGCCCAGGAGGCAGCGCTTTTCGGAAACAGCTCTGTCGCTCGTTGCAGACAGTCGCGCGCCGTGTTGTGCGTCTGGGCATTCATCGACCTACGGTAGCTATAGTAAGCCAATCTGCAGGCATAGGCGTCCGCATCTCCGCTCTGCGGATGCCGGGCAAGTGCGTCGGTGTCGGCTTGAAAAACCGCACCATATGGTTCCGCGACAGTGCTGGCGATCTCTTCAGCGGCGCCGGTCAGGATCTCGAGCTTGCTTTGCGCGCGAAGGTCCGCGTCGTAATTGTTCGCCCAAATCACTGCACCGTCGGATTGGCGCACGAGCCGGGCGACAAGCCGCAATCTTGGCCCGTCGAGTTGGACATTGCCTTGCAAACCATAAGCATTCGGGCTCGGTTGTTCGGCCTTCGACGCATCCGCGACAACGACGATGTCATCGAACTTTGCTAGCTTGCCGATAATCTCGTCCCTCAGGCCACGCGCGATGTCGGAAGCAGCATTTGCGGAACCCTCATCCTCAAAGGACTCGACAATGACTCTGGGTTCGGCCGCTTCTGTCGGCGAGGCGCCTGAGGGATTTTGGTGCCACCCCGACAATGCCTGTGGAAGGACGATATAAAGCGAAGCTGCCGCGAGCAAAAGGGCGGTGCCGAGCGTCAGCGTGGTCGATAATTGAGGGCGGCCGAAAGATTGGCCGAGGCTGTGAAGCGGCCCGGTGTCACGGTGACGCTCGATCGCTGGCGCGAGATCAAACTGCGGCGCCGCGAGCGACGGTGTCGGAACGTTGTGAGCATATTCGAAGCACGGCCTGTACCCACCCTTGGGGATCGTAATCGTTACCTCGTCCGCTTGGCCGGCGATGAGGTAGTAGCGTTCAAGTGCTCGGCGGACTCGGCCTGCTTCGATCCTGACGACAGGATCGTTCTGGGCGTCGAAATTGACCTGGCGACCAAAGACCTCATTGGCGATTGTGAAGGCCTTCAGGAATTCCGATCGGCCTGCCAAGGCTTCGCTTATGATGAATTGCAGAAACTTGCGGCCCCGCTCCGGCGAATGGAATTCTTCGCTCGCCAGTATCCGTTCAAGTTGGTCGTAGATTTCCTCGGCCGTCGGCTTCGAGGGCTTGGCTATTGCGCTGCTCATGATGACGCCCTAACGAGATCACGCAAATATTTTAGCTGAATATAGTATTAGCTCAGAACTGCCGGTGGCTGCAACCGCTACATACGATACACCTTCAAATGGTTACCCGCCGGTTGAGCGCGGTGCAGTCCGATTTGGGTCACTGGTTTTGGCCTAGAACAGTCCATCAAACCGATCGATAGGTGCAGCGTTGGATAAAATTCAATCCGTGCCGGTGTTCTCTGCCATCGCCGGGGCAGCCGTAGCCCCGGGCAATGTCTCTGATGGCCAAGCCCAGGCGCGCAGCAGTTCGTAAAAGACACTGAGCACGATTGGCCCCAGAAACAGGCCGAGCAGGCCATGCGAGAGAGTTCCGCCGATGACGCCGATGAGGATTACCGGCATCGGAGTTGAAAGCCCTCGGGACATCAAGATCGGCTTCAGCACGTTGTCCACGACCGTGATCGGGATCGCCACGACAGTGAAGGCAAAGGCCATCGATGCAGGCCAGGAGAACCATGCCCAGATGATGGCCGGGATAAGAACGAGGCCAGGGCCAAGCTGCATCAGGCAAAGCATGAACACGGCAAAAGTCAGGGCTCCGCGCGCCGGAATATCGAAGAAGGCAAAGCACAGGCCGCATAGGAGCGTCTGAAGCAAGGCTACGCCGATGACGCCGCGCGAGACGTTGCGAACCGTTGATCCCGCCAGCCGCGCAAAGCCAACCCCCCTCTCTCCGCCGATGCGGCCCGCCAATACCTGAATCGTTGCTGCAAGGCGGGGGGACATGGTGAGGAAGATGCCGGAGAGAATGACCGACGCGACGAAGCTCAGCACCCCACCGCCGATTGCTGCAAATTTGGCGATGATGACTCCCATGACCTCGCGGAGAGGCGCCTGGAATTTCATGATTGCTGCCGCGAGATTGCCGGCGACCTGGTTCCAGCCGGCGTAAAGGCGCTCGCCGACCACTGGCCAACCACGTATAGCCTCAGGAGCCGCGGGCAAGGTGAAATTGTCGGACTTCAATTGCGCCACGAGAGCCAGGATTGCATCGGCGAAATTGACCGCGACAAGCGCCAATGGCGCGATTATGAGCACAAGGCACGCTATGACAATAATGGTGGCCGAAAGCTTGGGCCGATCTCCTAGAAGTCTGGACAGACCGGTGAACATCGGAAAGAGCGCTACCGCGAGGATCGCGGACCAGATGACGATCAGCGCGAATGGCGCAATCAGCTGCAGGCTCCAATAGGCGAATAGTCCAATGATGCCGATCCGCACCAAGTCGCTGACCCGTGCCTCTACCGAAATCTGCGCGGGACCGGCTTCTGCCGCGGTCCCGCTCTTCTGTTGCTGCATCGCGTAGCCTATTCCACGGTTTTCCACAGTGCATGCCTGAACGGATCAGGCGTCATCGAGTCGTCTCCGGCACAACATGCCTGACGCTCTGATCCTCGACATAGTTCGATGGCCGCTTCTGCCGTTTGCCAAGATCCGGCGCGTCGAACTTTACCCGCTCGTAGGGGATCGACTGCAGGATATGGGAGATGCAGTTTATCCGGGCGCGCTCCTTGTCGTCGGAAGGCACGAGCCACCACGGCGCGTGGTTGCTGTCCGTCATCCGCAGCATCTCGTCATAGGCTCGCGTGTAGTCCCACCAGCGCTGGTAGGACTCTACGTCCATGGGGCTGAGTTTCCACTGCCGAACCGGATCGTCGATGCGGCGCTTGAAGCGGCGTTCCTGTTCTTCCTCGCTGACGGTCAGGAAATACTTCAGCAGAATAACGCCGCTTTCGACGATGGCCGCCTCGAAGCGGGGCGCAAGTTCCAGGAAGCGCTGAGCCTTCTTCTCGCTGGCGAAGCCCATGACGCGGTCAACGCCGGCGCGGTTGTACCAACTGCGGTCGAAGATCACGACCTCGCCGGCTGCCGGCAAATGCGCAATATAGCGCTGCATGTAGATCTGGGTTTTCTCGCGATCGGTGGGAGCGGGTAAGGCGACGACGCGGAATACACGCGGGCTGACCTTTTCCGTTATCCGCTTAATCATCCCTCCCTTGCCGGCGGCGTCACGGCCTTCGAAGATGATGACAATCCGGGCGCCCGACTTCTTTACCCATGCCTGCAGATTCGCCAGTTCGATCTGCAGTCGCCTGATTTCCTTGTCGTAGTCCCAGGACTTGGCTTTCTTATGCTTGCCCTTGCGTTCCGCTGGAACCTCTTGCTTCGGATCGTATGCTTCGTCCATCGTTCCCTCCATTGTTTAACGCGCATTCCCTGCGACATTGCCCATGAGCGCGCGCAGGGCCTCTTCCCGACCATTGAAAAGATTGTGGGCGCCGATCTTCTTGATGAACCCGGCACGCTCCAGGATGCCGCGACTCTCCTCGCTGACGTCAGCAATGGCAAAGACGATGTCCCGCTTGGCCAAGTCATCGGCCACAGCGTCGAGTGCGAGCGCACCTGTGCTATCAACGTGCGTGATGGCACCGGCGTCGAGAACGAAGCACTTGGTTCCGGGAGCAAGCTCTCTGGCAACCTCCGTCAGTCGCATGCGGACATAGTCTGCGTTGTAGAACAGGATGTTGCCCTGGATGGCGAAGACGGCAGCGCCTTCGACGGGGCGCGCTTCCGGGAAGCGGGCGAGCTCGAAGAAGCCGTGCCGTCCGGCAATGTGACCAAGGAGGCTGTCACGCGGAAACATCGTCTTGCGCAGGAGGTAGACGAAGGTTGCGGCAACGGCAACGACCACGCCGTTGAGGACGCCGAAGCTGATTGCGCCCCACATGGCGATCAGCGCAAAGACGAATTCCATGCGGCTGATGTGCCAGATCTTCTTGAGTTCCTGAATATCGATGAGGCTGATGGCGGCGCTTGCAAGGATGGCTGCGAGCGCGGGGATCGGCAGGATCCGCAGAGCGCTGTGGAGGAATACAAGAGCGGCGATCAGCGTGGCAGCTGAGACCAGTCCCGCCAGCTGGGAGACGCCGCCCGTGGAGAGGTTTATCGCGGTTCTCGAGTCCGACATGCTGATGGGAAAGGAACCGAACAGGCCGGGCGCGATGTTGGCCGCGCCGAGACCGATCAGTTCCTGGTTCGCATTGACGTTTTCACCAGTGCGCGATCCGAAGCTTCGCGCGGTCACGATGCCGGCGCCGAAGCTCACCAGAAAGATCGCGGCCGAACCAAGCACAAGCTTATCGAGCGGCATCTGATGGATTGCCGGCAGGGAAAAGCTCGGGAAGCCGCTTGGGATATTGCCCACGACAGCCATGCCACGTCCCTGGAAGTCGAAAAGCGCCGAGAGAATGACGGAAATAACAACCACGAGCACAGGACCCGGAACCTTGAGGTGGAACGCCTTGACGATCCAAAGCAGCGCAAACATGGAGAGACCGAAGAGAAGCGACGGCCAGTGGATCAAGGCGGCCTTGCCAAGAATTTCGGCAACCGGCGCAAGGAGACCATCCGACTCAATCCTTACACCAGTGAAGCGGCTGATCTGCCCGACGAGGATGGAAAGCGACACGCCGGCAAAGAAGCCCACCAGGATCGGGCGCGACAGGAAGCTCGCGAGGACGCCGAGGCGCAGCAGTTTTGCGGCGATGCAAAAGACGCCGACGCCAAGGGCGAGCGCCGATGCGATGGCAACCCGGTCAATGTTGGCAGCAGCCGGATCGGCCGCGATGATAACGGTCATCGCAGCCGCAAGCACCGTCATCGTTGCGGCATCGGGGCCGACGACCAAGAGCCGGGAAGGGCCGAAAAGTGCGTAGGCGATCGGCCCAACGATGCTGGCATAGATGCCGGTCTCTGGAGGCAGGCCAGCAATCGCCGGATAGGCAATGGCGCTCGGCAAACCCACCGCGGCGATCGACAACCCGGCAGGGATATCGCTACGAAGCCAGTCTTTCTTGAAACCGGCCAGGCCCCGCAACATTGGTAGGCTGCCTATCAACTCGGGCTCCCTCTGCTCTCTCGTGGTTGATCTCCAAGCTTGTCCGGCCGCCGCATCCAGGCAACGACCGGAAATTGTTGATGCGTTCAGTGTTCGAGGAAGACGTAGTTCATCCAGCTGCTCATGCGTAGCAGGACCTTTCGGAGGAGAGCGACGTGGTGCCAGTAATGTGTGTAGACCGCGACCTCGGCGACCACACCGCCGGGCAGTTGATACCCGTCGGTGCTCTCCAGTATTTCGATACCCGCCAGTGTCTGCCCCGGCGACAGCCGTTCGGGCGATTGCGGGTCGATCAGCGCGCCGCCTGGCTGCAACTGGCCTTGCGCCATCACATCGATGACTTCCCGGACGCGCGCCTTGAAGATCTTGCCGGGGACGGCCTTGAACGCCACCTCGGCCTCGTCGCCAACCCGCACGCGCTGGAGCGAATTCTGAATGAAGGCGGCAGCGAGGTACCGGTCCTCGCTGTTGATGAAGACCATCACCGGCCGCAAGGGCAGGGGATTCGCCATCATGCCGGGACGTAGGAAAACCTGCGTCACGTATCCGTCGCTCGGTGCGCGCACGGTCGTCTGGTCAAGCTCGTATTGCGCGTTCGCCAACTCTGCCTCCAGCCGCGCGACCGTGGGATTCGTTCCGTTGATCTCGGACTCGTAGGCGAGCCTTGCTTGCGCCGCCTGAGCACGGGCTGTATCGACGGCGGCCTCGGCCGTCAGGTAGATGCCGCGCCGGTTCTCGACTTCGAGTTCGGAGTAGACGGCACCTCTGCCGCTGGATTTTGCGTTTTCATTCGATGCCTGAAACTTTTCGAAGGCCTGCAGCGAGCGGTCCCTAGATGCTTCCGCACCTGTTACGGCCGAATTGGCGGCATCGAGAGCAGCCTTCAACTGCAGGACGGTCTGCTTGGCTTCGGCAAGCGACGCCGTTTTCTGATCGACGGCATATTGATAGGGCCGAGGATCGATCCTGAAGAGAACATCGCCCTTCTTCAACGGAGCGTTTGGCGTGACCGGCACCTCTACGACCTGGCCGCCCACGACCGGGATGACCGGAGCCGAGGTAAAATAAATGCGCCCATCGCTGGAATAGGGATGGTTGTAGCTCATGAGCAGCACCAGCCCGGCAATGATGAATATGCCGCCGAGGACAGCCGTCGCAAGCGACCACTGGTTCACTGGAATTCTGAACAACTTGAAGATCGCGAAGCAAAAAGCCGCGTAGGTCAGCATCAGGAGTAATTCCATCAGACCTTCTCCCTCTCTGCCATTGGAGCCTCGAGTTCCGCGATCCGTGCGTGGAGACGGGCAATTTCAGCGTTGGCTTCGGCTTCTGGGGATAGCTTGCCATCCGTCCGGATGCCCCAACCGCGATCCTCGCGGTAAAGGGTGGCCCAGATGAAAAGGAAGGGCCAGATGACGTGCAGCGTGAACAGGCTCACCCATCCGGCAACGTGGATGGCGTCCTGGTGCGGATGGTTCCTGGCCTTGGCGATCAGGTGTGGGATGTCGTGGATCGCGATCACTGCATAGAACAGAGTGACTACGACGAAGAGCAACACTCCCAGTGCAAAATAGTCGAGAAACACCGTTCCTCCTTTTCGGTTTGGTCTGGCCGCCTCTTCGGCTTGGTCTGGCCGCCCGTTCGCTTGCTGTCGACCTGCGGATACTAGACCCACTTTGGCGCAAAGACCCGTAGCATCACGTATCCTCTATTGGTCTGACGAAAGGTGCAGCTGCTGAAGATGATCCTGGATGGTCGCCGTAGCAGATCGATGGAGGATGGCAGGAGCGACAGGCGCATAAGGGAAAACTCCGCCGAACGTAGGATCGCGTAAGTTACGCCGCCATTCCGGGCTGACGCTATATGATGCAACTCTGCTTAACGCATTTGACAGCGGGGCGGGGATGGTTTCGGGAGATAGCAATTCTACACCTTTGTCGGTTCTCGAAAGGGCCGAGGCGCACTTTCCTGGCCAGGCGCAGCTGGTGCAGCGGCTCTTTTACGGGAGCGACGCGTTTCACAGCATGTGCGAGGATCTGGCAATCGCGGTGGAAACCTTGACGCATATCGAGCGCCTTCCCGAAAGCGTGCGCGAAGCGCGGCGGCAAGAATATGCCGCACTGGTTGAAGCCCTTTTGAAGGAAATGGGTGAGGCGCTCGCACAATCGAAAATCGTGATGCTTAGGCGGCCTTCGGACACCAGACCAAAATCTCCGTGAGGCACTTACACAAAATTTGTTTTGATTCAGAGGAGGTCGTTGCGTGGTGAAAGCAAGATATTTGAGATTGCTTGCGGGGCTTTCTGCGCTGGCAATCATTTCGATGCATCCCGTCCCGCCAGCGTATTCACAGACCGCGACCCCCACACAGAAACTCGCCTCGACAGAGACGACGGCGCCGGAGGCCGCTCTGCTTTCCGAGAATGAGCTTGAAGTGCTTGTGGCACGCATCGCCCTCTATCCGGACGAGCTCGTGGCGGCGATCTCGGCGGCTTCACTGTTTCCGGTGCAGGTCATCGAGGCTCAGCGTTTCCTGGAGGCCAAGAAGAAAGACGCCGATCTCAAGCCGAAGGATGATTGGGATGGAAGTGTCATCTCGCTCCTCAACTATCCAGATATCGTCAAGATGATGAGCGACGATCTCGATTGGACTCAATCGCTGGGTGACGCGCTTACAAACCAGCAAAAGGATGTACTGATCGCCATTCAGCAGCTTCGCGACGAAGCGGTGGCGAAGAACGTCATCAAGACCGACGACAAGATCACGGTCGTGACTGAGAACGAGAACGTCGTCATACGACCGACCAATCCCGAGAAGGTCTATATCCCTCAATATCCACCCGAAATGCTCTATGAGCCAGGCTATACGGCCGCTCCGATCTCCTACTATCCCAATTCTTACGACAGCTACTATTATCCGGGTGCCGGGTTCTTTGCCGCCGCGGTGACGGGCGTCGCCTGGGCTGCCATCGTCAATTGGGACGATTGGGGCGTTTGGGGCGGCAATTGGGGCGGCGATGTCGATATCGACTGCAACAACTGCTTTAACGACCGAAATTTCAACGGCAAGGTCAAATGGAACGACGTCGACTGGACCAAGGTCGATCGCAGCAAGCTGAATATCGACAGGGATCAGCTCGCCAACATCGATCGTTCGGCGATCAAATCCAGCCTGCAGTCCGACAACCGCAACCAGCTCAAGAACAAGGTCAGCGACCGGCAGGCGAACCGCGGACAAGGAGCCAGAAATGTCAGCACACGTGCTGACGATATTCGAAAGAGCACTGCGGAGGGCCTGAGGGCAAATCCGAGGGCAGGCGATGCTGTCGCCAACCGGCCGGGTGGGGCGCGTCCGGATGCCCGTCCGGGCGATCTGGGCAATCGCGTGGATGCGCGTCCAGGAAATGCCGCCAATCGACCGGGCAATGCTGCCAACCGTCCATCAAAGCCGGCAGTCAAGAAGCCAAGCGCACCGAAGATGGCGGCGCGGCCCGACAACCGTTCGCGCCAACCGAGCGCCCTCGGCAACGTGCAGTCCGGCCGGCGTGAAGCGGTGGCTTCCCAGCGAGGCGGACAGAGCATGGGAGGCGGGCAACGGGGTGGTCCACGTCCCTCCGCTCAACGCTCGCGCCCGATACCACACGGCGGCGGTGGGGGGCGTGGAGGTGGCGGTCGCGGCGGCGGTCGGCGATAGGGTGTCCAGCTATTCAGATTTCCGGAGATAAACCATGAGACCACAGTTTAAGTTGATTCCGCTGTTGCTCGGAACGGCTCTCTCCCTGGCGTGGGCGGCCCCGTCGATGTCGCAGATTCAGACGAATCTTCAGGAATTCGTGGCCGGTACGCCGCCGTCATTCGATGACCCATCGGCGGCGCTTGAGCGGTTCAAGACGGTGTTGAGCGCCAATGATATCGATGGCCTCGCGAGCCTTCTCGGTCTGGACGCGGCCAAACTGCGATCCAGCAAGGAGGCGATGCTAAGCTATGAAACGATCCGCGAGGGCGCTTTGCGCCAACTGCAATTGCAGGACCTCCATGATCGCAAGGTGGTTCTGATTGGCGACGTCATGTGGCCGCTGCCCTTTCCTCTGTCGAAGAACAAGGACGGCAAATGGGCATTCGATACCGAGGTCGGTTTGCAGGAGATCGTCAACCGCCGTGTCGGTCAGAGCGAACTGGCGACAATCCAGACGATGCATGACTATGTGAACGCCCAATACGCGTACGCGCAAATCGACGAGGACGAGGACGGACTTTTCGAATTTGCGCAGAAGCTGATCAGCACCCCGGGACAACGCGACGGCCTCTACTGGGAGCCCGGTGCCTTTGATGAAGAAAGCCCGGCGGGGCCCCTGATCGAAACGGCCGCCTTCAGTAAGGCGAAGCGCGGCGAAGGCTACTATGGCTACCGCTATCGCATCCTGACGGCCCAGGGCCCCAACGTGATCGGTGGAAAGCAGAGCTATATCATCAATGGCAACATGACGGGCGGTTTTGCGTTGATCGCCTGGCCGGTCAAGTATCACGTGACCGGGGCTCAGACCTTCGTCGTCAACGGTTCCAACATCGTCTACCAGCGAGATCTGGGGCCCGAGACCGAGCAGCGCGCCGCGGCGATCAAGGAGTTCAACCCCGACGACAACTGGACGGTCGTGCGCGACTGAGGTGTGGTTCTGGCAGAACGGTTCAATTTAGCCCTGAAAGGCTCCAGCGTGGTTTCGCCTCAACGGAGCTCGACTGACGCCAAATATGATTAACGATCACCTTTCGCTTCTGCCGACGTCAGCCGGCAGGGCGAGCGCGACACTGCGGCCGCGCCTTTTCCACTACACGACACTTCAAGGGTTTCTCGGTATTGTCAGTTCGAGTGTGATATGGGCGACAAACATCCACTATCTGAATGATTCAGAGGGAGTTCGTATATGGGCTGGGCTACCTGAAGGCGGAGGCAGAAGCGTGCGAAGGCCGCATCGTCAAGACAGCAGGCCATATTGCTTCGGGTAGCCTCTCTCATCGATTTCTTCCAGCAGGGGATATGTCTACACGGCGTCCTTTGCGGAGGACGACGATCTCCTGAGCCAATGGAGGGGCTATGGTGCGGGTGGAGGAGTATGCTTGGGATTTGTCGTCAGCGACCTGCAAAGGGTTGCCGAAAGGGCGGGCTTCCGCCTTGTCAAGTGTATCTATGAGCAAAGCCAGAAAACGCCCTTGGACGATGAAGGGGTCGAAGAGTTCGCAAACCAGATTGTCACTCGTTACCAGCAGCTAGCCTGTGCCTTCAAGGATCCGTCCTTTCGTGAGGAGTGCGAATGGCGCATCATTTCGAAGTTCGTACCACGTGACCATCAGTCCGTGAGAGTCCGTGGGACGGCGACGATGCTGGTGCCTTATTTTGAAGTCGACCTTGATCTGGGCAACGATAGTGAGGGCCGCACAAACCTCGGGTTTGAGACGGTGATCGCGGTACCCAGCCTGCAGAAAGAGCGAATACTCCAGGCAGCTTCGATCGCCACGAGGCACCTGAGCGTAGAAGCCTCAAGGCCATCCGATATCCCCTACCGATCGCTATAGCCGCGCTCTCTGGCAGGGGCCAAGAGCCTTCCTGCAATGGACGGATTGTTCGAGCGATACTAGCCCCGAAGCTCGTAAAGCTCGGTCTGCCCCGTTCGGCCCCTGACGCTGACAGTGCCGATAGGCAGGAAACTGAAATTCTCCGCAACTGCGTTGCGGACCGCGCTGCTGACGAGGATCGAGGTTCCATAGTCGCGGTTCAGGCCCTCCAGTCGCGAGGCGATGTTTACAGTGTCTCCGATTGCGGTGTATTGCCGGCGGGTTTCGGCGCCGACGCTGCCGACGACGGCCGGTCCGGTGTGCAGGCCGAAGCGGGTAACGAGTTCGGGGCGACCGGCGGCGCGATTGGAAGCATTCATCTCGTCGATCGCCGCTTTCATCGACAAGGCACAACGGCAGGCGTTTTCGATATGCCGCTCGTCATGAACCGGTGCGTTCCACATCGCCAAAACGGAGTCGCCGATATATTGCACTATGGTACCGCCGTGGCGCTCGACAATCATATTGAGGGTTGCGAAATAGGTGGAAAGCAGGGCGACGACCTCTTCGGGCGAGCGCCGTTCGGAGATGGTGGTAAACTCTCTGATGTCGGTGAAGAGGACAGTGATCTCCTGCCTGGAGGCGGAGCCGATCGCTGATTGGCCTGTCATGACAATCCTGCGGACCAGTTCACGCGGCACGTAGAGCGAGAACATCCGGATGGTATCACGGGCGGAACCGAGCGCTTTGCCGAGCGCGTTCACCTCGGATATCCAGGAGCGCGAGACGCGGCTCTGTTTGAATTCCAGATTGCCCAGTTGCCTCGCCTCGTCGGCCAACGCATAGAGCGAGCGGCTGATCAACCGGGAGATGATGATCGCGGCGATCGCGCCCGCCGACAGGAAGGCGGCTGCGGCAGCCAGATTGCGCCTCAGGGTCCGCTCGACAGGACCGACCAGGTCGTCAAGCGGTGCTGCGATGACGACCGTGTAGTTTTTCAGCATGCCGGCTATTTCCGCACGAAAGCTTTGGGCCAGATACTCGCGGCCATTCACCAGAAAGCGGAAGACATCGCCATCCGGCCGGCTGCGGTCCTGTGCCAGATTCGCGACGGCCGGGATGGCTGGGTCTGTCGCTGCCACGTCTGCAACAGACATCAGCCTCCCGCGACGCATCTGATCGCGCAGTTTCGTCATGATCACGGGGTCGGAGTGAACGATCAGGCGGCCAGTGCTGTCGAATAAGTAGCCATGCGCCGCTTCCGAGATCGTCCCGGTATCGACAACCTCTCCCAAGGTCACAAGCATCACATCGGTGCCGATAACGACCTGGTCCTTCCCGGCTACGGGCGTAGCGAACGTCAGGGTGAGGTAGTTGGTCGCAGCGGAAACATAGGGGCCGACCGATGTCGTCCGGCCCTCCGAGACGGCGGCCTTGTACCAGGGCCGGGACCGCGGGTCGAAGACATCGTCGCCGTCTGCGCGCCGAGCGAGAGGTCGAATGTCCTGGTCGAAGAACGTCCAGGTCGTCACTGGAATACCGATGACCTTCGTGATCGCACGAACCGCGAATGCGGCGTCGGCCGGAGCATTCAAGGCGTCGCGCCACGCCGGATTTGTCGCAAGGTTGGTGGCCTGAATGTACGTCCCGTCAGCAAAGCCGACATAGACCCCGTCTATGTGGAAGGACGACTTCAGTTCTCGCAGCAGCAGGGCCTGCTTCGCCGGCAGATCCTGGGGTGGCGGCGTGAGCATTTGCGGGACGGCGGCGGCCGTCTCGATCGCGGTGTATCCGCCGTTGAACACATCGCGGTAGTTCTCGATGGTGCGCAAGCCGAGTTGACGCATTTGTGCTTCGCCAGCGGACAGGGCGGTCACCTTGCCTTGGGTATATGCCATCCACACGAGCGGCAGCGCCGTGCAAGCCAGCAGCCCGACAATGATGACGCTGAGGTGCAATCGCAGGGGAAATGCCCAGTCCGATGCACTCCTGGTCCCTGTCGCGGGCGGTGTCGTAGCGCGGTCCACCATCCCTACCCCCCGAGAGCAATCGCAATGCCGACCAGCGCGAGGCCTAGGCACGTCATCGTTATGCCTGCGTTGAGCGGCTTTGCGTCCGAAAAATGCGCCCAGGCACAGCCTGTCAGGAAGAGCAGGGCAACCAGTAGAAAATTGCTGGTTCTCAGCGCAAGGTCCGCACTGCTGATCATGAAGAAGGGGATAACCGCAGGCAGCGATGTCGCCGATACCAGGAGAAAGACGATGACGGCGGCGAGAAAATCATCTCTCGACAGACGAGTGTTGGCAGGGCTTCCTCGCCGCGCGAGGCCGAGCATGGCTTGGTAGAGTGCCTCTTCATCCGCTGCCGCGGAAACTAGCGGTTCGCCGTCGATCGGAAATTCCTTCCGGAGCGCAGCAATGGCGTCCCGCTCGTTTTGAGCGGCCCTGACCTGCCGAAAGACGTGTCCGCGCCGGCTCTTGTAGAATACCACGCCTAAGACGAACAGCACGGCGTCGATGATGCCCCATGCCACGTTGCAGCCGATGGTCGCGACGATCAGCTCGCGGACGTCAAGGCCCCCTTCGGTGAAGATGACCCGTGAGCCGACGGTAAATGTCAGCGCCATAATCAGTCCGAAGAGGACTTCGCCGAGGGCATCACCCGGGTCGATTACATCCGCGATCTGTGGCCTGCCGGATGCCATGAAATGCCTGCTCCTTCGCGGCTGCTGAATTCCTCATATGGAACGATCCACGACTTCAACGAAGCAGCGCGGACGCAAAACTAATGATGAGGATCCCCGAGATCCGTCGCTGTCTTGTCTCCGTGGCAAGCGAGACATTGAGCGCTCTTTTCGAGTCCTACGACCTGGGGGTCGACGCCTTGGAGCGCTTCCTCGGCCAGCTCGACGGATGAGCGGCGCATCCTTGAATCTGAACGGCTTTGCTCGAACCTCGAGGCGGAGGTGGTGGTGTACTGCAATGAGCGATACGGCCAGGAGATGCGTTCGCAATATGCTTCAATCGCCTTCATCGCCACGGGCTCCGATGCCTTGAGAATACGTCCTGGCGAGTGCTGTGCGCTTCCATGCCGTCTTGGCGCACCGTGGCATCGCGTGCTCCGTTGGCGCGGAGGGCCAAGCTTCTCCCCGCTTACCCCGCAAAGCGCAGGACGTTCGCAAACCCTGTCGGCCGGTATCGCGCGCTTTCCGCTCCGAATTATTCGACGGGCGGCTCCCAGGTCAGGTAGAAGCCGACGTCGCCGGGGATGCCCCCCGGAAAATTGATGATCACCGCCTTCAGCCCATAGCCCTGGGGCTTGGCCGCCGTCTCGAAGAGATCGTAAAGTTCCCTTGCCTTGCCCTGGAGGGTATTCTGCCAGCCGGGCAGGTTGTTGTTGATGTGTCGACCGCCATCCGAGCAGAGGCTCGACGGGAAGCTGTAGACCATCGCTTCGTATTTTCCGTCCGCGGCGGCTTTCATCACCAGCCGTTTGATGACCGCCCGCTCTGTCTCGCCGATATGCTTCTGGAAAAAATCCTCGACGAACTCTGCATGTTTCGTCGCCTCGCGGGCCTTTATCTTGTCGTCGCGTTCCATCTCCGCAAGCTGAAGTTCAAGGGCACGCTTGCGCAGATCTTCGGCACTGGTCATCGACTGAGGGGTCGTCTCGTTTGCAGTCATCGCCATGTCCTCCGAGTTTTCCAAAGGATAAGATGAGTACGGGCGTCAAGGCAGTAAAATACACAGGGGATGAGGTAGTATACGGTATATTACGCCGTGGGCCACTGGCTGATCTTGTTCCCAGTGCATGTGCTCGGCAGACAGAGTTGAAACGGCCCCTGGGGGGGAAGCCGCCAAGTGCGGCATGGACATTTGGTGATCGAAGGGGCGTCGACCGCATATTAATTAGTAATCTGTAATAAAATCCCGCAGTCGCCGTTCAGGAAATGTTGCTGGCGGTCCCTGGAACATTTAGCGCAGTCGCAGGTTGCTTCTGGAAATTAGGAGCGAAGCGATGCTAATTCTTGAAGAAGTTCTCCTCGTTTCTGCCGATCGGGTGGCCTGCTGTCGCGGTCAGCTCGAACTGGATCTCGACCAAATGATCCTGCAACTCGAACGGTCGGGCTTCTCCCGCAAGGAGATCCTGGTCGCCATGAGCGAAATGATCAGCGAAGAATTCTCGGCGCTTCCCGACATGCCGAAATTCCATTGACCGGCTATCACCTTGCACGTCCGATATGGTGAGGCTTCGCTCATTGCGCTATGACATCGCGATGAGCGAGACGTTTCTGATCACCGGCCCGGACAATCCCCCAGCCACCATCCTGCTTGCCCACGGTGCCGGCGCACCGATGGACTCGAAGTCCATGACGGCGGCTTCCGAAGCGCTTGTCGGTAAAGGCTTCCGGATCGCGCGCTTCGAGTTCGCCTACATGGCGGCGCGGCGGACGTCGGATGCAAGAAAACCGCCGCCGAAAGCCGAGACCCTCATCCCCGAATACATGGAGGCGGTAAAGGAGGTCGCGAGCAGCGGGCCGCTCATCATCGGCGGCAAATCCATGGGCGGACGAGTGGCCAGCATAATTGCCGACGAGCTATATGACCAAGGCGCGATCTGTGGATTGTTGTGCCTTGGCTATCCTTTTCATCCACCCGGCAAGCCGCAACAACTGCGCACCGCGCATCTGAGAAACCTGCGTTCGCCGACGCTTATCTGCCAGGGGACGCGCGACGAATTCGGTACGCGCGAGGAGGTCGAGACCTATCCGCTTTCCCCCGCAATATCATTGCGTTGGCTCGAGGATGGCGACCACGATCTCGCGCCGCGCAAGAAGATATCCGGCTTCTCCGTCGCCGATCATCTCGCCACGATGGCAGCGAGCGTCAAGGCTTGGGCAGACGAAAACTGCCTTCGCTAGGACCGGGTGCGAACGTCAATTCGACTTGACGCATGTAAATGCTTTATGCATGTTCGCCTGCAAGATGTGACGTGCATTTCTGCGATCCTTTCTCGCATGTTTGGGGGCAGCATGATGAAGTGCGTAGCATGTTCAGGGCTCTTCTCATCCATTCTCGCCGCAGCGCTTGCGATGAGTAGTGCCGCCTTCGCCGCCGATCTCGTGATCGCGATGCCGAACTGGCCTTCCGGGCAGGCGACGGCGAATATTCTCAAGGTCAGCATTGCCAAGGAATTCGGGCTCAATGCCGATGTGCAGGAGCTCGGGACGCTACTTGCGTTCAATGGCATGGAGAAAGGCACGGTGGACATCCAGCCGGAGGTCTGGCAGCCGAACCTCGAAGATGTCATCAAAACCTTTGTCACGGAAAAGGGTGCCGTGGTTCTCGCCAAGCATGGCGTGCCGGCATGGCAGGGCATCTGCGCGACGCCGGCTGCCGCCGAAAAGGGGCTGAAGTCGATCGCGGATCTCAGCGATCCGGAGAAAACAAAGATTCTCGACACTGATGGTGACGGCAAGGGCGAGCTGTGGCTCGGCGCGCCGACCTGGGCTTCGACGGGGATCGAGCGGGTGCGGGCAAACACCTACGGCTACGCCAAGAACCTGACGCTGGTCGAGTCGGAAGAAGAAGTCGCCATGGCGGGGCTGGATATCGCGATCGCAACAAACCAGCCGCTTGTCTTTGCCTGCTACGCGCCGCACTTCATCTTTGACCTGCACAAGATCGTCCGCCTTACCGAGCCGCCGCATGATGCCAGCAAGTGGAAGCTCGTCGGTCCCAGTGATCCGCTCTGGGTCACCAAGTCCTCCGCATCGACGGCCTGGGATACAGCCAACTTCCGCATCGGATACGGCGCCGCTTTCGCCAAGAAACGCCCCGAGATCGCGGCGTTTCTGGAAAAAGTCGATCTGACGCCGGAGGAGGCGACGGCGATGAGCTATGCGCTTGAAGTCGACCGCATACCGCCGCTCGACTACGCGAAAAAATGGGTCGCCGACAACGCAAAGCGCGTGGATGGGTGGGCTAAGCAATGACGGCACGCTGCAAATTTCCGGTGAAGAGGAAAGAGGCCATCCGGCCGCGCAAGCTGACTTTGGCTCTGCTTGCTGCGGCAGCCTGCCTCGGCCCCCTGGCTGCCTGGGCTCAGACACAGATCTATGACTCCAAGACGCACACTTGGGTCGACTACGACAAGAGGAAGGCTCGCCAGTATTACGCGCGCAACAACCAACCGCCGGAAGCATTCCGGATGCAGACCGTGACCTTCAGGACCGCGGAGCCGCCAGGAACGATCATCATCGACGGCAACCAGCATTTCCTCTACCTCACCCAGCCTGGCGGGCAGGCAATCCGCTACGGTATCGGCGTCGGGCGCGAAGGCTTCGGTTGGGCCGGGATCGTGCGTGTGGGCCGGACAGCGGAATGGCCGACCTGGACACCACCGGCCGAAATGGTGGCGCGTGACCCGAACGCGGCCAAGTGGGCAGCCGGGATGCCGGGCGGACCGGAAAATCCATTGGGTGCCCGGGCGCTCTACCTCTACGAAGGCGACCAGGACACCATCTATCGCATCCATGGGACGGCGGAACCTTGGACCATCGGTCTCGACGTTTCCTCCGGCTGCATCCGTATGAACAATAACGACATCGTCGACCTCGCCTCGCGGATCAAGATTGGCGCCAAGGTCATCGTGCTGATGCAGGGGGCGGCGCTCTACAAGGGCGTCTGACAATAGGTCCGGCACAAGCGCCGGAAATGGAGAAAACAACGCTAGTCGGGGGACAGGATCTTGGGGCAGAGAATCGCGAGGGGAATTTCGATCGGCTGGGCGATAACGGCAATGGCGAGCGCGGCGTTGCTTGGCGCCTGCACGCCGCCGACGCCGCCAGCGCCTGACAGCATGGCCCGCACCACGTTGCAGACCGCACCGGCGGATCTCCAGCTACTCTGCGCCAATTCGGCGGCCGGAATTGCCGGCGCGAACGCCAAGGTACTGCCCACGGCCTCCCGTCAACTGCCCGACGGCACCTTCGGCGTCGATCTCGATGCCGGCGGCAAGAAGTTCTCTTGCATCGTCGACAACAACGGCACAGTCCGGTCAGTGCAGCCGGCGCGGTCCGGCTGACGGCACGCCCCGCGAGGTCGGGCGTACCGCGATTATGCTCAAACGGCGGTCAGTTCGATCTTGACGGCAGGGAGCCGGCTGCAGTTCGCCTGTACGCTGATCGCGCCGGTCAGTCCTGTCGCTTCCAACCAGAAGCCGGCCGTGCCGCCCTGTAGCGGAATCGATGCCGGCCCGACAATCTTCGCCGGTCCGTCGACGTGCAGGGTGACATTGTCATTCATGAAGGGCAGGCGCTGTCCCTGCTGATCGAGCGCGCGGATGATGACGCGGGTCGTGTCGCGCTCCCGGGCCTTTAAGGTCGGGCTGTCGGCAACGACCTGCAGCGTTGTCGGCAGCGGGTCGGCCGCGAGCGTCAACCTGGCAACCGGCTCGCCCGCAATGTAGCCGGTGAATTCGCCATCGATCCATTCAAGCCCCCACGTTCCAAGCTCGTCCGGCGTGAAATGGCGGTGGTCGAGAACGACAGGCGGATGCGGCAGGTGCGGATAGTTCTCGCGGTCCGGGCCGATCCGCTTCGTCACCGCGCCGTATCGCAATTCGACCTCATCGCAGTTGGTCAGGATGATCAACGGCAAAACGCCGCCGATGTTGCGCTCGCCGCGAGCCCAGAAGGTGACGGGCTTCATGACGACCTCTTCGGAAGGATCGCATTGGCTCGCGTAGACATAGGCGGCAAACTTCGGCTCGCGGAACATGTCCATGACGCCGTGGTAGCAGATGCGGTCGCCGGAGCCGAAGTCCTTGTGGGTGTTGTAGTCGAACATGCACCAGCCGATCGCACCCGCGATATCAGGATCGCCATAGGCTGCGTTCAGCACCTCGAGATGTCGGCGGACATGCTCGGCTTGGCGAGCCTCCTGGTCGTAGATCTTGGTGGGATACATGTGGCCACCAAACTCGGTGATCATGTAGGGCACCTTGTACGACAGACCGGTGGATTCCTGCTGTGGACGAAGCGCCGTGCGCGGGCGGTTGTTGCCGGGCAGTTCCTCGTTGCCGAGGATGAAGTCGTTCATCGTGTAGACGTCTTCGAGCAGTTCGCTGTCGGTTATGTAGCGGACGCCGCCGGTCTGCCGCGTACGGTCCAGTTCACGGGCAAGTTGGTTGGTCTCGACATAGAAATCGTGGCTGTCCTGTGATTCGTTGATGCGAACGCCCCAGATGATGATCGAGGGATGGTTCCAGTCGCGCTCAATCATGCGCCGCACGTTGCGGATCGATTCCTGCTGCCATTCGACGTCGCCGATATGCTGCCAGCCTGGGATTTCCTCGAAGACCAGAAGACCAATGCGATCGCACCGATCGAGGAACCACTTCGATTGCGGATAGTGCGACGTGCGGACGATATTGCACTTCAGCACGGATTTCATGATATCGGCGTCGCGTTCCTGGGCCGATCTGCCAGCGGCATAGCCGACATAGGGGAAAGCCTGGTGGCGATTGAGACCGCGTAGCTTCAGCGGCCGGCCATTGAGAAGAAAGCCTTCGATTGTGAACTCGGCGGTGCGGAAGCCGAAGTGCGACGAGACGCGGTCGGAACCGTGACTTGTCCTCAGTTCGACGGTGACTTCGTAAAGCGCCGGATTGTCGATATCCCAGAGCGATATACCGGTCAGCTCATTGAAAGAGAGAGTAACATCTTCACCGGTCGTTTCCGCGGAAGCCGTGGCGAGCACGCGCCCATCCTCATCCTTCAGGGATGCGGATACCGAGCCCAGGAAGGTGAGTTGTTGCAGATTGGCAAGATCGACACGCACGCTTGCCGACTTTTCCTCCGCCAACACATTGTGGGTTTCGATCTTCAGGTTGGCGATGGAAACCGGGTCCGTGACCTTCAGCCAGACGTCACGGTAAATGCCGGCATAGGTCAGGTAGTCGATGCGGCCGCCGAAGGGCGGGATTTCAGGGTTTTCGCTGCCGTCGATTTTCACGGTAATCAGATTGTCGCCGACCACCAGGCTGCCGTTGAGGCGCGCCTCGAACGGTGTGTAGCCATCCTTGTGCGCGATGATCTCATCACCGTTCAAATAGACGACGGCATCGGCCATGGCGGCGTCGAAGACAAGCGAGACCTCACGGCCCTCGAATTCCGGCATCCAGCGCAGGATCTTTTGGTAGGTGAACGCCCGCTGGTAGCTTGTCTCG
This sequence comes from Rhizobium sp. 42MFCr.1, assembly GCF_000377185.1. Lineage (NCBI taxonomy): Bacteria > Pseudomonadati > Pseudomonadota > Alphaproteobacteria > Hyphomicrobiales > Rhizobiaceae > Rhizobium > Rhizobium sp. 42MFCr.1. The sequence goes on from NZ_KB897824.1 coordinate 30,213, forward strand.
TCGAAGTAGTTGAACGGCAGTTCAACGGCCGTGTGTGGCAGGCTGACGGTCGCTGAGCCATCGAAGCTCCCGAGCAGGCGCTGGCCGAAACCCTCGTGGAAACTCCAGCTCTCGTTGAAAGAGACGACGGAACGCATCTCAGGCTCCCATGCAAAAGGCGTTGCGAACAGATTGGCGCTGCTGAAGGGCGCGTGGAAACTCAAGCATCGATGGTTCTTTCTGGATTGGAGATGGCTGACTGGTAGTCAGCGCTGACGTCCTAGTGGCGCGCGATGCTATCCTATGGATATTGGGCGCCGTTGGTCGTGGTGTAAATCGAATAGAGCGATAGGGTGGCGGTGATGAACAGTCGGTTCTTCTTTACGCCGCCGAAGGCGATATTCGAGACCGTCTGCGGCACCTTGATCTTGCCGAGGAGCGTGCCGTCGGGCGCGAAGCAGTGAACGCCATCGGCAGCGCTGGTCCAGAGATTGCCGCTGACATCGAAACGGAACCCATCCGGCACGCCGCTGTCTATCGAGCAGAAATACCGGCTGTTCGCGAGCCTTTTGCCGTCCACGATGTCGAAAACGCGGATGTGGCGGGGGACATCATGGTTTCGGGAGCCGGAATCGGCGATGTAGAGCTGCTTCTCATCCGGCGCGAAGGCTAGGCCGTTGGGCTGAATGAAATCCGTGGCAACAGCTTCGATCTCGCCCGTCGATGCGTCGATGCGGTAGACGTTGCGGGTTTCCTGTTCGGGCTCGGACTTATGGCCCTCGTAGTCGGACATGATGCCGTAGGTCGGGTCGGTGAACCAGATCGAGCCGTCCGATTTCACGACGACGTCGTTCGGAGAGTTCAGGCGTTTGCCTTTGTAGCTGTCGGCCAGCACCGTGATGCGGCCGTCGAATTCAGTGCGAGTCACGCGGCGGCCGCCGTGCTCGCAGGAAACCAACCGGCCCTGGCGGTCCCGGGTGTTGCCGTTGACGTAATTCGAGGGAGAGCGGAAAACTGAAACGCTACCGTCGGGCACCCAGCGCATCATCCGCTCATTGGGAATATCACTCCAGATCAGGCAATTGAGGTCCGAGAACCAGACGGGACCCTCTGCCCAACGACAGCCGCTATAAAGTTCTTCCAGCCGGGCGCTGCCGGCGATCAAGCCACGGAAACGGTCGTCACGAATGTCATAGAGCGCATCTTCTGACACGGGTCAGCTCCTCCCAAAGCGATGTGACGATCTTCGTAAACGTAAACGGTCATGTGTTCCAGAGCCCGGCGCCGGCAAAAGCGCCGGGCTCTGCATTTTTTAGAGGGCTGTGTCCGGATGCGGCGAGCCGTCATAGGCGCCCCAGATCGACTGGTCGAAGCAGATCACGGACCCGGTCATGAGGCCTGATTCCGGCGAGGAAAGATAGGCGCAGGCACGCGCCACTTCCTCGGGATCCACGAGGCGGCCGAACGGCTGGGCCGCGGCCGCCTTTTCCAGCCAATCAGCCGGTGCGTCGTGATATTCCCGCTGAATGCGGTCCTCGCCCTCGGAGGCCATCCAGCCGATATTGAGGCCGTTGACGCGGATGCGGTTGCGTAGAAGCGCGTAGGCGGTGTTCTTTGTCAGGGTTTCCAGTGCACCTTTCGAGGCGCAATAGGCGGCAATGAAGGGCTGCCCTGCCTTGGCCGACATGGAGCCGATATTGACGATGGTACCCTCGATTTTTTCGCGCCGCATCACTTTTACTGTCTCCTGCATCAGGAAGAACGGGGCACGGACATTGACGGCGAACATGGCGTCGAAGAGCTCCGGACTGGTGTTCAAAATTGTGCCGCGGTCGGTGATGGCGGCCGCATTCACCAGGGCATCCACGCGACCGAATGTCTCGTCGCAGACTTGAACGACGTTTCTGGCATCCTCGACCTGGCCAAGGTCGGCCTTCACATAAACGACCTTGGCCCTGGTGGCGGCAGCGATCTCATGGGCCTTGGCCTTTCCCTTCTGCTCGTTGCGGCCGCAGATGACAAGGCCCTTGGCGCCGCGCTCGGCGAAGAGGCGGGCGATCGTTGCCCCGAGTCCCTGAGTGCCGCCGGTTACGATGGCGATCTTGCCGTCGAGGCGGCTGTGGTTTGTTGTCATGTACTCCTCCTTTGAATGATGGCCTATATGCCGAAAGCTCCCGGCACCAAGGCGCCGGGAGCTGATTTCGTCAATGCGGATGCGTCAGCTTAGTCGCCGCTCGCTCTGTTGCGCCAGTGCCGAGAGGAACCGCGCGTCATCCCAATCCTCCCGCAGCGCCTCGTGCATCAGCTGCGCTTGCGTCTTCGGCGCGAGGCCACCAAGCGGTGGGTCGCGGTCGAGGTTGGTCGGGAACGAGTAGCCCTCGGCGCAGGCGGCAACGGCATAGCCGATCTCGATTTCGGACAGCTTGCCCCTCAGGGCCTTCAAAGCCGGGAACAGCTTGGCGCTCATGCGCTCGCGGTTCACGGTCTCCATTGCCCGCCCGAATGCCGAGGAGACCTGCAGCAGATTAGCGACGCGCTTGATGTCGGTCGAGCGGTTCGTACCAGCCGCGTGGAACAGCGCCGGATTGAAGAACACCACGTCGCCCTTTTCGAGCGGCAGCTGGACATGATGCGTCTCGAAATAGTCCTTGAACTCCTGGCGCTTGAGCGCGAGGTAGCCCGGCTCATAGGTCTGGCTGTGCGGCAGGAAGAGGGTTGGACCGCTTTCGAGCGGCATGTCGCAATGAGCGATCGCGCCCTGCAGGGTCAGCACCGGCGAGAGCCGGTGCACATGCGCCGGGAATTGCTCGATCACCTTGGAAGACTGGAAGCCGAGATGGTAGTCGCGGTGCGCGGACTGTGCCGCGCCACCCGGATTGACCCGGTTGACCTGGGCGGTCATTTGATAGCTTGGGCCCAGCCAGGCTTCGCTTGCGATCGCGACGATGGGGTTTGCGTAGTACTCGGCGAAGTTCTCGGGATCGGCGAGGCAGTGCTTTTCCAGCGAGTTCCAGATGCGGTCATTGGCACCCGGCTTAGCAAAGTGATCGCCGCCGCCGCTCGCGGTTCGGTGTTGCTCCTCGATGATCTCGCTGAATATTGCGCTGGCGCGGTCGATGACGCCGGGATCCCTGTAGGCGCGCTTGAAAACGACGACGCCCGGGCCGTCGCCAAAGGCTTCGCAGATCTCGGCGAGAACCGCTCTGCGGCCGCTGGCGATCGCTGCAGCGACCTTGGGGCTATCATAAATCAGAATGTTCTTTTCGACGGCGTCGGCGGTCGGATAGTCGGCGAGAGCCGTTGTCTTTTCGGCAAGCTTGCGGAAGTCGCCGAGATCGCAAGCATCCTCGGTCAGCCAGACGCGATCGGCGCGCAATTTCTGAAGGTTGTCGGTTTTCATCAGGTGCTCCTCCCTTTCCGATGAGGGCACTATACGCCGCCGACTGGTGTGTTATAGATCAGGAATCCATCAAAAAACCATCAAGACGGATTGTGTGGCACACCGGTTTCTCGTCAAGGATATCGCCTTCCAGGCCGGGCTGAGCACAGCGACGGTGGATCGCGTTCTCAATGGCAGGAGTGGCGTCAGGCATCAGACGATGATGCGGGTGCAGGCTGCGATCGCAGAGCTGGAAAAGCAGCAGATCGGCGGCGAGGTGAGCGGGCGGAAGCTCGCCATCGATGTCGTGATGGAAACGCCGGACCGCTTCAGCACCGCCGTTCGCGATGCCTTTGAGGCGGAGGTCGCCACCTTTCTGCCGACGGTGTTCCGGTGCCGCTTCCATTTCGCCGAGGTGATGAAGCAGGCAGAGCTGGTGCAGTTGCTCGACCGGGTCCGGCTGCGCGGCACGAACGGCATCGTCTTGAAAGCACCGGATGTTCCGGAGGTCACTGCTGCGGTTTCCCGCGCAACGGACGCCGGCATTCCGGTAGTCACTTTGGTGACGGACCTGCCGAATTCCTCCCGCAGTGCTTACGCGGGCGCTGATAATCGAGCGGCCGGTGAGACTGCAGCCTATCTTATTGGCGAGCATTTCGGCGACGCGCCCGGGCGGGTTCTCGTCACGCTCTCCAGCGGTCGATTTCGCGGTGAGGAGGAGCGCGAGATGGGCTTTCGCCGCGTGCTGCGCGAACGCTATCCCCAGATTGGGATGATCGAAATCAGCGAAGGCCACGGAACGGATGCAGCGACGGGCACGCTGGCCGCTCGTGCAATCGCGGCGGATCCGGCGATCAACGCGGTCTATTCCATCGGCGGCGGAAACCAGGCGGTGCTGGCCGCCTTCGAGGCGGCGAAGCGGCCGATCCGCGTGTTCGTCGCGCATGATCTCGATGCGGACAATCGCGCGCTGCTTGTCGACCGCAAGATCGGCTTCGTCTTGCACCACGATCTGCGCACGGATGCCCGCTCGGCCTTTCGCGCCGTCATGGGCCGTTCTGTCAGGGGCGGAATTGCGCCTCCGGCATTGTCGTCGCTGGAGATTGTTACACCTTACAACATGCCTGCTACGGATTGAGGTTTGCCTTTCCCTTAGCGGTAAAATCGCGATAGTGCTTTCGCAGGAGCGAGGGAAACGGTATGGAATACAGCGATATAGGGACAGTTGCGGCCTGGCTGACGGAGCAGGGGCTCAAGGGCGCGTCGGAGGCCGAACTGTTGACCGGCTTCTGCGACGCCTGCCGCGAACGTGGCTTGCCGCTCGATCGCGGCATGGCTCTGATGGACACACTGCATCCCGTACACGAAGGCCGGGCGTTCCGTTGGGACAGCCAGGAGGAGATCGAGACCGAATTCGAGTATGGCTCCACCAGCGAAGGACCGGCATTGGAGAGCTGGCAACGTTCCGCCTTCTACTATCTGTGGGCGGGAGAGGAGAACGAGGTCAGACGGCGCATCGGTTTTGGCGATCCGGCCGACTTCGCCATGCTCGACACGATGCAGGCGCAGGGCCACACCGATTTCGTCGCGATGGTCCACCGGTTTGCCAAGGCCGGCACGATCGGCGAGATGGATTGCTTCTTCTCTCATTTCGCGACCCGCCATCCCGAGGGATTTTCTGATCACGATCTCATCATTCTGCGGAAGCTGGTGCCGGTGTTGGCCCTTGCGATCAAGTGTATCGCGCTGGCGCGTATCGCGAGGACCATCGCGGAGGTTTATCTTGGCGATGACGCCGCGCGGCAGGTATTGGAAGGCAAAATCACCCGAGGCAAGTCGGAGCGGATCTCGGCGGCTCTCTGGTTCTCGGATCTTCTGAACTATACGAAAATATCCGACACCGCGCCGCCGGAAGAAATCCTGCCGATGCTGAACGCCTATAGCGATGTGGTCATTTCCGCGATCCATGAGGCCGGTGGCGATGTGTTGAAGCTGATCGGCGACGGTGTCCTGGCGATCTTCAAGGCGGACGAGCCTGCCGATGCCTGTGCTGCGTCGCTGCAAGCCGAGCGATTGCTGCGGCAGAAGCTGAAGGCGTTGAACGATGAGCGCGCGCTGGAAGAACGGCCGACGACCGAGGTCTATATCGGCCTGCACATCGGTGATGTCTTCTATGGCAATATCGGCAGCCGCGAGCGACTGGACTTTACCGTCATCGGCCCCGCCGTCAACGAAGTCAGCCGGATTGCCTCGATGTGCCGATCGGTCGATCTCAACGTGCTGATGTCGTCGGAGTTTGCGGCGACGATCCCGGAGAACGAACGCGGCGCGCTGGCCTGCATCGGCCGCTACGCGCTCCGTGGCGTCAAGCGCGCGCAGGAGCTTTATACGCTCGACACGGCGCGAATCGAGATCTGACGCCTTCTGTCCGTGCGCCGTCAGAAGAAATTTCACGGCGTTGTCGCCTTCTGCCGATAGAGGATTATATCGGTCGAAGAGGCGGGTTGCCTCGTAGATCGGGCGAAGCGGCGACAGCCCGCTTTGTCTCATCCAAACAGGAGGACGGCATGCAGATCAATCGTACAGGTTCAGCGCAGTGGTCCGGTGGACTGAAGGACGGCAAGGGGCAGATCTCCACGCAGAGTGGCGCGCTCAAACACTATCCCTACGGTTTTTCGAGCCGTTTCGAAGGCATCCCAGGGACAAATCCGGAGGAACTGATCGGGGCGGCGCATGCCGGCTGCTTCACGATGGCCTTGTCGCTGATCCTTGAGGAGGCGGGTCTCAAGGCGACCGATATGGAAACGACGGCAAAGGTGACGCTCGAGAGCGTAGAGAGTGGCTTTGCCATCACGGCGATCCATCTCACGCTGACCGGCACGGTTCCGAACGCCGATGAAAGGACATTCATCGAGCTCGCCAACAAGGCCAAGGCCGGATGCCCTGTCTCCAAGGCCCTTTCGGCTGTCCCGATCTCGCTCGACGTCAAGCTCGCCTGAGCCTTGAGGTGAGACCGAGTGCCGCACCGAGGTGTCGGCACTTCGTCACCTGTCCTTCTTTCCAAGCTTCGATCGACTGAATCTATTCGCCCTGCGGCCCAAGCCGTCGGGGCGATTTTCCGTGCTCGCCACGCGCGCAGATAAGCGGGAACGGCGAGAGTTGGCAGATGCCCATCCTATTTGCACCAGATCGGCCGCGAGTCTCAGATGCGGCTAAACCTTGACAAATTACGAATGATGTCTTACGACTGACGAAATTCAAAAATCGTCAGTCGTAAGTGAGTGCGCAAAATTGATTAACGATGCTGCGGAAAACACGATCGAAATAACCCGCCAGGAGAATGTGACCCGCATTCTCGACGCTGCCGAGCGGCTTTTCCGTCATTACGGGTATTCGAAGACGACGGTGGCAGACATCGCTCGTGATCTCGGCATGTCGCCGGCCAACGTCTATCGCTTCTTCGCCTCGAAGGTGGAGATCCACCAGGCGATCTGTGGCCGTATGCTGGTTCACAGCTACCAGATGGCGTACGACGTCTGCCACCTGCCGATCAGCGCTTCCGACCGGCTGCGACGTTTTGTGCAGGGCCAGTATCAGATTACGGTCGACACCATGCTCGATCAGGAAAAAGTGCATGAGATGGTCATCGTCGCCATCGAGCGCGACTGGCACGTCATCGAAAGGCATATCGACAGTATTCATGAATTGCTCGCCGATGTGATCCGTGAGGGGATCGCTGCCGGCGAGTTTGCCGAGCAGGACGCGGATGTCGCGTCCCGCTGCTTCGGGGCTGCAACAATCAGCCTCTGTCATCCGCAGATGGTGGCGCAATGTCTTGCCAAGACCAACCGCGCCACCGTCGACGAACTGGTCGAGTTCTCGATCAGGGCGCTAAAGAAATAATTCGCGGCAAGGGCCGCAAATCAACCGATAGCCGATTTCAGGAGTGCGAAAGATGATTTCGCTGAAGAGAGTTCAGTTGCCGTCCGTAGTCAGTCTCGCGCTCCTCGGCGCCGTCGCACTTGCCGTATCCGGATGCAGCGACGAGAAGAAAGCCGAGACGAAAGAGGTCATCCGGCCGGTAAAGGTCGTGGAGATTGCCGAGGCCGGCGATACCCGCGCGCTGGACTATTCCGGTGCAGTGAAGGCTCGTGTCGAGATGAACCTCGGCTTCCGGGTCGCCGGCAAGATCACCGACCGCCGTGTCAACATCGGCGATCGCGTCAAGCCGGGCGATCTGCTCGCCCAAATCGACCCGACGGACTATCAACTGGCGGTCAAGACCGCCGAGGCGAACCTCGCCGCCGCCGAAAAGGGCGTGGCAACCGCTGATCTCGCCAACAAACGCGCGCAGCAACTGTTCGACAAGAGTGTCACGGCGAAATCGCAGATGGAGCAGGCAGCCCTTAGCTATGATCAGGCCGTCTCGACGCGCGATGCCGCGGCGTCGTCGGTCGACCAGGCTAGGAACCAGGTCGCCTATACCGAATTGAAGGCCGACCGTAGTGGCATCGTTACCTCGATCAGCGCCGACACAGGCGCGGTCGTCGCGGCTGGCACGCCTGTCGCGACCGTCGCGCTTGATGGCGAGAAGGAAGTGCAGATCGCCGTTCCGGAGAACGACATCGCGCAGTTCAAACCCGGCAAGACCGTCAAGGCCAGCTTCTGGTCGGACAACAAGCTCGTGCTCGATGGCAATGTGCGTGAGGTTTCCGGCAGTGCCGATGCGCAGTCGCGCACCTTCTCGGTCCGCGTCAGCCTTCCGAACGACGATCGCGTGCTGCTCGGCATGACGGCGACGATCGAGGCCGCCGTTGGCAATGCCGAGACCAACGTCGCCATTCCGCTCAGCGCGCTCGCCGAGAAGGATGGAAAGAAGATCGTCTGGATCGTCGATCGCAATGCATCGACCGTCCATGCCCGCGAAATCAAGGTTGCGGACTTCACCGGCGCTGGCGTCCACGTCGCCGACGGCCTGAAAACCGGCGACCTCGTCGTCGCGGCCGGCACGCAGTTCATGGCCGAGAACCTGAAGGTCAAGCTGCCCGAACAGCAGTCGGCGCAGGCCGAAACCGGCGACGTCATCCGTTAAGGCCTGGTCAGGAGAGGATTATGACCATGGACAACTCCAACGCCGAAAAGCGCCCCTTCAACCTGTCACGCTGGGCGATCGGCCATCCGAGCATTGCACGCTTCCTGTTCGGCCTGATCCTGATCACCGGCGTCCTTGGCTTGATGCGCATGGGCCAGAAGGAAGACCCGGACTTCACCTTCCGCGTCATGGTCGTGCAGGCCATCTGGCCGGGCGCCTCCATCCAGGAGATGGAAGACCAGGTCGTCAACAAGATCGAGCGCAAGCTCCAGGAAACGCCGCATATCGATTGGGTGAAATCCTACACGCGGGCCGGCAGCGCCATCATCACCCTGCAGGTGAAGGGCGATACCAACAGCCAGCAGGTCGCTGACGCCTTCTACCAGGTGCGCAAGAAGGTCGGCGACATTTCCAGCGAGTTGCCCGAAGGGCTGCTTGGACCCTATTTCAACGATGAGTTCGGCGATACCTACATCACGCTGCATTCGATCAGCGGCGAAGGTTACAGCTATCCGGAGCTGAAGAAATTCGCCATCCAGGCGCGTGACATGCTTCTGACGACGCCGGGCGTTGAGAAGGCTGTCATCATCGGCGATCAGCCAGAGAAGATCTACATCGACGTATCCTCGAAGGCTCTGGCCGAACGCGGACTGACCGTGCTCGACCTGCAGAACGCGATCAAGGGACAGAACAGCGTCGATCCGGCCGGCTCCGTCGACACCGGCACACGTTCGGTGCGGATTTCCGTCGAAGGCGACGTAACGAAGGCCGAGGACATCCGCGAACTGCGGCTAAAGGCCGGCAATCAGGTCACGCGTCTTGGCGATATAGCTACCGTCTATTCGGGCCTCGAGGATCCCTATCAGCGCAAGTATCGCTTCAACGGGCATGAAAGCGTCCAGGTCGGCGTCGTCATGGCCAAGGGCTTCAAGGTCACCGATGTCGGCAAGGATGTCGAATCGACCTACGAGCGGTTCGCGGGATCACTGCCCTACGGTGTCGCCGTCGACCAGATCTCCAACCAGCCCGACGTCGTCACCGATGCGATCAGCGAGTTCATGCATGCGCTTGGCGAGGCCCTGATCATCGTGCTGATCGTCTCCTTCCTGTCGATCGGCTGGCGCTCGGGTCTCGTTATCGCCATCGCCATCCCGCTCGTGCTGGCAGCGACCTTCGCCATCATGTACGAGTTCGGCATCGATCTGCAGCGCATTTCGCTCGGCGCACTCATCATCGCGCTCGGCCTACTCGTGGACGATGCCATGATCGTCGTCGAGCTGATGGAGCGAAAGCTAGAGGAAGGCCTTGTAAAGATCGAAGCGGCCAGTTTTGCCTACTCCTCGACCGCCTTCCCGATGCTGACCGGCACGCTGATTACCACCGCGGGCTTCATCCCGGTCGGCTTTGCGGCGTCGACCGCCGGCGAATATGTGCGTACGCTGTTCTACGTGGTCGGCATTGCGCTGGTTGTCTCATGGTTCGTGGCGGTCTATTTCACGCCATGGCTCGGCTACATGATCCTGAAGCAGCGCCACCATGCGGGCGAGCATCACGATGCCTTCGACACGCGGTTTTATCATCGCCTGAGAGCGACGGTCAGCTGGGCGGTGCGCCATCGCATGATCGTCATTGCCATGACGCTGGTGACCTTTGCGACCAGCCTTTGGGCGTTCCAGTTCATCCCGCAGAACTTCTTCCCGCAATCTTCGCGCCCGGAAATCCTTGTTGATCTCTGGCTGCCAGAGGGCACCAGCATCAAGGAAGTCGAGACGCAGGCAAAAGCGCTCGAAGCCAAGATCATGGATGACAAGGACAAGAAGTTCGTCGCCACCTACATCGGCGAGGGCGCCCCGCGCTTCTTCCTGCCGCTCGACCAGCAGCTCCGCAATCCGAACTTCGCGCAGCTTCTCGTCATGGCAAACGACGAGCCGGCGCGCGAGCGGTTGATTGTCAAGCTGCGGACCATCCTTGCGGAAGACTTCCCTGATATCAGAGGCAAGGTCGATCGTCTGTTCCTTGGCCCGCCGACGGGCTGGCCGGTGCAGATGCGCATCATGGGACCGGATCGTCAGGAAGTCCGCAGAATCGCCGACGAGGTGAAGGCGAAGTTTGAAGCCAATCCGCAACTCGGTGCGATCCACGACGACTGGCTGGAGCCGGTGCCGGCGATGAAGCTGGTGATCGATCAGGACCGTGCCCGTGCGCTTGGCGTTACGTCGCAGCGTGTTCGCCAGATGCTGCAAACGGCTGTCTCCGGCGCCCCGCTCGATGATTTCCGTGACGGCGAGGAGACGGTGTCGATCGTCGCCCGTGAGCCGGAAACCAATCGCTCGCTGTTGTCGGCCGTCAACTCGGTCTACGTGCCGACGGACTTCGGCGGCTTCGTCCCAGTCTCCCAGGTTGCCAAGGTGGTGCCCGTTCTGGAGCAGGGGATCGAATGGCGGCGCAACCGTCTGCCGACGATCAGCGTTCGTGCAACATTGCCGGATGGCGTCCAGTCGAACGACGTAGTTATGAAGATGTATGCCGACATGCAGCCGCTACGAGACAGCCTGCCGGCCGGTTACAAGATCGAGATCCAGGGTGGCGCGGAAGATTCCGCCGAAAGCCAAGCCTCGATCGCGGCCAAGGCACCGATCATGCTCGTCGTCATCGTCCTCTTGCTGATGGCGCAGCTGCAGCACTTCGGCAAGGCGATGCTGGTGCTGGCGACCGGTCCGCTCGGGATCATCGGTGCGGCTGCGGCCCTGCTGATATCGGGCGCTCCGTTCGGCTTTGTCGCCATCCTCGGCGTCATCGCGCTGCTCGGCATCATCATCCGCAACTCGATTATCCTCGTCGACCAGATCGACCAGGACATCAAGGCGGGGATGAACAGGCAGGAAGCGATCGTCGGTGCTGCCGTGCGGCGGTTCCGCCCGATCATGCTGACGGCGCTGACGGCTGTCCTGGCGCTGATCCCGATCTCGCGCGGCGTTTTCTGGGGTCCGCTCGCCTATGCGATGATGGGCGGCATCCTTGTCGCGACGGTGCTGACAATCCTGGTGCTGCCCGCCGCTTACGCCCTCTTCTTCGGCAAGGAGCCGAAAGCAGCTGCGGCCAAGGACGGTGTCGCAAACGGCAACGCACCTGAAGACGCGGAGGAAATGCACCCGCCGGCCCTGGCGGCCGAATGACGGGAAAGACGATGGCGCGGTGAGAACCGCGCCATTTTCGTTAGTCAGACCGTGGTTTCCGCGGCTTCCGCTTTCAAGCCGAGCAGTGCGGCGCCGATCAGGCCCGGCTCGACGCGGCATTCGCTGCGGACCACGAGCGGGCGATCGAATTTGCGCAGGATGCGCTGACGGACAGCCTTGTCCAGCTCCGCAAGCAGCTCTTCGACATTCGAAAGACCGCCGCCGACGGGCACGATGGTGGCACCCGTGATATTCACCGTCAGGGCGAGTGGCGAGGCGACGAGGTCGACGAAGACATCGATGGTGCGAGCCGCCTTGGCCTCAGCCTTCAGCCAATCATCGATGATCTCCTGGCTGGACAGGTCGATTTCATGCAGCGTTTTGTGCAGCCGCTCGAGGCCGCGGGCGCCGCCGACCGTATCGACGCAGCCCGTCTGGCCGCAGCCGCAGGGAAAGGCCGGAATGGCAACCGGCGGATTGCCGGCATGAGATGCCAGCGCCGGGCCATGACCCCATTCGCCAGCAAAGCCGCCCGCGGCATTGATCAGCCGGCCATCTGCGACGACGCCACCGCCGACGCCGGTTCCGAGAATGGCGCCCAGAACGATGCGGTGGCCGCGCCCGGCGCCGAGATCGGCTTCCGCCATAGCGAAACAATCCGCGTCATTTGCAATCAGGACGGGCAGGCCAAGTTCGGCCTCGAGATCAGCGGCGAGGTTGCGGCCGTGGATACAGGGAATATTGGCGCAGGTCAGCCGCTGCGTATCCGGATCGACGACGCCGGCGATCGAGAAGGCCAGGCGTGTCGGTTGCTCGCCGGTTTCCGCGATGATGGCACGCAGCGTGTCGACGAATGCGGCAAAATCGTCCTTGGGGGTGGGACGCCGGCCGAGCGGCGTGATGTCGGCTTCGGAGTGCGCCACTCCGCCCTTGATGGCGGAGCCGCCGATGTCGAAAGAGATGATCATTCGGGTTCTGCTGGTTGGATGGCCTCTGCGTCTGCTCGCACCCTTCCGCGGGTTTTGCAAGCCAAATCCGGGTCAGGCAGGCAGGGTCATCTTGGCTTCGAAGCCGGCTTTCTCGCCAGCTGGCGGGGAGCGCAATTCCAATGTACCGCCCATCTGGGAGACGATACGGTCGGCGATGGCGAGCCCGAGGCCCGAACCGGATGCTGTCGTCTTGCCGCGGCGGAAGCGCTTCTTCAGGCCCGCCATCTCGGCCTCGCGGATCGGTGGCCCGCCGTTGACGACACGGATGATGCCGCCACTTTCGAGACTGACATTGACCGGCAGGTCGGGATCGCCATGGATCAGGGCATTCTCGATCAGGTTTCGCGTGACGATGCCGAAGGCATCCATGTCGGCGTTGCGGACGAGCTTTGCATCGGGCGCAGCAGAATACTTGAGCCTGCCGTTCGTACGGCTGTCGCGCTGGAAGTCGGTGACGACCATGTCGAGGACAGGACGCAGGTCGATCGGGCTCGAGCTCCCGCCGATACCCGCCTCGGCGCGTGACAGTTGCAGAAGCTTTTCCGCCAACCGGCTGAGATTGACCAATGAGGCTTCGACCTGCTCTACGCGATCCTGCGTTGGGCCGGGCGGCAATTCTTCCGCAAGCCGTTGGGTCTGTGCCAGCGCACCGGCAATCGGCGTTCTCAGCTCATGCGCACTGTTGGCGGTGAATTCGCGCTCCGCTTCGAGGGCCGCTCGCAGGCGCCCGAGGAGGAGGTTGACCGATCGAGCGATCGGCCTAAGCTCGACCGGCAGGTTCTGGCCATCGACCTCAACCATGTTGCCGCTGTCCTTCGTCCCGATGTCTCGCCGGAGCGCCTCAATCGGCCGCAGCGCCCGCCCGACGACGAACCAGATCGCAAAGATGCTGGCGGGAATCAGTGCTGCCAGGGGGATAAGCAGCGTCACGGCGCTTTCGCGCGCGGCTTCGTTCCGGTTCTTGAACCGGTCGGCCACCTGCAGGAACAGCGAGCCGTCGGCCGCCATTTCGGTGTAGATCCGGGCCGTTGGTGTATCGTGAAAGCCGGTGCTCAGCGGCGCGTCGAACGGCTCGGCTGGAGCGTCATTCGAATGCAACACGACCTTGCCGCTGGCGTCGCGCACTTGATAGGTCAAATACTCGCGTCTGGCGGCAGCGTCGAACATCGCCATGTTGCGTGGATCGCGATCTGTGCCCTGGTTCAGCTCGGCTAGGATAAGCGCCAGCAGGCGCTCGGTCGTCTCCTGCTGGGCAGCGTCGAAAATTTCATCGAATTCATGCTGCATCACGCGGAAACTCAGGCCGATCGCTGCAAGCCAGGAGACAACCAATACGGTCGTCAGGGCAAGGATCAACGGGCCGGTGATGCTGCGTTCACGTTTCATTTTCATCCGAGTGTGTAGCCGATGCCGCGTGCCGTGCGGATACGGTCCTTGCCGATTTTCTTGCGCAGGCGGCTCACATATACCTCGACCGTATTGCTTTCGATTTCGGAGCCGAATGCATAGAGCGCTTCCTCGATCCGGTCCTTTGGAACGATCGCGCCCGGGCGCGCCGTCAGGAGGTCGAGCACCGCCCACTCGCGGCTCGTCAGGATGATCGGCTCGCCGGCCACGGAGAGCTGATGCAGTGGCCGGTTGATCTCGATATCGGAAATGCGGATCACCGGATGCGGATTGGCGTCGTAGCGGCGCGCGACGGCCATGATGCGCGCTTCCAGCTCGTCCAGATTGAAGGGCTTCACGAGATAGTCATCGGCGCCGGCGTTCAGTCCGTCGATACGATCCGAGATCTGATCGCGCGCGGTTAATATGATGACGGGCGTTTTCAGGCCCCTTTCGCGAAGACGGCGCAGAAACTCGACGCCGCTGCCATCCGGGAGCTGAAGATCGAGAAGGATCAGCCCGTAATCGACAGGTCGAGCGGCGGCGTCGGCATCGGCGAGATTTTGCACCCAGTCAACGGCATGATTGGCAGCGGCGACGTGATCCCGCACTGCTCCACCAATCATCCTGTCATCTTCAACCAGCAGAATTCGCACAGTTTTTTCCTCGGTGCCAGTTAGCTCGCAGTTCAACCTTCGGTCAAGCAAGGCTTGATCGACAAAGATGACAAGCAGATGGCACCCGGCTCCAGCTCCAAGCCAAAATAGGCTGTGCAATTTCTCAATGCACTCGACATTTGCCCGAATTCTGGTTTGATTTGGCGCGATGTACATCTTCCCGTCGGCGGTGGCCGCCCCTTTCAGCATGGTAGAGACTTGATGGTACGAAAATCCGAGACTTCGGGACGGCTGGATGACGCGGCGCGTGCGGGATGGCTCTACTACGTGGCGGGGCGAACGCAGGATGAGATTGCTTCCTCCATGGGGATTTCCCGGCAGTCGGCCCAACGGCTGGTGTCGCTCGCGGTCGCCGAACGGCTGATCAAGGTGCGGCTTGACCATCCGATCGCTGCCTGCCTCGAACTCGCCAATGCGGTGCGCAAGAAGTTCAACCTGAAGCATGTCGAGGTCGTCCCGAGCGATCCCGGTTCCAGTTCGGCGACGGTCGGCATCGCGGAGGCCGCCGCAGCGGAGATCGAGCGCTGGCTGAAGCGGCCGGATCCGATCGTGCTGGCGGTCGGCACAGGGAGAACGTTGAAGGCGGCGGTCGATCAACTGCCCGCCATCGAATGTCCCAACCATCGCATCGTATCGCTGACCGGCAACATCGCGCCCGACGGTTCGGCGGCCTACTACAACGTCATCTTCAGCATGGCCGACGCGGTGAAGGCGCGGCATTTCCCGATGCCGCTGCCGGTTCTCGTGACGTCGGCGGCGGAACGGGAAACCCTGCATGGCCAGCAGCTCGTTCGCTCGACACTCGAGATCAGCGCGCAGGCGGACGTGACGTTCGTCGGCATCGGCGAGCTCGGCATCGACGGCCCGCTTTGCGTCGACGGATTTCTCGAGAAAGACGAGATGATGGAGCTGATGCGCAACGGTGCCGTCGGCGAGATCTGCGGCTGGGTGTTCGACAGCGAGGGCAAGCTTCTCGACAACCCGATCAACGAGCGGGTAGCCTCGGCCTCGATTCCCTCACGCGAGTCGTCGACGGTCATCGGAATCGGCAAGGGAAAGCGCAAGTTCAAGGCGATCAAGGCTGCTGTAATAGGCCATCAGATCAACGCGCTGATCACCGATGAGGATACTGCCGAGTATTTGCTCAAGGCATGAGCAAATATTTATTTCTTTAAAATCAGCTAGATAACACCATTGTTCGCTGATGCAGCAACGAATGGTGATTGACATTCTTTGCCTGCGGGTGAGTAATTGCTCATGAGCAAAGCGAATGCTCGCACTCATCTTCTGGGAGGAAGATATGACATTGAGAACTCTCCTGCTGGGCGCCTGCTCAGCACTGGCGTTTGCCGGCATGGCTTCGGCCGAAACGCTGACCATCGCGACCGTGAACAACGGCGACATGATCCGGATGCAGAAGCTGACGGATGACTTCAAAGCAAAGAACCCCGGTATTGAACTCGAGTGGGTAACGCTCGAAGAAAACGTCCTGCGCCAAAAGGTTACGACCGACATCGCAACCAAGGGCGGTCAGTACGACGTTCTGACGATCGGTACCTATGAAGTTCCGATCTGGGCAAAGCAGGGTTGGCTGCTGCCACTCGACAATCTCGGCGCCAACTACGATACCGACGACCTGCTGCCGGCAATCCGCAGCGGCCTGACCACCGACGGCAAGCTCTACGCAGCGCCGTTCTACGGCGAAAGCTCGATGGTCATGTACCGCAAGGACCTGTTCGACGCCGCCGGCCTGAAGATGCCTGACGCGCCGACCTGGGATTTCATCGCGGATGCCGCGAAGAAGATCACCAACAAGGACAAGGAAATCTACGGCATCTGCCTGCGCGGCAAGGCTGGCTGGGGCGAAAACATGGCCTTCCTGACGGCTATGTCGAACTCCTTCGGCGCCCGCTGGTTCGACGAGCAGTGGAAGCCGCAGTTCGATCAGCCGGAGTGGAAGGACACGCTGAACTTCTACGTCAACCTGATGAAGGACGCCGGACCTCCCGGTGCTTCGTCGAACGGCTTCAACGAAAACCTGGCGCTGTTCCAGACCGGCAAGTGCGGCATGTGGATCGACGCGACCGTTGCTGCGTCCTTCGTCAGCAACCCGAAGGAATCGACCGTGGCTGACAAGGTCGGCTTCGCTCTGGCTCCGGACAAGGGCCTTGGCAAGCGCGGCAACTGGCTCTGGGCCTGGAACCTCGCCATCCCGGCAGGCTCGCAGAAGGTCGAAGCGGCCGAGAAGTTCGTCGCCTGGGCAACCAGCAAGGATTACACCAACCTGGTCGCCGAGAAGGAAGGCTGGCTGAATGCACCTCCCGGTACCCGCTCCTCGCTCTATGCGAACGCGGATTACCAGAAGGCGGCGCCTTTCGCGAAGATGACGCTCGACAGCATCAACGCGGCTGACCCGACAAAGCCGACCGTCAAGCCGGTCCCTTATGTCGGCGTCCAGTTTGTCGCCATTCCTGAATTCCAGGGCATCGGCACGGCCGTCGGACAGCAGTTCTCCGCAGCTCTTGCAGGACAGGTTTCTGTCGACCAGGCACTGCAGAGTGCGCAGCAGCTGACGACCCGCGAAATGACCAAGGCTGGTTATATCAAATAGGTAAAACCTCCTGAGAAGGCGGGGGAGTTGAGACCCCGCCCATCTGGGTCGCCGAATGCCCAAATTGCGTCGGCGCCCCTTTTTTCTTAGCTGCCCTGCAGCCGTCTGCCCTTTTGAAGAGGATCGGTCATCGCCATGGCAACGTTACACACCCGCTCCGCAGCGCGAATGATGATCGCACCGTCCCTTGTGCTTCTCTTCCTGTGGATGATCGTCCCGCTCGTGATGACGATCTATTTCTCATTGCTGAATTACAATCTGCTCAGCCCGGGCATGGAAACCTTCGTCGGCTTCCTGAACTACAAATATTTTCTGACCGACCCGGCCTTTATCGCCGCCTTGATCAACACGTTGCTGCTGGTGCTCGGCGTGCTCCTGATCACTGTCGTGGGCGGCATCGCGTTTGCGCTGCTCCTGAACCAGGATATCTACGGGCAGGGGATCGTTCGCATCCTGGTGATCGCACCCTTCTTCGTGATGCCGACGGTTGCGGCTCTGGTGTGGAAGAACATGTTCATGAACCCGGTCAACGGGCTCTTCGCACATCTCGCCAAGGCGCTTGGATTGCAACCCTTTGACTGGCTTGCCAACGCGCCGCTCTTCTCGATCATTCTGATCGTCGCGTGGCAGTGGCTGCCTTTCGCGACGCTGATCATGCTCACCGCCCTTCAGTCACTGGACGAAGAACAGCAGGAAGCTGCCGAAATGGACGGCGCCGGCGCGATCTCGAAATTCTTCTACATCATCCTGCCGCACATGGCCCGCGCCATCACGGTTGTGATTCTGATCCAGACGATCTTCCTGCTCTCCGTCTTTGCCGAAATCCTGGTGACGACGAACGGCGGGCCTGGCACGCAAAGCACCAACCTTACCTTCCTCGTCTATTCGCAGGCATTGCTGCAATTCGATATCGGCGGCGCCTCGGCGGGTGGTATCGTCGCGGTTATCCTTGCCAATATCGTTGCGATCTTCCTCGTGCGCCTTGTTGGCAAGAATCTGGAGGCTTAAGATGGCTAGAAAGGTCTCAACTCGACGCAAAATGGTCATGACGGCGGTCGCCTGGGCGCTCGGCATCCTGATCTTCTTCCCGATCCTCTGGACGTTCCTGACGAGCTTCAAGACGGAAGCGGATGCCATCGCCTCGCCGCCGCAGTTCCTGTTCTTCCACTGGACGACCGAGAGCTACGCGGAAGTGCAGAGCCGCTCGAACTACCTCAGTCACTTCATGAACTCGGTGATCATTTCCTTCGGTTCGACGCTGATCGGACTGATCATCGCGATCCCGGCCGCCTGGGCGATGGCGTTTTCGCCGACCAAGCGGACGAAGGACGTCTTGATGTGGATGCTGTCGACGAAGATGATGCCGCCGGTCGGGGCGCTCATCCCGATCTACCTGATGTTCAGAAATTTTGGCTTGCTCGACAGCCGCAGCGGTCTGGTGATCATTCTCACTTTGATCAACCTGCCGATCATAGTGTGGATGCTCTACACCTACTTCAAGGAAATCCCCGGCGAGATACTTGAGGCGGCCCGCATGGATGGTGCTTCGCTCTTCAAGGAGATCATCTACGTGCTTACGCCGATGGCGGTGCCGGGCATTGCATCGACGCTGCTTCTCAACATCATCCTTGCCTGGAACGAAGCCTTCTGGACTCTGAACCTCACTGCCTCGAAAGCAGCGCCACTGACGGCGTTCATCGCTTCCTATTCCAGCCCCGAAGGCCTGTTTTATGCCAAGCTTTCGGCAGCATCGACCATGGCGATCGCCCCGATCCTGATCCTCGGCTGGTTCTCGCAGAAACAACTCGTCCGCGGCCTGACCTTCGGCGCGGTGAAATAAGACACTACGGAGAGAAACATGGGCAGCATTACCCTTCAAAAAGTCTCGAAGGTCTTCGGCGAAGCCAAGGTCATCCCGTCGATCGACCTCGACATCAAGGACGGCGAGTTCGTCGTCTTCGTCGGGCCTTCGGGCTGTGGCAAGTCCACTCTGCTCAGGCTGATTGCGGGCCTCGAGGACGTGTCGGATGGCAAGATCGTGATCGACGGAAAGGATGCAACCGAGAAAGCCCCGTCAGAGCGCGGCCTTGCGATGGTGTTTCAGTCCTATGCGCTCTATCCGCACATGAGCGTGCGCAACAACATCGCCTTTCCGCTGAAGATGGCCAACGTCGACAAGGCCGAGATTGACAGAAAGGTCGCAGACGCCGCACGCGTCCTCAACCTCACCGACTATCTTGAGCGCAAGCCGCGCCAGCTCTCGGGCGGCCAGCGCCAGCGCGTCGCCATCGGCCGCGCGATTGTACGCCAGCCATCGGCGTTTCTGTTCGACGAACCGCTTTCGAACCTGGATGCCGCCCTTCGCGTCAACATGCGCCTGGAGATCAGCGAACTTCATCAGCAGCTGAAGACCACGATGATCTACGTCACCCACGACCAGGTGGAAGCCATGACCATGGCCGACAAGATCGTCGTGCTGAACCGTGGAAATATCGAACAGGTCGGCTCACCGCTTGAACTCTACCACAAGCCGCGAAACCTCTTCGTCGCGGGCTTTATCGGCTCGCCGAAGATGAACTTCGTCAAAAGCCAGTATGCCGCGCAATTCGGAGCGCACACGATCGGCGTGCGGCCGGAACATGTGCTGTTGTCGACCGAAAGCGGCGACTGGAAGGGCAAGGTCATGGTCGCCGAACATCTCGGCGCGGACACCTTCCTGCACGTGGATGTCGAGGGTATTGGTCATGTCACCGCGCGTGGCGGCGGCGATTTCCCGGCAAAGGCCGGCGATGTCGTCTATCTGACTCCCGACAAGACGCGGATCCACAAATTCAACGAGGGTGGTCTCACCATCTGAGAGCATTGCTGCCGGGTTGGGGACGAGAGCGCACGCCGGACAAAGCGCCCGGCGTACCGATGCCGGGATCTTAGCCGATCCCGAAGACCTTCAAGAGGACTGAAACATGACGTGCAAACTATCGCTGGCAACGCTTTCCGAGGTGGCAAAAACGGCCGCCGTACCGACCTACGAGCGGGCGTCGTTGAAGGCGGGCATCGTGCACTTCGGCGTGGGCAATTTCCACCGCGCCCACCAGGCGATCTATCTGGACGACCTGTTCAATCTGGGTCAGGATCATGACTGGGCGATCATCGGCGCGGGTATTCTCCCTTCCGACGCCGCAATGCGCGAGAAGCTCGCCGCCCAGGATTTCCTGACGACGGTCGTCGAGCAGGACAACAACAAGACTGCTGCGCGCGTTACGGCGCCGATGATCGACATCCTGCCGGTCGGTGACGCCAAGGCGATTATCGCCAAGCTTGCGGATCCAGCGATCCGCATCGTTTCGATGACGATTACCGAGGGCGGCTACTTCATCGACGCCTCGGGCAAATTCAATCCCGGTCATCCGGCGATCGCTGCGGACGGCCAGAATCCTGCCGAGCCGAAGACCGTCTTTGGCCTTGTCGTCGCCGGTCTCAAGGCGCGCAAGGAGAAGGGCATCGTGCCTTTCACCGTCATGTCCTGCGACAACATTCCCCACAACGGCGTCGTCACGTCGAATGCCGTCGTTGGCACGGCGCGTCTCTCCGATCCTGCCTTTGCCGACTGGATCAAGGCGAACGTCGCCTTCCCGAATGCCATGGTGGACCGCATCACGCCGGCAACGGGTCAGCGCGAAATCGACTTGTTGAAGGACGCCTTCGGCATCGAGGACAACTGGCCCGTCTATTGCGAAGAGTTCAAGCAGTGGGTGCTGGAAGACAAGTTTACGGCGGGGCGGCCGGCGCTTGAGAAGGTCGGCGTCACCTTCGTGCCCGATGTAACGCCCTACGAGCACATGAAGATCCGCATTCTGAACGGGGGACATGCGGCGATCGCCTATCCGGCAGCGCTGATGGATATCCATTTCGTGCACGACTCGATGGAGGATCCGTTGATCCGTGCCTTCCTCGCCAAACTTGAGAAGGATGAGATCATCCCGATCGTTCCGCCGGTCCCGGATACCTCGCTGACGGACTATTTCGCGCTGATCGAGCATCGGCTTCTCAATCCGAAGATTGCCGACACCATCCCGCGCCTGGCACAGGACGGATCGAACCGACAGCCGAAATTCATCCTGCCCTCTACGCTCGACAATCTGAACCAGGGGCGGGACGTGGTCGGGCTCGCGCTGGTTTCTGCTCTGTGGTGCCGCTATTTTGCCGGCAAGACGGACAGCGGCAAGGACATCGTCTTCAACGACGCCAGCGCCGATCGGCTGCATGCGGCCGCACTGAAGGCCAAGGACAATCCGATGGCGTTCCTCGTTTTCGACGACACCTTTGGCGAGGTGTCAAAATCCGAGCTGTTCCGAAAGCGCTTTGCCCACGCATTGAAAACCCTGTGGGAAAAGGGCACGCGTGAAACCCTGCAGCTTTATCTTGATAACAAGCTTGCTGTGTAAGGATCACTGGCGGCATTCCTGCCGCCGGCTTCCGCCTTATCCGGCGGATGCATCTTCCTGCACCAACTGCGATTGGGTCTGCCATGGCTGAGGCTGAAACACGGCTCGTCATCTTTGATTGCGACGGCGTGCTCGTCGATAGCGAACCGATATCGGTGAGCGTTCTCGTGAAGGCGATGAACGATCTCGATGTCCCGATTACCGAGGAAGAGGTCTATGGCCGTTTCCTCGGGCGAAGTCTCGCGACTGTCATCGAGACGATGAAGACCGAATACAACGTCCACCCGGGTCAGGAATTTCTTGAGCAAATCCGCACCGATCTCTACGCCCGGTTTCGCAGGGAGCTGAAGCCGATGGCCGGGATCGCCGAGACGATCGACACCCTCGGCATTCCCTGTTGCGTCGCCTCTTCCAGCCAAGTCGAGCGTATCCGCCTGTCGCTGACGGTCACAGGCCTGATCGACCGGCTGCCTGATATCTTCAGCGCAACCATGGTCAAGCATGGCAAGCCCGCGCCCGATCTCTTCCTGCATGCGGCGCACGAAATGAACGTAGAGCCCGCCAATTGCGTGGTCGTGGAGGACAGCCCCGCCGGGATCGAGGCGGCGAAGGCAGCGGGCATGAGGGTGTTTGCCTTCACGGGCGGATCACACGCCAATTTTTCCGGCTATCGCGCTGAACTTGACCGACTTTCTCCCGAAGCCGTGTTTGACGCCATGCCGGATTTAATACACCTTGTCCGCAAACATAAGCAGGACGGGATGCACCTTTAATGCCTCAGCATGTGGTTGCGGTTGATATCGGCACGGGCAGTGCGCGCGCCGGCGTCTTCGACGCTCGCGGCGCATTGCTGGGCAAGGCCGAACACCCGATCATCATGAACAGGCCGCGTGAAAACCACGCCGAGCATGACTCCGAAGACATCTGGTCGGCGGTCTGCATTGCCGTTCGCAAGGCGATGGAGCAATCAGGCGCGGCGCCAGCATCGGTGGGCGCGATCGGTTTCGATGCTACCTGTTCGCTCGTCGTGCGCGATGTCGACGGCAACCAGATCAGTGTTTCCACCGGCGGAGAGCGCCGTTTCGATACGATCGTCTGGCTCGATCACCGGGCGCTGAAGGAAGCCGATTTCTGCACGGCGACGGAACATCCCGTGCTGGAGCACTCCGGGCACTTCATGTCGCCGGAAATGGAAATGCCGAAGCTGATGTGGCTGAAGAAGAAGCTGCCCGGCACCTGGATGAACACCGGCTATCTGTTCGACCTCGCCGATTTCATGACCTGGAAAGCAACTGGCGCGCTCGCCCGCTCGCGCTGCACGCTGACGGCCAAGTGGAATTATCTCGCACATCTCGACAAAGGGTGGCGGAAGGATTTTCTCGAGCGGATTGGGCTCGATGACCTACTGGATCGCGGACGGCTGCCGGAGGAAACGGTGCCGGTCGGCAAGAGTGTCGGGACGCTGACGCAAGAGGCCGCCTCGGCGCTCGGGCTGACGACGGCGTGCCATGTTTCCTCAGGCATGATCGATGCCTATGCCGGGGCGCTGGGTGCGCTTGGCGGCGAGGCGCAGGATGCTCGCAGGCTGGAACGCCAATTGGCGCTGATCGCCGGCACCTCGAGCTGCATCGTTTCGTTCTCGCGCGAGCGCAAACCGAGCCACGGCATGTGGGGGCCGTATTACGAAGCCGTCTTTCCTGAATCCTGGCTTGTCGAGGCGGGGCAATCGGCAACGGGCGCGCTGCTCGATCATATCGTGCGGATGCACGCAGCCGGTGGCGAGCCAACGGCTACGCTGCATCAGAAGATCGTCGAGCGTATTGCGCAGCTTCGCGCCGAGGAGGGCGACGAGTTCGGTGCCCGCATCTTTATACTGCCGGATTTTCACGGCAACCGCTCGCCACTCGCCGATCCGCATGCCGTCGGCAGCATCAGCGGCCTGACGCTCGACACGTCGTTCGACGGACTCTGCGCGCTCTATTGGCGCGCAGCAGTCGCGATCGCGCTCGGGATCCGTCACATCCTCGAGCGGATGAAGGAATATGGCTATGTGCCTGACACCCTGCATGTCGCAGGCGGCCATGTGAAAAATCCGGTGCTGATGGAGCTCTATTCCGATGCAACCGGCTGCAGGGTCGTTGTGCCGAAGATGAACGAGGCGGTGCTCCTCGGTACGGCGATGGCCGCTTCCGTGGCGTGCGGTCTCTATCGAGATCTCGCAGAAGCAGGGGCGGCCATGTACTCCGGTGGCGAAGAGCGATTGCCGGATACAGCCAAGCAGGCATTTTATGACCGGGATTATCGCCGGCTGCTTGCCATGTATCGCCACCGCGCGGAACTGGAAGCGATGGAGTAGGCGCCTAATCCTGGAAGACTCTACCGGTTTCCGCCGTCTCCAAGCATGCTGCCGAATTCAGCCATGCGACGGGTGCGGGCGCCTGCTTCTTCGCCGGCCGCAGTGACAACGTCTTCCGACAGACAGTCGAGGAGGACCATCAGCGGCGGCAGGTTGTCTTCGTCATCGGATCGGGCAGGCGGAAGGGCGAGTACGATATTGGCCTGATCCGGAATCCAGTTGGTGCCTTGTGCTGTAATCAAGATAACCTTGTATCCATAGCGCCGTGCCGTCCGGGCCAGCAGCCGGGCTTTGCCAAAGCGCCGGCTGTCGATCACGATCAGCAAGGCGTCATTGCCATCGAGCCGTGCGAAGAGTTCGGCGAAGCGGCTGCCCGTTCCATCAAGCGCGTGGACGCCGTCGCGCGCATGGGTCAATCGCTGAGCAAAGTGGGTCGCGAAGCCGGAAAGATGAGCATGCGAGGCGACAAGAACCTCATGAGCGGATGATATCATCGACACGGCTTCATTCCAGAGGGGCTGGCCCGTCAAATGGTAGATATGGTGCAGCGCCTGGATCTGCTCGGAGACCAGTACCGCGAGCGGCTTGCCGGCGGAAGCGTCGGCCTGCAGCTGGGTGAGCGATGCCTGCATCTGCATTGGCGAAATGGTGGTTGTTTCGCGGATATGGACCTTGACGCTGTCGAGCCCCTGATAGCCGAGCGCGCGTAGAAAGCGGCCCACCGTCATGGGGCTCAGATCCAGCCGATCGGCAACCGACGCGGCTGTTTCGAACGGCAGGTCGTTCAGATGCTCGGAGAAATATTTCGCGATTCGTCGTTCGGCCGGCGTGCCGGACTTGGCATACTGGCGGAGCTTCTGAACAAAATCTTCCACGTTGGCCCGTCCCGATCTTCCCGAAAGCATTTCTCGGATACGCATGGCCAACGCTTGTCGTTTGCAACTATTCCGGAAGCTGCGTTTCAGGATCAAGCAATCATAGTTGATAAATTACTATATAGTAACATAGATTTTCCGACAAGTTTTGGGCTAGTCATCCGAGTTTGTTTCAGCCTTGCCGTTCAAAGTTCGGATTCCTACATGGTTGTTGCAACCGGAGACCTCGGAATGATCTTTCAGGCGGCCCGCCTATCTCTCATCAATCTTTTCGCGCCAGAGACGCGGTCAGTGTTCTGGAAGGTCCTGGGATTGACCCTCCTGTTGCTCGTCGGGCTTTGGCTGGCGCTGCGCAGTGCGTTCATATCGTACGTCTTCCCGTGGATTGCCAGTTTCTTTCCCGCCATGCCGGACTGGGCAGGGTGGCTCGGCTTCGTGTTTGCGATCGCAGCCAGCCTCGGCCTTGCACTTGGCCTGGCGCTTTTGCTGTCACCGGTGACGGCATTGGTTGCCGGCCTGTTTCTCGACGATGTGGCCGAGGTGATTGAAAGACGGGATTATCCCTCGGATCAGTCTGGAACGGCGATGCCGCTCGGTCCGGCGCTCACAAGCTCGATCAAGCTTCTTGGCGTGGTTATCCTCGGCAACATCGTGGCGCTTTTTCTGCTGTTCGTGCCGGGCGTCAACATAATCGCGTTCTTCCTCGTCAACGGCTACCTGCTCGGCCGCGAATTCTTCGAGTTTGCTGCAATGCGGTTTCGTTCGCCGCAGGAGGCACGATCGTTTCGGGCCAAACATGCGGCGACGGTGTTCCTTGCGGGGCTTGTTATTGCGGGCTTCCTTGCCATCCCGATCGTCAATCTGCTGACGCCGCTTTTCGCCGCTGGATTGATGGTGCACCTGCACAAGCTGGTTTCGCGCGAGGACGCGGGCTTTCGCGGGTAGGGCCAAATCGGTAGCGCCGCGATCTGCCGCAGACTTACTCGACGGCCTCTCCAACCACTTGGCGCGGTAGCTCGACCAGCGGCGCCGGCACGTCGCAGCTCTTTTCCGGCGACTTGCAGATATCGGCGATGACGCAGCGCTCGCATTCCGGCTTGCGTGCCTTGCAGGTATAGCGGCCATGCAGGATCAGCCAGTGGTGGGCATGATAGAGATAGTGCTTCGGTACCACCTTCATCAGCCGCTCCTCGACCTCGTCGGGCGTCTTTCCCGGCGCCAGCTTGATTCGGTTGGCGATGCGGAAAATGTGTGTGTCCACCGCCATCGTCGCCTGATCGAAAGCCATGGAGAGCACGACATTGGCGGTCTTGCGGCCGACACCGGGGAGCATCACCAGCTCGTCACGCGTTTGCGGCACAGCGCCGCCGAATTTCTCGACCAGCATCTGTGAGAGAGCGATGACGTTCTTCGCCTTGTTGCGGTAGAGGCCGATCGTCTTGATGTAGTCGCGCACCCGCTCCTCGCCGAGTGCCAGCATCTTTTCGGGCGTGTCGGCAACCCTGAAGAGTGCGCGTGTCGCCTTGTTGACGCCGGCATCCGTCGCCTGGGCGGAGAGGGCTACAGCGACGACGAGCGTGAACGGGTTCGTGTGTTCCAGTTCGCCTTTCGGCTCCGGCCGCTGGATGGAGAAGCGACGGAATATCTCCTCGCGCTCGGTTTCGGAATAGGCAGAACGGACCGTTGCCGGCTTCTTCTGGCGAACGATCACTTTTGAGTTCTGCGACGATGTGACGGCGGATTTGAGTTTCGGAGTTGGCATGGAAAACCTATACTTGCCAGCCATGATGGAAAGCAACGCCGATAAAGCCGACGAACAACCTGTTTTTGCCGCCGAGCTTTTTCCTTACCGGTCGCTTGGCCGCAAGGGTTTCAAGGTGTTGCTGCTTTTGACCGGCGCAGTGTGCTGCCTGTATGGCATGTTCTTCGTCGTGACGGGCGCCTGGCCGATCGGCTTCTTCTTCGGGCTTGATTTTCTGCTCCTCTACGGCGCCTTCTGGCTGAACTATCGGTCTGGCCGCGCGCGGGAGGAAGTGACCGTGTCGCGTACGGATATTTCCGTCCGCAAGTTCGCGCCCTCCGGTCGGATGATCGAGCATCACTTCAATCCCTTCTGGACGCGCTTCTTCGTTCGCAGACATCAGGAGATAGGCATTCTTTCCATGTATATTTCCGGCGAAGGAAGGGGCACGGATATCGGCTCCTTCCTCAATCCCGATGATCGCGAGAGCTTCGCTAAGGCCTTCAAGGGGGCGCTTGCCACCGTCAAACAACGGATTTGACCGGCACGCAAGAATCGGGTGGCTTGCGAGGGGTCACTTGACTATCTCCTTGGTACAAGGAGAAAGATCATGAATATGGTAGCCAAGCTGAACAAAGACATCACGCCTGATGGCTCTGATTACGAGACCGTGCGCCAGGTGATCGAACTCATCACCGAGGACTATCGCGATCAGCCGTCGTTGGAGACGATCGCAGCGCGGCTCAATCAGTCGCCGACGCAGTTGCAGAAGACGTTTACGCGGTGGGCCGGCCTGTCTCCGAAGGCTTTCCTGCAGGCAGTCACGCTCGACCACGCGAAGCGGCTTCTACGCGAGGAAGCTATGCCCCTTCTGGAGACCTCGATCGAGGTCGGGCTGTCCGGCCCCAGCCGCCTGCACGATCTCTTCGTCACGCATGAGGCGATGTCGCCCGGCGAATGGAAGGCCAAAGGCGGTGGGTTGACGATCCGCTACGGCTTCCATCCTTCACCCTTTGGGGTTGCGCTTGTGATGGCGACGGACCGTGGCCTCGCGGGGCTTGCTTTCAGCAATTACGGTGACGAGGCCGCGTGTCTCGATGATATGACATGCCGCTGGCCGAATGCGACCTATGTCGACGATATCGAAGCGACGGCACCTTACGCAACGCGGATCTTTGAGCCGGGCCGCTGGACATCGGACCAGCCGCTGCGTGTCGTGCTGATCGGCACCGATTTCCAGGTGCAGGTGTGGGAAAGCCTGCTGAAGATCCCCTTCGGCAAGGCCGTCACCTACAGCGACATCGCCCACGACATCGGCCGACCGACAGCGATGCGCGCGGTTGGTGCGGCGGTCGGCGCCAATCCGATTTCCTTCGTGGTTCCCTGCCATCGCGCGCTCGGCAAAAGCGGGGCGTTGACGGGGTACCATTGGGGCCTGACGCGCAAGCGGGCCATGCTCGGCTGGGAGGCGGCGCACGCCTGATCGCGGCGACGCATCGATCCAACCTGTGGATACGCTTCCTCCCTCGGGAGTCCTGCCATCAAAAACTCAGGATTCACCTGCTTGATTCCATGGCTGGGACTCGAGGAGGCGGAAATGAACCCTGGAGAAAAGCCATGCAAGGTCGTCGGCATTGCCGTTGGCCTGCTTGCGATGTCGCTGGTTCCGGCCTGGGCGGGCTGCAAATCGGCGATGAGTAGCCCGGAATGGCCGGATGTGGCGCGCGCGATATCGACCGCGCAGTTATGCGAACAGCTTCCCGTGGGACCCAATCGAACCAGCAGCTTCAAGGTTGTGTCTGCAGATGTCTGTTCGACGGGGGACAGTCTCGCATCCATCAGGGCGACGGCGCTATTGACCTGCGAAACTGGCGACAATTCGCTCTTCCAGATGGCGCCGGTGGAAGGCAAGGTTGTTGCCACCGTCGCCCTTGATGTGGGTGCATGCAGGATCACGGACACCCATCTAGAAATCGATGGCGAGATCGGAAGTCTTTTATCGGCACTGCCGGATACCCAGGATTTCGGGCGCAACTGGGCGCAATCGCAACTGTCGCATCTGTGCCAGCTGCGATAGCGGATGCTGGCTAAACGCCCCTAAGCCGCCTCTGCCAGGCCCAGCAGAGCCTTGGCGGCACCCTCGTCTGTGATCAGCGTGTTACAGCCGATCCGCTTGATGGTGGCACGGATTGCGACCGCGCGATGCGTGCCGCCGGATGACAGCACGATGTGCTTGGCCCTCTTCAATGTGTCGAGATCCACGGACATGACGCGGCTGTTGATCGAGTGATCGATCGTGTTGCCGTCCTTGTCGAGGAAGTTGAACATCGTGTCGCAGACGCAGCCGGCGTCGATCAGCTGCTGCAGCTCGGCCTTCGAGATCCACCCTTCCGACAGGGAGGTAGAGTGCGGGCCGATGTCGCCACAGCTGACGATCGCGAGATCCAACGTTTCCGCCAGCCGATAGATCGTGTCCAGGCCACATTTCTCGATGAGGTTCCGCTTCGTTTCCGTAGAATCCACCAGAAGCGGGGCAAGGAACATATAGCATTCGGCGCCGAGCTGGCTCGCGAGGCGCCAGGTGTAGTCGATCGGGTTCGTCTGGTGGACGGCGACGACGCCTCCGAGGAGGGAGACGACCTTGCAATTGTCGCGGCGGGGCGGCCGGAAGCTTGAGAGCGAAGCCGTCATGGTTCGGCCCCAGCCGACGCCGATTGTGTAGTCGTCTGGAATGGCCTCGGAGAGGAACTGTCCCAACGCAAGGCCAACGCTTTTTGCCAGCGAGTTGGCGTCAGGCTGCGCCGGCGCCGGCACGACGATCGCTTCGTCGAGGCCATAGGCGCGCTCGAGTTTTACCGAAAGTTCGACGCAATCGCCGATCGAGTCGTTGATCCAAATCTGCACTTCGCTGCGCTTCATCGCCTCGTCGAGCAGGCGGATCACGGTCGTGCGGCTGATGCCGAGCTGTTCGGCGACATCCTTCTGCGTCAGTCCCTGATTGTAATAGAGCCAAGCCGCACGCAACCTAAGGGAGGATGCTTCGGAATAAGCCGTATGCGTGCCACGTTTGAGCTTGACCACATCTCCTCCGGAGCGAATTGCGCCCTAGATCTATCATCAAGCCAGGACAGGTTCGTTGTTCCGCCGATAATGACGGGTGTGACACTTATGTCAATTGAAATGCACAAATGTCCTTGACATATCTGGCGGGGAATAGTGATAGTCGCCGCCAAGAAGTCGCATCCGTGCGACCGAGGAGGTAATGTGCAGGTAAGCGGGACGTCCCATCGGCACTTGGCGGCCGAGGCGTGACGCCGTTTCGCGGGGATGACGCGACCGCTGCTTACACAGGCGGCTCGCAGACTGCCCATTCGTAGATTATTTGCCGGGCGAAGTTCGCATCGGCGCGCAGCTCAAGTCAAAAGGACCAGTAACCATGACATCCAAGCTTGACCACCTCCGCGAGATTACCACGGTCGTTGCCGATACCGGTGACATCGAGGCTGTTGCCCGTCTGAAGCCCGTCGATTGCACGACGAACCCAAGCATCGTGCTGAAGGCACTCGGTACGCCGATGTTCGCAGATACCGTCAAGGAAGCTGTTGCCTGGGGCAAGAAGCAGGGCGGCAATCCGGAGGCCGTTTCCGCCGCCGTTGCCGATCGCCTGGCGATCTCCGTCGGTGCTGCGCTCGTGAAGCTCGTTCCGGGCCGCGTGTCAACCGAAGTCGATGCGGACCTTTCCTTCGATACCGAAGCGTCGCTTGCCAAGGCCCGTTCGATCATCGCTGCCTACAAGGAACGCGGCATCGAGCGTGACCGCATCCTCATCAAGCTGGCTTCGACCTGGGAGGGCATTCGCGCCGCCGAAATCCTGCAGAAGGAAGGCATCGACTGCAACCTGACGCTTCTGTTCTCCAAGGCCCAGGCGGTTGCCTGCGCTGACGCCAAGGTGTTCCTGATTTCGCCGTTCGTTGGCCGCATCCTCGACTGGTACAAGAAGTCGACTGGCAAGGAATTCACGCCTGAGGAAGATCCGGGCGTCATCTCCGTCCGCGACATCTACAACTACTATAAGGCCAACGACATCAAGACGATCGTCATGGGTGCCTCGTTCCGCAGCGCCGGCGAAATCGAAGCCTTGGCCGGTTGCGATCGCCTGACGATCGCGCCGAACCTGCTCGACGAACTCTCCAACGATCAGGGCAAGCTCGAGCGCAAGCTGTCGCCTGATGTGACGAAGCCTGCCCCGAAGATCACCGTCGACGAAAAGATCTTCCGCTGGATGATGAACGAAGACGCGATGGCGACCGAAAAGCTCGCCGAAGGCATCCGTGCCTTCGCCAAGGACCTTGGTACGCTTCGCAGCAACGTTCAGAAAGAACTGCAGCTCGCAGCTGCTTAAGGCTTACGAGCGCTCCAACCAAGAAGGGCGGTGCCATTCGGTGCCGCCCTTTTTCGTGTCATATCGACCAGATGCGCTTGGCGTTGGCCTGATAGAGCTTGTCGCGCTCTTCCGGGCTGCAGCCCGAGGTCAGCGCATGGGTGGCAGCGACCCAGGGTGCCAGCCCGCCGCCGAGCGTGCAAACGGGCCAGTCGCTGCCCCAGACGACGCGATCCCAACCGAAGCTGCCGATCGTATGTTCGACATACGGGCGGAGGCTCTCGACCGACCAGTTTTCGAGATCCCCATAGGCGATGACGCCTGAAATCTTTGCCGTCACGTTCGAGCGGCGGGAGAATTCCGTGATGCCCTTGCGCCAGACGTCGCTCATCCCATCCTTGATCGGCGGGTTGGCGCAATGGTCGAGAATGAAGCGAACATCCGGGCAGTGATCGACCAGCGCGAGGATGGTCTCGAATTGATGCGGGAAGACACAGAGATCGAACGTCATGCGGGTGCCGGAGAGGCGCTTGATGTTCTCGCGAAACAGCGGTCGGGCGGCTGTGTCGTCCGGGGCCACGTGGAGGACGCGGCGGAAGCCTTTGACGAAGGGATCGGCAGCCGATCGCTCCAGATAGGCCGCGAAACCATCCTCTTCCGGCCGGCAGGCGGCGATGACGCCACGCACAAGACTGCCCTGGCGGCGGCTGACTTCCCTGACGTAATTCGTCTCGTCGTCGATACGCGCCGGTGCAACGTCCACTTCCATGTGCAGCACATTGGAGATGCCGCAGCGTAGCGCATCGCGCGCATAGTCTTCGTAGAGATTGTCACGATTAAGATCACCCGCGCCGGAGAGCCAGGGATAGTCGAGCGCCTGCCGGTCGACGATGTGCAGGTGTGTGTCGAAGTGCATGCGGTTCCTCCCCTTCATGCGATGCTGTTTGCCGCAAGGTGCGGCGGCGGCGCCGACTGGCTTTTCGGCCACCAGATTTTTCATGCCCGGCCACACAAGATCAACTAGGCTTCCGGCGCAAACCTCGCTCCATCAGGTTGACGCCAATCTGAATATATTGTTTGCATATGAATGAATGCGCCGCAAGCGCCGGAATTTGGGAGGATGTATGAGCCACGGTCTGGAAGGCAAGAAAGTCGTCATCACGGCGGCAGGTCAGGGTATCGGTCGAGCAAGCGCTGAGCGCTTCATTTCACTCGGCGCGCATGTCTATGCGACCGATATCAACGAAAACACGCTTTCCACCCTGGAAGGCGCCGAGAAGCATGTCCTCAATGCGCTCGATGGCGACGCAGTCCGTGCCTTCGCAGCCACGATCGGCCCGATCGACGTTCTCTTCAATTGCGCAGGCTTCGTTCATGCAGGCTCGATCCTCGAATGCGAGGAGAAGGACTGGGACTTTTCCTTTAACCTGAATGCCAAGGCGATGTATACGACCTGCCGTACCTTCCTTCCCGGGATGCTGGAGAAGGGGAAGGGGTCGATCGTCAACATGGCTTCGGTCGCCTCCAGTGTGAAGGGCGTTCCCAATCGCTTTGCCTACAGTGCATCGAAGGCAGCCGTGATTGGCCTCACCAAGTCAATTGCCGCCGACTTTGTTGCCAAGGGTATCCGCGCCAATGCGATCTGCCCCGGTACCGTGGACAGCCCGTCGCTGCACGAGCGCTTGCGTGCGACCGGCGACTATGAAAAGGCACTGAAGGATTTCATCGCCCGCCAGCCGATGGGTCGCATCGCCACACCCGAGGAGATCGCCGTTCTGGTGACCTATCTTGCCGGTGACGAGGCAGGCTTCACGACGGGCCAGATCCATGTCGTCGATGGCGGCTGGACCGGCTAAAGCCATATTGCTCCTGCCGCCATCAAACTGATATCAAAGGCAATCTTGCAGCGGTAGGATTGTGACGGCGGCAGACGCTGGGCGCCGGGAAAGTCAGGTCATGGAGCAACTACGCAGACACATGGTGTTCGTCGTCGCCGTGACCGCTGGACTCGTGACTTTCCTGTTGCTCACCAGCCGCGAGGTCAATCCGCAGAACCTGATTTTTGGCTGGAACGCCGGCGCCATCGTCTTTACGGCGCTCACCTGGCGCCGAATGCTGCGCGCGACCGTCGCTAGCATCCGCGAGAGAGCTGAGGATCTCGACCTTTCAGACGTCTTCCTCATGGCGCTGTCTATTTTGGCGGCGCTCGCCAGCATTGCCGGTATCGCGCTGGAACTTCATGCAGCCAAGGGGGCTGACGCAAGCGAGGCGCTCGTACGATCGCTTGGTGCAATCGCCACGATCCTGATCTCCTGGGCATTCCTGCACACCTTGTTCACGGTGCACTACGCACATCGCTTCTATGGCGGAGAGGCCAAGGGGGAAGGGCTGAAGTTTCCGGAAGGCAATGACGAGCCTATTTATTGGGACTTCCTCTACTACTCCTTCACGATCGGCGTTGCCTCACAGACGGCCGACGTTGCGACGACATCGGTCACCATGCGCAAGCTGACGCTCCTGCATTCCATCCTCTCATTCCTGTTCAATACGACGATCCTGGCCCTTGCCATCAATGTCGGAGCAAGTCTGCTCTAACGCCTTTGGCTGCGTGGAGGGACACACGGATTTGATGTATCAAGCAATCTCATCCCCCAGAGGTTGCCGTGATGGAAGCATTGCCGTGTGAGAGATTGTTGGTCCTTGCCGGCTGTGACGATGCCCGCTTGCGTGATCTCGAGCGCCTAGAGATCATTGGTCCTGGATACACAGGCTATGCCGCAAGCGATGTCAGCCGGCTCCGATTGATAGTTGCCCTGCAGGAAGCCGGCATCAGCCTCGATGTGCTGGCGGAAGGTCTGAGGCGGCGGATCTTTACTCTGGAGTTCGCCAATCAGCTGATGTTCGAGCCCGTAGCGATGACCGAGGCGTTGTTTCGGCCGAGGTGGCGGCAGGGCAACTGGATCTCGACGAGCTGAATGGCATAAGGGCATGCGCCAGCTTGCCGCCGCTTTCAGCGGATCAACCGCTTCGCGAGGACGATGCGGAATTTATCTGGCTGATGGCGGAGTGCAGGCAGCTTGGTGCCTCCGTTGTCGGGATGGAGCGGGTGCTGCGCGTTTTCGGTCAGTCGGCTCGCCGCTGTGTCGACACGATGCGCGACCTCTTCCGCGGCGAGGTCGAAGAGCCGATGCTGAATGCGGGCCTTAGCTACCATCATCTTTTCGAGGTTGCCGCCACCAAGCGCTTGGCACTACAGCGGATCGGCTTCCGGATGCTGTTCCTGCTGCAGCGGCGGATGCTGGAGGAGGCGGTGTTCGACAATATCGTCGGAAGGCTGCAGGATGCCCTGCGCGAACACGGGCTGGAGCCTGGCGACGAGGACAGCCTGCCGGCCGTGGCCTTTGCCGACCTTTCCGGCTTCACGGGCTTGACGCGTGAGATTGGCGATGTGTCTGCCGCCGAGAAGGCCGCCCGTTTTGAAGCAATCGCCCAACGGCTTTCATGCGCGTTCGACGGACGTATCGTCAAGCCACTGGGCGACGGCGTCATGATGCTGTTTCCGGATGCAGCCTCGGCGGTGCAAGCATCGCTATCGCTGGTGGAGCAGAGCCGTTTGGATGAGTTGCCGCCTGTGCGGGTCGGTGTAGCGACGGGGCAGGTTGTGCCTCGTGACGGGGATATTTTCGGCCGGACGGTCAATCTCGCGGCGCGCGTTTCGGCCGTTGCCGGGCCGTCCCAAACACTTGTCTGCCTCAATACGCGTGCTGCCGCGGAAGCGGCAGCACGCGGTCTTGCCTTCCAGGGTCTGGGAGCTGTTTCCCTGAAAGGCTTCAAGGACTCGGTGCCTCTCTTTGCCGCCCAACGCGCGGCGGCAGGTTAAAGCACCGCATTGCCGGCCATCAGCGCCAGAATCAGGAAGATCAGGAAGATCACCAGCGCGATGCCGAAGAGAACGCGAGCAATCGTTGCCGTTGCGGCCGAGATGCCGGAGAAGCCGAAGAAACCGGCAATCAGCGAAATAACGAAGAATATGAGAGCCCATCTAAGCATGGATTTTTTCCTTTTTGCTCATCGTTTAGATGACGCAGGGCGAGGAAATTTGTTCCATATTTTACGCAACCGGTGGGCGCAGCCCGCAGCGGTAGCTGAAAGCGTTGGCGACGCCCCTGGGGAGCGCCGCCGGCCGGATTGCCATGTTACATCAGGCCCAGTTGCTTGTAGAAGCCAAGGGCGTCGTAGTAGTCCGACTGCTGCTTGATCACGTTGTTCTCAATGACGAAGACCGAGGCACCGTCGAAGGAGAAGGACTTGTCGGTTGCCTTGGTCCCATCGGCCCAAGGACCGCTGTTCTTCCCTGAGAAGGTCCACTCGAAGGAAACCTTGTTTCCGCTGACGATCGGATCACCCCGCATCTCCCATTTCAGATCCGGCGCAGCGGTCATGAAGTTGTCGATCACGGCCGCCTTGGCCTCGGCCTTGCCGACGGTCGGCTTGCCAACCGATGCGTCGTAGTAGCTGATCTTGTCATCGAAATAGGAAGCGGCCTTGCCGGCATCGTGGGCGTTCCATGCGGCCAGGTACTGTTGAACGACCTCAACCGGCGTCTGATCGGCCGCATAGACCGGCATGGCCGAAAGCGTCGAGGCGAGACAGATGCCACCGAAGGCGGCAAGAATGGTACGGCGTTTCATTTCGACTCCCCTTTTGTTGCATGTTCTTGTTTGCAGGTTACGGCCCGTCCGTCGGCCCGGCCGCGCGGGATCAACCGTGGTTGATCATTACGTGCCGGACGGCGGTGTAGTCCTCCAGTGCGTAGACGGACATGTCCTT
Organism: Rhizobium sp. 42MFCr.1; assembly: GCF_000377185.1. Taxonomy (NCBI): domain Bacteria; kingdom Pseudomonadati; phylum Pseudomonadota; class Alphaproteobacteria; order Hyphomicrobiales; family Rhizobiaceae; genus Rhizobium; species Rhizobium sp. 42MFCr.1. The sequence goes on from NZ_KB897824.1 coordinate 66,130, forward strand.
GCCATAGCCTGATTGCTTCAGGCCGCCATGCGGCATTTCGTTGGTGAGCATGAAGTGCGTGTTGATCCAGGTGCAGCCATATTGCAGGCGGGCGGCAGTTTTCATGCCGCGGCTGATGTCCTTGGTCCAGACCGACGAAGCGAGGCCGTAGTCGCTGTCGTTCGCCCAGGTGACGGCATCCTCGACATCGGTGAAGCGGGTGACGGAAACGACCGGACCGAAAACCTCGCGGCGAACGATCTCGTCATCCTGCGTGGCGCCGGCGACGACCGTCGGCGTGTAGAAAAAGCCCTTGTCGCCGGAGGTCTTGCCACCGGTGGTGATTTCCATGTGCTTGTGTTCGGACGCACGGGCGACGAAGCTTTCGACGCGGTCGCGCTGGCGCTTGGAGATCAGTGGGCCGATCTCGTTCTCGGTGTCGTCGGCCTGATTGAACTTGATCGAGGAGACGGCTGAGGAGAGGTCGGCGACGAACCTGTCGTAGACCTTCGCATCGGCGTAGATGCGGCAGGCGGCGGTGCAGTCCTGGCCGGCATTGTAGTAGCCGAAGGTGCGGATGCCCGCGACAACAGCGTCGATGTCGGCGTCGTCGAAGACGATGACCGGCGCCTTGCCGCCGAGTTCCAGGTGGGTGCGCTTCACGGTCTTGGCGGCTGCCTGCAGAACTTTCTTGCCGGTAGCGACGTCGCCTGTGATCGAGACCATCGAAATCTTCGGATGATTGATCAGGGCATTGCCGACGCTCTCGCCGCGGCCGAGGATGACGTTGACGACGCCTTCCGGCAGGATATCGGCAAGCAGCTTCGCCATCTTAAGTGCGGTGAGCGGCGTCTGTTCGGAGGGCTTGAAGACGACGGTGTTGCCGCCGGCGATTGCCGGAGCCAGCTTCCAGGCCATCATCATCAGCGGATAGTTCCACGGCGCGATGGAGCCGATGATACCGACCGGATCGCGGCGGATCATTGATGTATGACCAGGCAGGTATTCGCCGGCGACGGGGCCGTGCAGATTGCGGACGGCGCCTGCAAAGAAGCGGTAGCAATCGACGATTGCCGGGATTTCGTCGTTCAACACGGCATTGATCGGCTTGCCGCAGTTCAGGGCTTCCAGTGCGGCAAACCCCTCGGCGTCCTTCTCGATCGCATCGGCGATCCTGAGGAGGTAGCTGGAGCGTTGGCCCGGTGTCGTCTGCGACCAGTCCTGGAATGCGGATTCTGCGGCGTCGACGGCAGCGTCGATCTGGGCAAGCGAGGCTTCCGGCAGGTCAAGCACGGTCTCGCCCGTCTTCGGGTTCAGGATGTGCTCTTCCGTTTCCGTGCCCGCTTCGAAACGGGACCCAATCAGCATCGCGGTGTCCATGATGTTCTCCCTTAATTATTTGCCGGCTCCGGCGACCTGGTCGCCGTCGCGAGTGAGGTAGTAGGCTGCCAGGATCGGCAGGAAAGTGACGAGCACGACGACCATCGCGACCACGTTGGTGACCGGGCGTTGGCGTGGGCGGATGAGTTCTTCGAGCATCCAGATCGGCAGCGTCGATTGCTGGCCGCCGGTGAAGGTGGTGACGATGACTTCGTCGAAGGACAGCGCGAAGGCGAGCATGCCGCCGGCCAGAAGCGCGGTCCCGATGTTCGGCAGGATGACGTGGCGGAAGGTCTGGAAACCGTCGGCGCCTAGATCCATCGATGCCTCGATCAGTGAACCCGAGGTGCGGCGGAAGCGGGCGACGGCGTTGTTGTAGACGACAACGACGCAGAAGGTCGCGTGACCGAGCACGATCGTCCAGACCGAAAATGGAATGTCGAACAGGCTGAAGGCCGAGCGCAGTGCAATGCCGGTGATGATGCCGGGCAGCGCGATCGGTAGGATGACGAGGAGCGAGATTGCTTCACGGCCGAAGAACTTCGTCTGGCTTACTGCGGCTGCGCAGAGCGTGCCGAGCACCAGCGCGATCGCGGTGGCGATGCAGGCGACCTGCACGGAGAGGCCGAGCGCTGACCAGACATCCGGGCGGTTCCACGCGATGGCGAGCCATTGCGTCGTCAGTCCCGGTGGCGGCCATTGATAGCTCTTCTCTTCCGTCGTGAAGGCATAGACGAAGATCAAGAGGATCGGCAGGTGTAGGAAGAGCAGGCCACCGGCTGCGGCGATCTTTAGAAGCAGCGGTGAACGCTGGGAACGGTCAGAGCGCATCGAAGGCCCCCTGTTTCTTGGCCAGCCAGAGATAAACGGCCATGATGACGATCGGGACGACGGAGAAGGCGGCCGCGAGCGGGACGTTGCCCGCGGTGCCCTGCTGGGCATAGACCGCCTGGCCGATGAAGAGGCGCGACGAACCGATGATCTGCGGGATGATGTAGTCGCCTAATGTCAGCGAGAAGGTGAAGATCGAGCCGGCGACGATACCGGGCAGCGCCAGCGGGAAAAGTACGGTGCGGAAGGTCTGGCTCGGTGTGGCGCCGAGATCGGACGACGCCTCGATCAGGTTGCCTGGGACGCGTTCGAGTGCTGCCTGTGTCGGCAGGATCATGTAGGGCAGCCAGACATAGACGAAGACGACAAACGTACCGAGATAGCTGACCGACAGCGAATTGCCACCGACAACGGGCAGGTTGAGGATGCCGTCGAGCAGCCAGGACAGGTGCAGCTTCTCGAAGATCCAGGTGAGGATGCCTTCCTTCGCGAGGATGAGTTTCCAGGCGTAGATCTTCACGAGATAGCTCGACCACAGCGGCAGCATGACACCGAGGTAGAACAGCGCCTTCCATTTGCCCTGCGCATAGCGAGCAGCGTAGTAGGCGATGGGAAAGGCGACGACGGCAGAAGCCAGTGTCACCAGCGCCGCCATGATGATGGTGCGGATGATGATGTCAAAATTCGTCGGGCTGAGGAGTTGCGCATAGGTCGCAAGCGTGAACTCGTAATTCACCAGGCCCGAGAAATCATCGATCGAGAAGAAGCTCTGCAGGAGCAGCGCGATCAGTGAGCCGATGTAGATGATGCCGAGCCACAGGAGCGGCGGCGTCAGCATCAGGAAGAGCAGCAGTCTAGGATGGCGCCAGAAGGCGTCCGAGAGCTGTCCGAAGAAACCGCCGCGACCGGGAAGGATCGAGGTCTCGCGCAGTTCCGCCGGTTTGGTGAGGGCAAGCGCTGTCATGCTGCGTCATCCATGTAATGCACGTCGACGGGCTGCCAGACGAGGCGGACGCTTGTGCCGACATCCGGCACGTTGGCGCCGGCCGGCAGCATGACGTGCAGGCGGGTGCCGCGGATATCGACCGAGAGGCGGGTTGCCGCGCCGAGGAAGCTTGCATGCTCCACACGCGCCTCAACGCCTTCGCCGGCGACGTGGATCGCTTCCGGACGCAGGCTCGCCCAGCGCTTCTCGCCGCCGAGCGCGGTCATCATATCGGGCGCAATGACATTGGAGGAGCCGACGAAATCCGCGACGAAGCGCGTCTTCGGGCGCCGATAGATGTCGTGCGGCGTACCTTCCTGGACGATGCCGCCGTTGTTGAAGACGGCGACGCGGTCGGCCATCGACAGGGCCTCGCCCTGGTCGTGGGTGACGAAGATGAAGGTGATGCCGAGCGCGCGCTGCAGGCTCTTCAATTCCTCCTGCATCTGCTCGCGCAGCTTCAGGTCGAGCGCGCCGAGCGGTTCGTCGAGGAGAAGGACTTTCGGCTTGTTGACGAGGGCGCGGGCGAGCGCCACACGCTGCCGCTGGCCGCCGGAGAGCTGTCCGGGTTTGCGCGCGCCGTAACCGGGAAGCTTCACAAGCTCCAGCGCCTGCTCGGCGGCTTTGGTGCGCTCTGGCCTACCGACACCCTTGACCATCAGCCCGTAGGCGACGTTGTCGAGGATGTTGAGATGCGGGAAGAGCGCGTAGTCCTGGAAGACGGTGTTGACGTTGCGGCGATAGGGCGGGATGCCTTCGGCGGTCTCACCGAAGATTTCGATGTGGCCGCCCGTCGGCTGCTCGAAGCCTGCGATCAGGCGCAGGCAGGTTGTCTTGCCGGAGCCGGAAGGGCCAAGCATGGCGAAGAACTCGCCGGGCGCGATTTCGAGATCGACGCTGTCGACGGCGCGGACCGGCCCGAAATGGCGCGAGACCTGTTGGAAACGGACGGCGGGAATCATTGTAAAACTCCGGGATGTTGCGTCTTTCACCTTCCCAGCGGGAAGGATGCGGCCCAAGGGGCCCCGACGAGGGGACAATTCGGCGTTCCGTCGTTGCCCCCAGCGCTCGGACGTTTCGCTCTTGTCTTCATTGTCCCCTCGCCTTGCCCTCAGCGGGCGCCTTCTCCGCTTGCGGAGAAGGAGAGGTTGTGCGGGCGGATTATCGTCCGCCGATCACACCGATATAGTCGGAGACCCAACGGTGATACGGTACGCACTCGCCCTGCGTTGCGCATTTGGCCGTCGGCGTTCTCCAGAACTTGATCTTGTCGAAGTGATCATAACCGTTCGTTGAGCAACCCTCGTCGGTCAGCAGCTCGTTGCCCTTGCAGGCAGCGGGAACGGAAGGAACGGCGCCGAACCAGGCAGCGGCATCGCCCTGGACCTTGGCCTGCAGCGAATGCTCCATCCACATGTAGGCGCAATTCGGGTGTTCGCTGTCGACATGCAGCATGGTCGTGTCAGCCCAGCCGGTGGCCCCTTCTTCCGGGAAGGTGGAGGCGATCTTCTGTTTGTCGGCTTGCATCAGGTTGACCTGGAACGGCCAGGAACCGGAGGCCACGACGCCTTCGTTCTTGAAGTCGTCGATCTGGATCATCGCGTCGTGCCAGTAGCGGGAGACGAGCTTGCGCTGGCCGCGCAGCAGGTCGAGCGCCGCCTTGTACTGGTCTTCGTTCAGTTCATAGGGATCCTTGATGCCGAGTTCCGGCTTGTGCGCCATCAGGTAGAGAGCGGCATCGGCAACGTAGATCGGACCATCATAGGCCTGGACACGGCCCTTGTTGGACTTGCCGTCGGGAAGGGTTTCTTCCTCGAAAACGACCTTCCAGCTGGTCGGTGCCTTATCCTTGAAGGCATCGGTGTTATACATCAGCACGTTCGGCCCCCAGAGATAGGGAACGCCGTAGTGGACGTCTTTGACCGTGTACCATGCGCCTTTCTGCAGGCGCGGATCGACGTTCTTGAAGCTCGGGATGAGATCGGTGTTGATCGGCTGGACACGCTTGCCTGCGATCAGGCGAAGCGACGCGTCGCCGGAGGCCGTGACGAGGTCGAATCCGCCTTCGTTCATCAGCGAGACCATTTCGTCGGAGGTCGCCGCCGTCTTGACCGACACTTTGCAGCCGGTTTCCTTTTCGAAGCCGGTGACCCAGTCGTAGCTCTTGTCGCTTTCACCGCGTTCGATGTAGCCCGCCCAGGCTACGATGCTGACAGCACCTTCGCCCTTGCCAAGCGCCTTCAGCGGTTCGGCTGCGGCAACCTGCGTCACGAAGCTCACGCTCGCGAGGGCAGCAGTGCACGATTTCAGAAGATATTTCATCTGATGTCTCCCGGTTGTTGCCACTTTTCGTGGCGTTATGTTCCCGGTTGAAAGGTGCGCTGAATTTTCCGGTTTCGCAAATTCATTTATCAGAAAGGCGATATCGGAATTTCCGATATCGTCCGAAGGATCACCGGGGCCGGCCGGATCGCAGGGCTTCTGCGATGCCCACGAAGTCGCGCGCCGCTTGCGGCAAACTCGAGCCCTTTCGCCAGACCATGCCGACCTGGACGACCGGAAGGGAGCCGGACACGTCACGGCTCTCGATTCGGTCGCCTTCCAGCGACCAGGGGCGATAGACCAGGTCGGGCAATAGCGCCACGCCGGCACCGGTCGCGACCAGACTGCGTACCGCTTCCACCGAGCGCGTGCGGAAGGCGACATGCGGCCGTGCGCCAAGCGCCGACAGCAGCTTGCCGGTGTTTTCCTCGATTTCGTCGACGGTCAGCATGATCAGCGGTTCGCGAGCGATGTCCGCCACGGAAATGATGTCGGCGGAAACGAGTGGATGGCCCATGGGCAACCACAACCGGTAAGGTGACGTCTCCAGGATCTCTGCCTGCAGGGCCATGCGGTCGCGCAGGTTGGAAATGACCATGACGGCCACATCCAGTTCGCCGCCGACCAGCAGGTGCTCGAGATAGCCGCCATTGTCTTCGATTGCGCTGACTTCGACGCCCGGGCAGGCGCGGCGATAGCGGGCCAGGAGGTCGGAGAGCACATAGCCGGCGACGAGCGAGGTGACGCCGATGTTGAGTTTGCCGGAGATCTCGTTCTGCTTGCCGGAAAAGCTGGTGCGCGCATCCGTCACGCTTGCCAGGATTTTCGTCGCATGGCGAAGGAACTGATGGCCATTGTGGGTGATCGTCAGGCCGCGTGGATGACGCTCGAAAAGCTCGACGCCGAGGTCGGTTTCAAGCTCCTTGAGGGCCTCCGTGACCGACGATTGCGAGATCGAAAGGTTCTGCGCGGCGCGCGTTACAGAGCCCTGCTCGGCGACGGCAACGAAGTACTGGATCTGGCGAAGCGTGAAGGCCATCAGCCGTTAGAGCATGGCCGTGAGGACATTGGCAAGCATAGGGAAAGCTTGGACCTTTTTTGGTGTTAATCCCATACTGATGCAAACTTAGAGCCCGCGTTTAAGTATTCGGAAACGTCATTTCTCTAGCGTCGAAACCACTCGTATTGCGTTGGAGCTTGTTAATGGCGGAGCAGTTGGCGTGAAGGCCCTACTGCGCATCTTCCGGCCTTCCCGGAAATTGGTGTTTATCATCGCTGGCGTCGCCCTTCTCGGGGGCGTCTCCGGCGGTGCCGCGCTTTTTATCGGCAAGGATAGGCTCCTTGGCCCTTCCGCAGAGACGATGAACGGCCTCTCCTGCACCGACGTCAATCTCGTCACCATCAAGAAGCAGAACCGCGTCTGGATCCGTAAATATATCAAGACCGAGCCGACCGATGGCATGACTCGCGTCAAGACCGCGCTTCGCGTCGCCAAGACGATCTACGATGCGCAGAGGCCCGATCTCGTGCAAGTCGTCGTTCTCGATACCAACGGACCGACGCTGCGCTCGGATATTCGCGGCAGGGCGATCGGCGCTGACGTCGTCTATATTCCGCATCCCGATCCCGTCCTCGAAGGCACGGAAGCCAAGACCTACACCGCCCGCTACTATGACGGGGAGGCGGCGGACAACGGGCTGTTCTTCGGCGAACGCGTCGATCTACCCGAGGACGAGATAACCGCGATGAACGCGTCCTTCAGGGACTATTCGGACTGTATCGATCCCATCGCCGTTGCCGCTACCAAGGGCGGCGAAGGAGAGGGCAAGAAAACTGCGAAGACAGCAGAGGCAAAGGAAGTAAAGCCCGCGGAAGGCGGCGAACATGGCTCCGCACCTGCCAAAGAGCCTGCTGCGCCGGAAGCCGCGCCCGGAGCCGGCCACTAACCCTTTCCAACAAAAAAGCGGCGAGCCCAACGGGTCGCCGCCTTTTTCTATTCCAGGTAAGCCGGCTCAGTCGGCCTTGCTGCGTCGAGCCGGGAAGAGGATGACGTCGCGGATCGATGGGGCGTTGGTGAGCAGCATGATCAGGCGGTCGACGCCGATCCCGAGACCGCCGGCGGGCGGCATGCCCTGGTCGATCGCATCGAGGAATTCGTCGTCCAGCTGCTTTTCCTTTTCGCCGCGGGCGTGCGCCTGCTCCAGCTGCTCGACCATGCGGCGGCGCTGCTCTTCCGGATCGTTGAGTTCCGAGAAGGCGTTGCCGAGTTCCCAGGCGTTGCAGTAGGTCTCGAAGCGTTCGACAAGGCGCCGCTCGCCTGGCACTTCCTTGGCGAAGGGCGAGATGTCCTTCGGAAAGTGGGTGACGTGTGATGGCTGAATGAGCGTGGCCTCAACCTTTTCTTCGAAGATGAAGGCAAGGCATTCGCCCCAGGTCCAGTCCTTCTCGACTTCGAAGCCGGCGGCCTTGGCAGCCGCGCGGGCTTCCTCGTCGGTCTTCATGGCGAGGAAGTCGATACCGGTCACTTCCTTGACGGCGTCTGGCATCGGCACGCGCTTGAACGGCCCCTTGAAGGAGATCGTCTTGTCGCCGAAGGGGAATTCCGTCGTGCCGTGGATCGACAGTGCCAGGCTTTCGAACAGCCGCTCCACGAGGTCCATGATGTCCTCGTAGTCGGCATAGGCCCAGTAGCACTCCATCATCGTGAATTCAGGATTGTGCCGGGTCGAGACGCCTTCGTTGCGGAAGTTGCGGTTGATCTCGAATACCTTGTCGGTAAGGCCGGAGACCAACGTCCGCTTCAGGTACAGTTCCGGCGCGATGCGCAGGTACATGTCGAGCTTCAGCGTGTTGTGATGCGTCTTGAACGGCTCGGCGGTGGCGCCGCCATAGACCGAGTGCAACATCGGCGTTTCGACTTCCATGAAGCCGTCGTTTTCCATGAAGCGGCGGATGCCGGACACGATCTTCGAACGCTGCTGGAAGCGGAGCTTCGATTCCTCGTTGGTCATGATGTCGAGGTGGCGCTTGCGATAGCGGATCTCGACGTCGGAAACGCCGTGCCACTTCTCCGGCATCGGGAGCAGCGACTTCGTCAGCATGGTGATTTCGCGAGCGTTGATCGACAGCTCGCCGCGCTTCGTGCGGCGCACCGTGCCGGTCACGCCGATGATATCGCCGATATCGATCATGCCAAGCATGTTGCGGGCTTCTTCCGGCGTCACGTCCTTGTGGCTGAAGATCTGGATCTTGCCCGAGGCGTCATGGATATCCATGAACATGCCGGAGTTGCGCGAGGAATAGACGCGACCGGCAACGGTCACGACATCCTGCGTCTCGACGTCGGATTCGAGGTCCTTGTACTTCTCCGCCAGTTCGGCATTGGTCATGGTCCGGTGGAAATGCGCCGGATAGACCTCGCCGATCTGTTCGCGCAGCAGCTTCAGCTTCTGGGCGCGGACCTCGGTCGCGTCGGAGGAAAGGGTCGCTGTTTCGGTCTTTTCAGTCATGATGCAAACGTCCGGTTCAGTTCTTCGGGCCGACGAGGGAGGCAACTGCCTGGGCGGCCAGTTTCAGCCGCTGACGCACGACGGAACGGCCGAGGATCGCCATCGAGTCGAAGAGCGGCAGCGAGCGCGACGAGCCTGATACTGCGACGAAGAGCGGGGCCACGACGACCTTCAGCTTCTTGCCCATGCGGTCGGCAATGGCGCGTAGCTCGGCTTCGATCGTCTCGACGTTCCATTCGAGGATCTTTTCGAGATCCGGCTGGACGGTGTTGAGGATCTCGAGGATCTCTTCCGGCGGTGACTTGATCTTGGCGAAGGCCGACGGGTCAACGCCGAGGTCGGACTTCAGCAGGAAGCCTGCGAGGTCAGGTAGTTCGCCGAGCTTGGAAATGCGCGACTGCGACAGGCGCAGGCCCGCCTTCAGGCGATCGTTCTCCATCGCCCAGTCGAGCACGCGGGCCTGGAACTCCTCTTCGGACAGCTTCTCACGAATCCAGCGGCCGTTCAGCCAGTCGAGCTTCTGGATGTCGAAGATGGCGCCGGCCTTCGAAAGGTTTTCGGGATCGAACTTCTCGGAAAGCTCGTCCATATCAAGCAACTCTTCGCCTTCGGCGATCTGCACGAAGAACAGGCCGAGGAAGTTCATCAGCGCTTCCGGGATATAGCCGAGAGCGGAGTAGTAGGAGATTGACGTCGGGTTCTTGCGCTTCGAGAGCTTCGATTTGTCGGCATTGCGCATCAGCGACAGATGCATGAACACCGGCTGCTCCCAACCGAAGTAGCGGTAAAGCAGGATGTGCTTCGGCACGGATGCCAGCCATTCTTCGCCGCGCGCGACATGGGTGATTCGCATCAGATGGTCGTCGATGACGTTTGCCATGTGATAGGTCGGCATGCCGTCGCCCTTGATCAGGACCTGCATGTCAACGGAATCCCACGGAATGCTGACATCGCCATAGACGCCGTCGGTGAAGTCGCAGGAGCCCTCGGTCGGGATCTTCATGCGGATCACGGAGCCTTCGCCGGCGGCCATCTTCGCGGAGACCTCTTCGGCCGAGTACTTCAGGCAGAGGCCGTCATACTTCGGCGCCTTGCCGGCGGCGCGCTGCTCTTCGCGCATCTTCTCTAGACGCTCAGGCGTGCAAAAACAGCGGAACGCATGCCCCTTGTCCAGCAGTTCCTGGCCGTATGGGGTGTAGATGTCCTTGCGGTCGGACTGACGGTACGGGCCGTAGGGGCCACCGATGTCAGGACCTTCCCTCCATTCGAGGCCGCACCATTTCAGCGCGTCCAACACCTTGGTCTCGAATTCCGGGGTCGAGCGCGTCGCATCGGTGTCTTCGATGCGCAGAATGAACTCGCCGCCGTTCTTCTTGGCGAAAAGGTAGTTGAAGAGAGCGATGTAAGCAGTGCCGACATGCGGCTCGCCGGTCGGCGAGGGAGCAATGCGGACGCGGACGCCGGAAGCTGTCATTTTATGTGCCCGTCAAATGAATGCCGGACGGCTTGCCTGAGAAAGCGACGTTCGGCCGGAAAGAATGCAGATAACTGGATCAGGAAACCGGCCGGAAAAGGGCACTGCCCCCGTTCATCCGCCGATTGCCCATTTGGCTGGCCTTAAGGCCATATTCGACCGCGCGCGTCAAGGAAAATGGGCGATCGCATCAATGGACAGGCCAGACGTAGAGCAGGACAGGTACGCTGACGAGGACGATGACGAATGACAGCGGCAGGCCGAGGCGGGGGTAATCGCTGAAACGATAGCCGCCGGGACCGAAGACCAGCGTGTTGCATTGGTGGCCGATCGGCGTCAGGAAATCGCAGCCAGCGCCGATGGCGACCCCCATCAAAAAGGCCTCCGGTCTATAGCCGAGCGTGTGGGCAAAGCTCGCCGCAATTGGCGCCATGACCAGAACCGTTGCCGCATTGTTGAGGAACGGCGTTACCGCCATGGCGGTGATGACGATCAGAGTCAGCGCGCCGAAGGGCGGCATCTGGGCGGCGAAGTGCCCCAGCCACCCGGCAATCAGATCGCTTCCGCCGGTCGTTCGCAATGTGTCGGAGACGGGGATCAGCGCGGCAAGCATGATGAGGATCGGGCCGTCCACCGCCTTGTAGACCTCGGCAAGGGGGATGGCCCGAAAAACGACCATCGCCAGCGCGGCGCAGAAGAAGGCGACCGAAACCGGAACCATTCCGGCCGCCGTCATCCCCATCGCTGTCGCAAGGATCAGCAGCGGTACGTAAGCTCTGCGCGGCGTGCCGAGCATGATTTCGCGCTGCGCCAATGGGAGACAGGAGAATTCCTGCAGGAAGCCCGGCAGGTTTCGACGGCTGCCTTGCAGCACAAGAACATCGCCGGCGCGCAGGGTGACTTCGCTCAACCGTTCGGTCAGCCTGTGCCCGTGCCGGCTGACCGCAAGCAGGTTGATGCGCCGGCGGTTCCAGAGCGAGAGCTGGCGCGCGGACCACCCGATCAGCATGGACTCGGAGGAGACCACTGCTTCGATCGAAGTCACGTCGCCCTCCGTCTTTGCTTCGGGGATCGGTTTGCCTGAAAGTTTGAGTTTGGCGTTGGAAACGACGCGATCCAGGGCTTCAGGACGCCCTTCCAGCAGAATCGTGTCGCCCGGCTTCAGGAGAACGTCGGGGAACGGCGCGAGGCGCGAATGCCCGCGCAGGATCGCGGTTGCGACCACTTCTCCATCGCCGAGCTGCAGGAGCTCGTTGAGCTTTTTGCCTTCGAAGCCGGAGCCTTCGACCACCGTTGCTTCGGAGAAATAGTTCTTCAAATCCAACGCTTCCTCAAGCGATGGGTTCTCGTTCTGCCGTTCGGGAACGAGCCAGTGGAAAAGGATCAAGAAGACGATGCCAACCAGAGCAAGCGTCGCGCCGACGGGTGTGAAGTCGAACATCGTGAAAGGCGTCCCGGTGATTTCGCCGCGAAGCCGCGAGACCACGATGTTTGGTGAGGTGCCGATCTGCGTCATCAACCCGCCGAGTAGCGCGGCAAAGCTCATCGGCATCAGGTAAAGCGACGGAGACCTCCCGCTTTTTCGGGCAAATTGGAAGGCGACTGGAATCATGATCGCAAGCGCGCCGATGTTCTTGATGAAGGCCGACAGAAGCGCGACGACAATGAGCAGCAGCGCGAGCTGCGCATGCAGCTTGGTCAGGTTCGGAAAGAAGCGCTTGATCGTTGTATCGACGATCCCCGAGCGCGCCACGCCGGCGCTGACGATGAGGGCGCTGCCGACGATGATCACGATGTCGTCGCTGAAGCCCGAAAATGCCCGGTTGAAAGGCACGATACCGACGCAGATGGCCAGCACGAGAGTGCAACAGGCAACCAGGTCATAGCGAAACCGATCCCAGATGAAGACTGCCATCATCAGGCCGATGAGCCCGAAGGCGAGGATCTGCTGCGTTGTCATGCGATTCCAGCAACTTGAGGTCGGCACCGGCGAGTGCCCGCCGTACCGATAACTGTAAGCTCCGCTGGACTAATCAATGCCGCGCCGCGGGCAAAGTTCCTAACGCCGCCCGTCGAGGATACGGATCGTTTCAGTGAGGATTTCGTCCGAGAGGGCAGGGTCATCGACGGCGCGCGCCATGACGAGGGCTCCGACGAGGCTTGAGAGATCTGCTATGGCCTTGCCGCGATCGACCGTTTGCCCCTGCTGCGCCTGGATCTGTTCGACCTGCTCGATGCGTGCGCGAACGTAGTCGGTGATCCCGCCGCGCTGCCCCTTGGGGAGGCGGGCGATTTCCGGGCCAAGAGCCGCAACCGTGCAGCCGCTGTCCGCCGCATCTCGATGTGCCCTCGATAGATAATTCTTCGCCAACGCACCGAGCGTGGCGTAGGCGGGTTCGGAACGTAGGCTTTCCAAAAGGGCGTGGCTGACGGCTTCCGCGGCAAGGTCGCCCTTCGATTTGAAGTGGCCGTAGAAACCACCATGCGTCAATCCGGCGCCCTTCATTACTTCGTCGACGCCGACAGCATGAATTCCTTTCTCTCGAAAGAGCCGACCGGCCGTGTCGATGATCCGTTGGCGGTTCTGGTTCGCCTGTTCCTTTGTTGGGCGCATTTGAGGCTCTCATCATTTGTTCTTGACAAATTATATGACGTCCGTCATTTAAATGCAAATGAATGACGATCGTCATTTAAAATTGACCAAGGAAGCAAGGAAGGCAATGACAATGCGCTATAGGATTTTCGGCCGAACCGGACTTCGTGTCTCCAGCCTGGCACTTGGCACAGGCAATTTCGGGACGGGCTGGGGTTACGGTTCCAGTCGCGAGGAGGCCAAGGTGGTCTTCGATGGCTACCGCAACGCCGGCGGCAACTTCATCGACACGGCCGACCAGTATCAATTCGGCCAGTCGGAAACGATGGTCGGCGAGTTCATCGCGAGCGACCGCGATGACATGGTCGTCGCGACGAAGTTCTCGCTCGGTGATCGTCACGCGGCCGGCCTCCAGCGTACAGGCAACAGCCGCAAGGCCATGGTTCAGTCGGTCGAGGCAAGCCTGAAGCGGCTCGGCACCGATCGGATCGATCTTCTTTGGGCGCACATGCCGGATGCCGTAACGCCGATCGACGAGATCATGCGAGGTTTCGATGATCTCGTCCGCTCGGGCAAGATCCTCTATGCCGGACTTTCCGACTTCCCGGCTTGGCGCGTGGCGACTGGTGCCACGCTTGCCGAGCTTCGTGGCTGGGCGCCACTGTCGGCTCTGCAGCTGGAGTACAGCCTCGTCGAGCGTACGTCCGAGCGCGAGCTGCTGCCGATGGCGGCGGCCTTTGGCCTTGGTACTGTCGGCTGGTCGCCGCTCGGCGGCGGGCTGCTGACCGGTAAGTACCGCAAGGGCGAAACTGGCCGCCAGCAGGGGCTCGGCGTCGTCATTCACTCCGAAAGCGATGCGCGCAAGACGGCAACGGTCGATACAGTTCTGGCAATCGCCGAGGAAACCGGCGTGCCGGCCGGCCAGATCGCCATCGCCTGGGTGCTGCACAAGGGCACGCTGCCGATCATCGGGCCGCGAACGGCTGAGCAGCTTGCCGACAACCTTGCCGCGCTGGACGTGAAGCTTAGTGAGGAGCAGGTTCGGCGCCTCGATGACGCGAGCGCGATATCGCTCGGCTTTCCCCACGATGTGGTCTCCCAGAGCCGCAACACGCTGGCCGGTGCAAAGGCCGACCTCATCGACTGGCCGACGATTGCGGTTCGCTAACTGTGATGCCGTGGCCACACTGGGTCGCTCCTTCCAGGACGGCGCGGTGCTTCGCAGTTGCTATTGTTGAAGCTCGGCAAGCGCCCTGCGAAGAGGTGTGTCGGAGATCTGGATCCAGCCCGAGAATGGAATATCCATATCCAGCACGATGAAGATCGATAGCGATATCAGGAGCGCGGAGATGGTGAACATCAGCACGACAATGATGTTTCTTGGCGCGCGATAGCCGAAGCTCGCAAAGATCAACGTCAGCCACGCCGTCAGCATGCTTATGAGCGGCCTTGGGATGACGCCTTCCGACTGTTCCACGATGACCCAGCGCTGCTCGACGATCCGTTGATATTGCTGGCGAGCGTCGTTCCACAACACCACATGGCCCGGGTCGGAAGGCACGATCAGTGCCAGACTGTCTCCGACGGCGTTGAGGGCAATCTCGCTTGTGCGGTCGCTTTTGACCAGCGGATCCGGCGCGGCGCGTGCCGGATTGGTGAGAGCCTTTTCGACGTAGTTCTCCAGACGCTTGCGAGTTTCCGTGGCCTCGAGGCCATAGGTCCGCAAGGTCCGGTCGAGAAGGATGATCTGGGTTGCGAACGCGTGAACGTTCTTGTCGATCTCGCCGAAAGTGTTCTTCGAGGAATTGATCATCAGGCCGAAGACCAGCGATGTCATGACGACGAAGATGTTGGCGACGAGCCGAACGACGGTGTTGGTCTCGTCCTGCCGGTGATGCACAGGCAGCTTTGAATAGGTCAGCATCGTTCCGATCGAGGCTGTCATGAGCAAAGCAAAGACAACGGCCGCCACCAGCGATTCCAGTGCCATCTTTCGTTGCGCCCTCCCGTGCTCTCGACGGCAAACTAGCTGTTTTAATTGATTTTGTCAGTGGACCGGATCTGCCCGCTGGACAAACGCTCCGTTGGGTATAGCTTCCGCGGCGGAATTCATGGTGGAGATAGCGATGACGGACCTTTTGAATATACCGGTGAAGCTGGCCGATGGTCGCGAGACAACGCTGAACGATCACCGCGGCCAGGTGATTTTGGTCGTCAATGTCGCCTCCAAATGCGGCCTCACCGTTCAATATGAAGGGCTTGAGAAGCTCTATGAGGACAAGCGAGAGCGCGGCTTCGTGATTGCCGCCTTTCCGGCAAACAATTTCAAGGGGCAGGAGCCGGGTACGGATGCCGAGATCGTCGAGTTCTGCACGCTGACCTATGACGTGAAGTTTCCGATCTTCTCGAAGATCTCCGTCAAGGGCGGGGACAAGCATCCGCTCTACCAGAACCTGACGGCGGCTGCCGGGACTGCCGTCGGCGAAGGTCCGATGCGGGAGCGGCTGCGCAGCAATGGCCTGGCGACCGACGATAAGAGTGAAATTCTCTGGAACTTCGAAAAGTTCCTGATCGGTCGCGATGGCAAGATCGTGGCGCGGTTTGCGCCTGACGTGACGGCAGATGACCAGCGACTGGTTTCGGCCATCGACAAGGAACTTTCAAAGACCGCCTAAGACCGGCTATTAAGCCGGAGCGACTGCTGCGCCGTTCAGAAACAGGTCGGCGCACATTTTCGCCCGGGCCGCGATCTCCTCAATCCCCGGCGCCGGCTGCTGGCGCAGCATGGCGGCGCGCTGGGGCTCCATGGCCATCATGCCGCGCAGCATGCCGCAGGCCGCATGCGGGTCTTCGAGAGCGATGACGCCGCGATCAACCTGCTTGCGCAGCCACCCCTCCATCAGCGCATTCGTTCGGACGATGGCTTTTTCGTAGAAGGAAGCGGAGATCTCGGGGAAGCGGTCGGACTCGCCGATCACAAGCCGCATCATCGTGATTGTGTCGTCCGAAAGCGTCAGCATGCCGTAAGCCATCAGCATCCGCTCCAGTCCCTGGCGAAGATCGGCCGCGGCAAGCGTAGTCGGGTCGAGAGCCAGCAAAAAGCGTCCAATGCGATCGGTGATCAGGTCGGAAAAGAGGTCGGCTTTCGTCGGAAACAGCCTGTAGAGCGTCTTCGTCGAGACGCCCGCTTCCTGCGCAATATCCGCGATGCACGCCGTTGCATATCCGTTCGCGTGAAACTGCTTGTTGGCAGCCTCGATGATGACGCTCCTGGTGTCCTCGTCGCACCGCGCCTGCGGTCTGCCGCGCGGCCTTCTCTCGATCTTGTGATTTTGGACCATCGGTATTTTCCAAATTCAAGTTGACATCCATTTTATAGAGCATATTTTGGAAAACGTCAATTTTCCATTTTGTGCATCAGAGGCTGCATCGCTTGCGACGGCGGCCATGATCCGGAGAAAACAATGACCGCCCAGAAGCTGCATGCTCTGAACAACAACGCCGATCCAACCGCCGTAGCGGTCGCAGAGGTGATCCCGGAAACGCTTGAAGCGAGCAAGCCGCCGCACGCGGAGGCGCCACGCGCTGCCGCTGACGTGCCGCAAGCCCGCAAACGAGCCGGCCGGTTGCTCCTGCTTGGCGCAGCCGCCCTCGCGATCGTGGCCGGGGGTGCCTACTACGGACACGATTACTGGACGGTCGGTCGCTTCCACGTGTCGACCGACGACGCCTATGTGAAGGCGGACAACAGTGCGATCGCGCCGAAGGTTTCCGGCTACATCGCCCGGGTACTCGTCAACGACAACGAGACCGTCAAGGCGGGTCAGCCGCTTGCGCGTATCGATGATCGCGACTTCCGAGCCGCGCTCGACCAGGCGAAGGCCGACGTTGCCGCCGCGGCGGCGACGCTGAATGCGAAGGAGGCGGCCCTCCAAATCCAGCAATCGACGATCGCCGCCGCCCGCGCCACGGTCGAGGTCGACAAGGCCAACGAGACGTTCGCCGAGCAGAACAACAAGCGCTATTCGAGCCTGGCCACCAACGGTTACGCCCCGGTCCAGACCGCGCAGCAGGCCGCCTCGCAGATCGCGGCAGCACAGGCGACCATCGTGCGCGACAGCGCCGCCCTCGATGCAGCCGTAAAGCAGGTCGATCTTCTGAATGCCGAGCTTGCCCAGGCAAAGGCTGCGCTCACCCGCAGCCAGGCGCTTGAGCGCCAGGCCGAACTCAATCTCTCCTATGCCACGATTGTGGCGCCGGTCGATGGCTCCGTTGGCAACCGTACACTGCGCGTTGGCCAGTACGTCCAGGCAGGCACGCAGCTGATGTCGGTCGTTCCCACCAGCGCGGCCTATATCGTTGCGAACTACAAGGAAACGCAGCTGACCGACGTGCATGCCGGCCAGCCTGTCGAGATCGAAGTCGATACGTTCCCGGGCCGCACTTATCACGGTCACGTCGACAGCATCGCACCGGCCAGCGGCCAGGAATTCGCGCTGCTGCCGCCGGACAACGCCACCGGCAACTTCACGAAGGTCGTCCAGCGTATCCCGGTCAAGATCGTGCTCGACGGCAATGGAGCGGCAGCCGGCGATCTTCGCCCCGGCATGTCGGTGCAGCCAAGCATCAACACCAAGGCCGCCGATGCGGCCGATGGGGCCTGACCGGAGAGGATGAGGGTGGTGCCATGTCTACCACAACTGCAACCGTTGCCCCCGTCTCCCAGCCGGGCGCCAGCGTAAAGGATTGGATTGCCGTACTTGCCGGGATGATCGGCGCGTTCATGGCAATCCTCAACATCCAGATCACCAACGCCTCGCTCCTCGATATCGAGGGCGGCATCGGCACCGGCGTTGACAACGGCGCCTGGATCTCGACGTCGTATCTGATCGGTGAGATCGTCGTCATTCCGCTGACGGCGTATTTCAGCAGCGTCTTTTCCTTCCGCCGCTACATTCTCGTCAATTCGGTTCTCTTCCCGATCTTTTCGATCGCCTGTGCCTTCGCCCACGATCTCGGCACGATGATCCTGCTGCGTGGCCTGCAGGGATTTGCCGGCGGTGTCCTCATCCCCATGGCGTTTACCATGGTGCTTACCAAGCTCCCCAAGTTTCAGCAGCCTCGCGGCCTCGCACTCTTTGCCCTGTCCGTCACCTTTGCCCCGGCCATTGGCCCGACGATCGGCGGTTATCTCACGGAGAACTACGGCTGGCAGACGATTTTCTTCATCAACGCGCTCCCGAGTGCCATCATGGCCGCTGCGCTTGCCCTGACGCTCGAGAAGCAGCCGATGCAGCTCCACCTGCTGAAGGAAGGTGACTGGGCCGGCATTGTTACCATGGCGATCGGCCTTTCCGCCCTGCAGACGGTGCTCGAGGAGGGAAACAAGGAGGACTGGTTCTCCTCGCCTTTCATCGTCAAGCTCAGCATCGTGGCGTTCGTCTTCCTCGCTGCCTTCATCTGGATCGAGCTGACGGTTCAAAAGCCCCTGGTGAAGCTCAGTCTCCTGAAGCAGCGCAACTTCGGCATTGGCGTTGCCGTCAATGTGCTCGTCGGCGTCGCGCTGTTCGGGACCGTCTACATCCTGCCGCAGTATCTGGGACAGGTGCAGCGTTACAATGCCGAGCAGATCGGCAATGTCCTGGCCTGGACCGGCCTGCCGCAGCTGCTGCTCATTCCCCTCGTTCCGCTGCTGATGAAGCGCTTCGACGCCCGCTATATCGGTTTCCTCGGCATTTCGATCTTCGCGATCAGCTGCTTCATGAACATCACGCTGTCAGCGAACAACGCCGGTGATCAGTTCTGGATTCCGAACATCGTGCGGGCGATCGGCCAGGCCCTGGTCCTGACCCCGATCACCGCAATCACGACCGCTGGTATTGCTGCGTCGGATGCGGCGGCTGCCTCGGGCCTGACGAACATGCTGCGCAACCTCGGCGGCGCGGTCGGCACGGCGTCGCTTGGCACGATCCTGACCGAGCGCGAGCAGTTCCATTCGAATATCATCGGGCAGTCTGTAACGCTGGCTCGCGATGAGGTTCGTGATCGCCTCGCCCAAACCACCAACTACTTCCTGGCACACGGCGTCTCCGATCCGGCAGTCGCCAGCCAGAAAGCCATCGTCGCCTTGGGTCAGATCGTCAGACGTCAGGCTCTGATCCTTGGCTTTAGCGACACCTTCGCTGTGATCGGCGTCGTGCTGGCCATTGCCGCCTTCGCCCTGTTGCTCACGCGCAAGGCGCAGCCCGGTGGCGGCGCCGGCGCCCACTGAACAGCGCAATTGAACCGAATCAATGCATGACTGCGGCCGGACTCGATCCGGCCACAGTCATGTTCTGCGGTAGTGACGGCGGAATTCGCTTGGCGAACAGTGTTCGCGATCCTGAAACAGCCGCGAAAAGTAGAAGGCATCGTCAATACCGACGGCATACGCAATCGCCTCGATCGACCGATCCGATGTCGTCAGCAGCTGCTTGGCCCGATCGATACGAAGGCGCAGCTGGAAAGCCTTCGGCGACAGGCCGAGGGCAGCCTGGAAATGCCGCCGCAGCGTTGCCGGCGACATGCCGAATTCTTGTGCCAGCGAATGCATGTCCACCGGCTCGAAAGCCCGGCGCTGCAAGGTCTCGATGATCAACTCGATCTCGACGTTCGCCCCGTTGTCGCCGCCGGCGTTCGCATGGCGCGCGGATTGGACGGCGATGCGGTGAAGCGTCGCTGCCGCCGAAGCGAGGCTGAGCGGATCGCCTGCGGCAAAGTCCGAATGAAGCGCGCCGAAGAGGTGCTGCATCTCACGCAGGTTCTGTAGACGCACCACCGGTTCTGTCGGCGAGATCAGGCGCTGGCGGATCAGGTCTGCGATCAGCGTCCCCTCGAAGAGAGCCCATCTCTCCTCCCAGCTCGTTCCGTTCGTCGGGCCATAGGAATGTAATGTGCCGGCCGGCAACCAGAAGAGCGACGGCCCGTTGATCTCTTGAAGGCCCGCCTTCGCTGTCTGCAGCGTGCCATCCCCGGCCTCGACAAGGACGACCGCGTGCATTGGCAGGCGGCGGTTGGTGATACGCGCTCCGATGCGCTGCCGGCCAAACCCCGTGACGGCGAGCGCCATGCCTTCGGAAGAGGGCCAACGATAGAGAGCGATCGGCGCTTCAGTCATGAGCGAAAAGTCCAGTCGCTCTTTCCGTCCATGGCAAGTTTATCTCCAGTGTCTCACATATGCAGCGTCCATTTCGCTTTGGGAGTGATCGAAATGTCAAGTCTTGCCCTGGATCAGCAGCCAGCTCAACCACCGGCGATCGACTTGGTCGCCAACGGGAAAGTCCTTTCGACCGCAGCGAACCGGTTGGGCGAACTCAAGCCGACGGATCCGTCGATCGGCGTGGAGGCGATCCGCAGGCTTTATCACGAAAACGGCTATGTCTGGTTGAAGCGCTTTCTCGATCCCCAAGTGGCCAATGCGTTTCGCGGCTGGGTTTTTTCGCATCTGGCGCGCGGCGGGCTCGTCGCGCCAGGCACCGATCCGATGCTCGGGCTATCCGCCGGCACGGGTTTGGACAAAGGCCAGGTGGATCGCATTTTGATGTCGCTCGTCCGCTCGGTCGCCTTCGAGGGTTTTTGCGCGCAGCCGCGGCTTGCGCAGTTCATGGATGAGTTTCTTTCCGGCATCTCCTACCTGCACAAACGCAAGATCATGCGCTTTACCCAACCCGGTACGACGACAGCGACGCCGGCGCATTACGATCTGGTCTATCTACGTGGCGGCACCAACCGGCTGGTGACGGCCTGGATTCCGATCGGCGACACCCCAGTCGACATGGGTGGTCTCGTGTACCTCGAGGGCTCGCATGCCATTGGTGTGCGCATGGAGGAGGAGTTTTCCAGAAAGAGCCTCGACCTGTCTGCGGAAGAAAAGATCAGTGCCTTCAACCGCAACATGACCGAGGGCGGCTGGGTATCGAAGGACCTGCCCGACATGGCAGAGCGCTTCGATACGCGCTGGCTGGTCGCCGACTACGAGGCCGGCGATGTCGTGTTGCACAGCCCTTACATGATCCACGCCTCGACCACGAACCAAAGCGCCTCGAACAGGATCAGACTGTCGACGGATATCCGCTATCAAAACGTCGATGACGAGATCGATGCCCGATGGGGCAACCACTGGACCCTGGGGGACATGCTCTAGGGCACGGCCTCATTGCCGTGCCCATGGCGACTCAGTGGCCGCCCTGCTTTTTCCGCTGACGGGCATTGCGGGCGAACATGTTGAGCACCTCCACCAGCGCCGAGAAGGCCATCGCGGCGTAGATGTAGCCCTTCGGCACATGGTAGCCCATGCCCTCTGCGAACAGCGTCATGCCGATCATCATCAGGAAGGCCAGCGCCAGCATGACGATGCTCGGGTTCCTCTCGATGAAGTTCGCGAGCGGCTTTGCCGCGACCAGCATGACGGTTACGGCCACAACGACGGCGACGATCATGATGGGGACGTGTGGGGTCATGCCGACGGCGGTGATGATACTGTCGACCGAGAAGACGATATCCAGCAGCAGGATCTGGCCGATCGCTGCGGTAACGCCTCTTGTTGCTGATGAAACAATGAAATCCTCGTTGTGATCGGCCGGATCGACGTTGTGATGGATTTCCTTCGTCGCCTTCCACAACAGGAACAGACCGCCGACAAGCAGAATGATGTCCTTCCAGGAGAAGCCGTGACCGAACAGTTCGAAGACCGGCGTCGTCAGCGTAACGATCCAGGCAACCATGCCGAGGAGGGCAAGTCGCAGCACGAGGGCAAGGCCGATGCCGACCTTGCGTGCTCTCTCGCGATGCTCAGGTGGCAGCTTGTTGGTGAGAATCGAGATGAAGATGAGGTTGTCGATCCCGAGGACCACTTCCATCACCACCAGAGTGATGAGGGCCACCCAGGCGGCCGGGTCCTGAACGAGCATCATAATGTCTTGCATCGGCGTTTATCCCCTTGCGCCACACAAATTGACGCTCGCAATGTACGGACGCGGCCTGCCTTGGCAAGCGCGCAAGGGGATATACGAAAGCAAGGCGCGTTTTATTCCTTTATGGGAATCCAGATTTCCGTCAGGCCCATGCCGGTATAGGGGTCGAAGCGGTCGTCGTAACGCTCGAACATGTCGGGCATGTTGCCGAACTCCATGCCTGCGTTCGGCATCCAGCTCCCGAAAATCTGGTGCATCGTAGCGGGAATGCCGGAGACGTGGCCGCGATGAGCAAAGACCGCATACCGCTGACCGGGTATCTTCAACGTGGCAAAGCCGTCCGGCAGGTCGCTGCTGTCGTCGACAGCCACGGCCGCCATGTAGCGGAATTTCTCTGTCTCTCCCTCGATGTGCGTGCAGACGCCATAGGCGACATTGCCGACCTGGCCGGGAATGCTGCCGAAATGAACATTGAATTTTTGCCAGAGCGAGGGAATCGCGGCATTGCCGCCATAGGGATATGTCTCCTGCAAGCCGGCAAATAGCATCGGCGGCAAGGTTTCAAATCGTGGCGGCTCGAGTTCGGGAAGGCGGGCGGGATCCATTCTGATCGGCTCCAGTAGTGCGAGGTTGCGCGTGTGCCCCTGCTTGCGGACGGCCTCAGGTGTCAGGCCGAACTGGTCGCGAAAGGCGCGAGTGAATGCCTCGTGCGAGCCATAACCCGCGTCGAGGGCAACCTCGAGAATGCTCTCCGGCTGATCGACGAGCGTCCGTGCCGCGCCGCTCAGACGGCGGGCGCGGATATAGCCGCTGATCGAATGCCCGGTGACGAGTCCGAAGACGCGCGAGAGGTGGTAGCGCGAAAGGCCGGCAACGTCCGAAATCTCTTCCAGAGTAATGTCGTTGCCGAAATGACTTTCGATGAACCAGATCGCACGTCCGACGGCGCTCATTTCTTCTCCCTGGCTGCATTCCCTTCATAGCGAAGGGCAGCAGGCCGCGTTTGATCCCTGTTGCGGGATTCTGGCGCGGACGGAGAAAGAAATCAAAGGTGTGGGTTCAGGATCGCTTCTTGGTGCCGTACGCGGCGGTGAAGACGCGGATGGCGCCGTTGACCACGCGATCCATCTCCTCGCGCGGAGGAGGGGCGTCCATGTCGCCGAACAGCCGCAGCTTGAAGAAGCTTCCGCCGCAGAGCTCCAGGAACTGGCGGGCGGCAAGCTCTATGTCGTCGATCTCGAAACGGCCGGCCTCGACCTGGCTCGTCAGGAAGTCCTTCAGCACCGTCCGGATGTTCTCGGGGCCGGTGAAAAAGCGCTGACAGAGATGCGGCATGCGGTCGCGGACGCCGATGACCGTACGCATCGCATTGATGACCTTATCCTCGGTCAGATGGCTGACAAAGGTCATCCCGAAGTCGTGCAGCGCAACGTCGGGATCATTGGATTCCTTGAGAGTATTGCGCACGCTGGCGACGAACGCCGCGCGCTCGCTCTCCATCATCGCGGTGAAGAGCTCTTCCTTGTTGGCGAAGTAGACGTAGAGCGTTCCTTTTGAAACTCCCGCCTCGCGCGTTACATCGTTCATGCTCGCGGCATCGAAGCCAAGTTTCATGAAAACGCGGCGGGCGCCGTCGAGAATTTGTTTGCGCTTGGCAGGGTCTTCGCCCGCGGCCCATCGGCCGCCTGTCGAGGGAAACTCATCCACGCGCGTATCGGAAAGCTCTGTCATAGCTCCTTAACCATATCCGCATCAGCGAACTTTTCGTTAATAAAATCGAACCGGGTGGTTCGATACAGCTTGATATGAATGGAAAAAGGTTCTATGTCAACTGAACCGAACCGTTCAGTTCGATTAAATTCACTCAATTTGCCGGTAGTCGCCCATGTCGTCCAGTCCAAAAGCCAATGTTGCCCGCATCGTCAGCGAACCTGCTGAAACCGAGGGCAAGGCTCAGGAAGCAGCAGTCCCCACCGCGGAAGCACCGCGCGCGCCGCAGGCTCCTGCCGACACGCAGGCCGTTCCCGCTGAGAAGAAGAAAAAGCGCAGTCTTGCCCTGCCAATCATCGGCCTTGCGCTGCTCGCAGGCGCCGCATGGTACGGCTACGATTGGTGGACGACGGGCCGTTTCCTGGTCTCGACCGACGACGCTTACATCGAAGGCGATATCGCGACGATCTCGCCGAAGGTTACCGGCTATGTCGCCAAGGTGAACGTCGTTGCCAACCAGAATGTCAAGGCCGGCGACGTTCTGGCCTCGCTGGACGACGGCGACTACAAGCTCGCCCTCGATCAGGCGGTGGCTTCTCTCGATACCGAAACGCTCTCGCTGCAGCGTATTGACGCGCAGATTGCCGGTGGTCAGGCAAGCCTCGACCAGGCCAAGGCCCAGAAGAAGGCTTTGGAAGCCACCGTTCGCGGTGCGCAGATCACACAGACCCGCGCCGCGGAACTGCAATCCAAGTCTGTCGGTACGACCGCTAACCTCGACGCCGCGAACATTGCTCTCGACCAGGCAAAGGCAAACCTGATTGGCGGTGATGCGGCGATCGCATCCGCGGAAGCAAATGTAACGCTGCTGCAGGCGCAGCGCCGCGAGGCCGAAGGCACGATCCGCCAGCTCGAGCTTGCGCGCGACAAGGCTGCCCGCGATCTCTCCTTCACGGTCCTGAAAGCGCCCTATGATGGCGTCGTCGGCAATCGCTCGGTGCAGGAGGGCGATCTGGTGTCGCCCGGCCAGCGTCTGATGGCGCTCGTCCCGGTTCGTCAGCTCTTTATCGACGCGAACTTCAAGGAAACGCAGATCCAACATCTGGTGCCGGGCTCCAAGGTCAACGTGCATGTCGATGCTTATGGCGACCATCCGATCGTCGGCACGGTTGAATCGATTTCGCCGGCTTCCGGCTCCGTCTTCTCGCTGCTGCCCCCGGAAAACGCCACGGGCAACTTCACGAAGATCATTCAGCGCGTGCCGGTTCGTATCTCGCTGCCGCAGGATGCTCTCGACAGCGGTCGCCTGCGCGCAGGCCTGAGCGTGGTTGTTGATGTCGACACGCGCACGGCGCCGGATGCGACCAAGTAAATCCTGACGAGGTAGGCCGATGGCCGCGAGCGCAACAGTTGGAACCGTTCCGGCCACTCCAGCGGCCACGGATCATATGGATCCACGCAAGCTCATCGCGTTCTTCGCGATGGTGCTCGGCATGTTCATGTCGATCCTCGATATCCAGATCGTGTCGGCATCGCTTGCCGAAATCCAGGCTGGCCTCAGCGCTGGTTCGGACGAGATCGGCTGGGTGCAGACCTCCTATCTGATCGCCGAAGTCATCATGATTCCGCTGTCGGGCACGCTCGCGCGCATCGTCTCGACACGATACCTGTTTGCGGCTTCCGCTGCTGGCTTCACCATGGCGAGCGCGCTCTGTGCTACGGCGACGAACATCGACCAGATGATCGTCTACCGCGCCATCCAGGGCTTCATCGGCGGCGGCATGATTCCGTCGGTCTTTGCGGCAGCCTTCACGATCTTCCCGCCCTCCAAGCGCAGCATCGTCTCGCCGATCATCGGCCTGATCGCCACGCTTGCTCCGACCATCGGCCCGACGGTCGGCGGCTATCTCAGCCACGCCTTCTCGTGGCACTGGCTGTTCCTGGTCAACATTGTCCCGGGCATCATTGTGACGATCGTCACTTGGAATTTCATCGATTTCGATAAGCCGGAATTCGCGCTGATCAAGAAGTTCGATTGGTGGGGCCTGTTGTCGATGGGCGTCTTCCTCGGCGCGCTTGAGTATGTGTTGGAGGAAGGCAATTCCAACGACTGGTTCAACGACAGCTATATCTTCATGGGCGCGATCGCCTCTGCAATCGCTGCCGTTGTCTTCTTCTATCGGGCCTTCACCGTTGATTTCCCGGTCGTCGACCTGAGGGCCTTCACGAACCGAAACTTTGCCTTCGGCTCCGTGTTTTCCTTCGTCATGGGTATCGGCCTCTATGGCTTGACCTATATCTACCCCGTCTACCTCGGGCGCATTCGCGGCTATGACTCGCTGATGATCGGCGAAACGATGTTCGTATCGGGCCTCGCGATGTTCTTCACCGCGCCAATTGCCGGAAAGCTATCGACGAAGATGGATCTGCGGCTGATGATGGTGATCGGTTTCGCCAGCTTCGCGGCCGGTACCTACATCATGACGCATCTGACCCAGGACTGGGACTTCTACGAGCTCCTCATTCCGCAGATCTTCCGCGGCTTCGGGCTGATGATGTGCATGGTGCCGATCAACAATATCGCGCTCGGCACGATGCCGCCGGCCCGTATGCGCGGCGCGTCGGGCCTCTTCAACCTGACTCGTAATCTCGGCGGCGCCGTGGGGCTGGCGATCATCAACACCGTGCTGACGAACCGGCAGGATGTTCATTACGAGCGGCTGCGCGAGAATATCGATTGGGGAAATCCCGCCGCGATCGACCAGATGAACAACATGGCGGCGAACTTCGACGCCTACGGCATGGATGGCGCGGTTGTTGCCATCAAGCAGATGGTCGGGCTCGTGACGAAGCAGGCAATCGTCCTGTCCTTCAGTGATGTTTTCCTGATGCTGACCGTGCTGTTCCTGGCGATGATCCTGGGCGTCGCGATGCTGGACAAGCCTGCACCCCAAGGCGGAGGTGGTGGCGGCGGAGGCCACTGACCACTCTTGAAATCAGGGTTTAGGGCCGGCCTGGGACACCACGCCGGCCCTCATTTTTTGCATAAAGATTTGACGTGAACGGAAACGTTTGCAGTTTTTGATTTACGTACATCAAATTTGGAGCTAAAGGTCTCGTCAGGAGGAGAGATGAGACCAACAGTCCACGATATCGCTGCTGCGGCAGGCGTCAGCCTGGCAACCGTTGACCGGGTTTTGAACCAGCGGCCGGGCGTGCGTCACGTGACGCGCGAGAAGGTCGAGAACGCCATTCGCGAGATCGGCTATGTCAGGGACGTTGCCGCTGCCAATCTCGCCAAGGGCCGGACCTATCCGCTCGTGTTCATCCTTCCGACCAGCGACAATTCTTTCATGCATGGGCTGAATGACGAGGTGCAAGCCGCGATTGCGCGGTCGTCCGTGGAGCGAACGCAAATCCGCACCGTCGAGGTGCCGGCGTTCGATCCGGGCGCGCTCGTCGGGGTTCTGGACGAACTTGGAGAAGAGCGGCCTTCGGGGGTCGCGCTTGTCGCCACCGATGCGCCTGAGGTGCGCGACGCTGTCGATCGGCTGGTGAAGGACGGTATTCCCGTCGTGACGCTGGTTTCGGATCTCACCGGTTCGCAGCGGCATCACTATGCCGGTGTCGACAATATTGCCGCCGGACGCACAGCCGCACGGCTGCTGGGGCGTTTCTTGGGCGGCAGCAAGGGGGAGGTCGCGGTGCTCGCCGGCTCGATGCTGGTCCGCGACCATCGCGAACGCCTCGAGGGTTTTGCTGCCGTCATGGCCGCGGAGTTTCCATCGCTCTCCATCCTTCCCGTCATTGAGGGGCGCGACGATCCTGACATGGCGCATATGCTGGTGGCGGATGCGTTGTCGAAGAAAAGCGGCATCATCGGCGTCTACAGCCTCGGCGCCGGTAATCGCGGCCTGATCAAGGCACTGAAGGAAAAGGCGGTCGACCGGTCGCTGACGGTCGTCGCGCACGAATTGACGGCCCATACTCGCGCCGCGCTCCTTGATGGAACGATTGATGCAATTCTGAACCAGAATGCAGGCCATGAGGTGCGCAGCGCTATCCGCGTCCTCAAGGCGAAGGCGGACGGACTTTCCGTCATCGAGGCGCAGGAGCGCATCCGCCTCGACATATTTCTGAAAGATAATCTGCCGTAACGGCAAAGGGAGAAACACATGTATCTGGGTCTCGATCTCGGAACCTCCGGCGTCAAAGCCATGCTGATCGATGGCGATCAGAAGATCATAGGCTCGGCCAATGGTTCGCTCGACGTCTCGCGCCCGCATTCCGGATGGTCGGAGCAGGAGCCCTCGCACTGGATCCGCGCGACGGAAGAGGCTGTAGCCGGGTTAAAGGCAAAGCATCCGAAGGAACTCGCCGCCGTGAAGGGCATTGGCCTTTCCGGCCAGATGCACGGCGCAACCCTGCTCGATGCCGAGGATAAGGTGCTGCGCCCCTGCATTCTGTGGAACGATACGCGCTCTTATGTCGAGGCAGCCGCGCTGGATTCCGATCCGCGTTTCCGCAGGCTGACCGGCAACATCGTTTTCCCCGGCTTTACCGCGCCAAAGCTTGCCTGGGTCGCCAAGCATGAGCCGGAAATCTTCGCCAAGGTCGCCAAGGTGCTGCTGCCGAAGGACTATCTGCGCCTCTGGCTGACCGGCGAGCACATTTCGGAAATGTCGGACTCTGCCGGCACCTCGTGGCTCGACACCGGCAAGCGCAAGTGGTCATCAGAGCTTCTTGCGGTCACCGGCCTCGATGAAAAGCAGATGCCTCATCTGATCGAAGGCACGGAGCAGGGCGGCAAGCTGCGCGGCGAGCTGGCCAGCAAGTGGGGAATCTCCGGAAGTGTCGTCGTTGCCGGCGGCGCCGGCGATAATGCCGCTTCCGCCTGCGGCATGGGCACGGTCAGCGATGGCGCGGCCTTCGTGTCGCTTGGCACCTCGGGCGTTCTCTTCGCGGCCAATGCGGCCTATTTGCCGAAGCCGGAAAGCGCCGTGCATGCGTTCTGCCATGCTCTGCCGAATACCTGGCATCAGATGGGCGTCATCCTCTCGGCGACGGACGCGCTGAACTGGCACTCCAGCGTCACGGGACAGTCGGCGGCTGACCTGACCACTGAACTCGGTGAAACGCTGAAAGCGCCGTCGGGCGTCACCTTCCTTCCCTATCTCTCGGGCGAGCGCACGCCGCACAACGATGCCGTCATCCGCGGTGCGTTCATCGGCCTCGAGCATGAGAGCAGCCGCGTGGTGCTGACCCAGGCTGTTCTCGAAGGCGTGTCCTTCGCGATCCGCGACAATCTCGAAGCGCTGCGTTCTGCGGGCACGGATATTTCCCGCGTCACCGCGATCGGCGGCGGCTCGCGCTCGCGCTATTGGCTGGCCTCGATTGCTACGGCGCTCGGTGTGCCGGTCGACCTGCCGGCTGACGGTGACTTCGGCGCAGCGTTTGGCGCGGCCCGCCTCGGCCTGATCGCCGCGACTGGCGCAGATCCGGTTGCGGTCTGCACACCACCGAAGACGGCGGGCACGATCGAGCCCGTCGCGGCGCTCTCCGGCGCTTACGAAGATTCCTACAAGCGCTATCGCGCTCTCTATCCGGCGATCAAATCGCTGCAGCACTGAACCCAGAACAACAATCCCGAAACCCAAGGAGACATGGACATGAGCACCGGATTTTTCGGCGACATCCAGAAGATCAAATATGAAGGCCCGGACAGCAAGAACCCGCTGGCCTTCCGCCACTACAACAAGGACGAAGTCGTTCTCGGCAAGCGCCTGGAAGATCATCTGCGCTTCGCGGTCGCCTACTGGCACACCTTCGCCTGGCAGGGCGGCGATCCCTTCGGCGGCCAGACTTTCCTGCGCCCCTGGTTCGAAGATACGATGAAGGCCGCCAAGCTGAAGGCCGACGTTGCGTTCGAACTTTTCCAGTTGCTCGACGCGCCCTACTACTGCTTCCATGACGCCGACGTGCGCCCGGAAGGCAAGAACTTCGCCGAAAACACCAAGAACCTGAACGAGATCGTCGACTACTTCGCCGAAAAGCAGGCCGCATCAGGCGTCAAGCTGCTCTGGGGTACCGCGAACCTCTTCTCGAACCGCCGCTTCATGTCGGGTGCGGCCACCAACCCGGATCCGGAAGTCTTCGCCTACTCCGCCGCGACGGTTAAGACCTGCATGGACGCCACGGCCAAGCTCGGTGGCGAGAACTACGTTCTCTGGGGCGGCCGCGAAGGCTATGAGACCCTGCTCAACACCGACCTCAAAAAGGAACTCGACCATCTCGGCCGCTTCCTCAACCTCGTCGTCGAGTACAAGCACAAGATCGGCTACAAGGGCACGATCCTCATCGAGCCGAAGCCGCAGGAGCCGACCAAGCACCAGTACGACTACGACGTCGCGACGGTCTACGGCTTCCTCAAGAAGCACGGCCTCGAAAACGAAGTGAAGGTCAACATCGAACAGGGCCACGCGATCCTCGCCGGCCACTCCTTCGAGCACGAACTGGCACTCGCGAACGCGCTCGGCATCTTCGGCTCGATCGACATGAACCGCAACGACTACCAGTCGGGCTGGGATACCGACCAGTTCCCGAACAACGTTCCGGAAATGGCGCTCGCCTACTACTACGTCCTGCAGGGCGGCGGCTTCACCACCGGCGGCACCAACTTCGACGCCAAGCTTCGCCGCCAGTCGCTCGATCCGGAAGATCTGCTGATCGGCCATATCGGCGGCATGGATGCCTGCGCCCGCGGTCTCAAGGCTGCTGCCAAGATGATCGAGCACAAGGCTCTGTCCGGCCCGCTCGATGCCCGCTACGCCGGCTGGGATTCGGCCGAAGGCCAGAAGCTCGCCCGCGGCGAATACTCGCTCGAGCAGATCGCCGAGTGGGTCGAAGCCAAGGACATCAACCCGCAGCCGAAGTCCGGCAAGCAGGAACTGCTCGAAAACATCGTCAACCGTTACGTTTAATCGGCGGTTGATTGTGGAGGAGAGGGCCGGGAGCGAGAGCTTGCCGGCCCTTTTTCGTTGATGGGGACGGCGCGCGGTCGTCGCCTTGACGATTCAGGCGAGATAGGGTGCCAAGGGTACACTGCGGGCGGCCGGATGGCGATCTGAAAAGAAGGGCATGGCTACGATGGCCTATCTCAGACAGGGCATGCTTGCCATAGCAGCGATGTTGGCAGCGGCGATATCTGCAGGGGCAGCTTCCCCCCAGCCCTGCGTGCAGGATACCTTCGGAGGGGAGGCCTATATCGTCTGCACCGTCGAGAAAGAAGAAGGCGATCTGCGCTTGTTCTGGAAGAACGCGGATGGAGAGCCTTATCGGGATTTCTCCAGCGTCGCCGAGGCCGTTCGCAACAAGGGACAGACCTTGGCGTTCGCGGTCAATGCCGGCATGTATCTGCCTGATTTTTCGCCGATCGGCCTCTATGTGGAAGACGGCCAGGAATTGCGGCCCGTCAACCGCACCGAGAGAGACGGCGCCGCCTCGGGTCCCGTGCCGAACTTCTATAAAAAGCCGAATGGCGTGTTCTTCATCGATGGCGCCGCCACCGGAATACTTCCGACGCAAGAATTTTTGAAACGCCGGTCGGAGGTCCGGTTCGCCACCCAGTCCGGTCCGATGCTGGTCATCGGCAACAAGCTGAACCCGATCTTTATCGTCGGATCGACGGACCGCACCCGTCGTGGCGGGGTCGGCATCTGCGCCGATGGCGCGGTGCGCTTCGCAGTCAGTGAAGACAGGGTGAATTTCCACGACTTCGCGCGCTTGTTCCGCGATCATTTGTCCTGCCCGAATGCGCTGTTTCTCGACGGTGGCCGCGGTGTCGGGCTCTACAGTCCGGCCCTTGGGCGCAACGACAAATCCTGGCATGGCGGGTTCGGCCCTATGTTCGGGCTGGTGGAGTGACGCAGGGGCTGCGTCGCGTTCGAAGCGGTCGGATCATCCCGATATGCGGTTGCCAAATCTCGGCGTCATCCTACTTGGCCTCGGGACCATAACACCCGGAGGCGATGCCGTGTCCAAAGCCGACCTTGCTGCCGTCTATCGAGACTACATCGCCTGTCTGAACCGCCAGAATTGGACGGCGCTCGACCAGTTCGTTCATCCCGATGTTCACTACAATGGAGCGCGAATCGGGCTGTCCGGCTATCGCCAGATGCTGGAGGGCGACTTTCTTGCGATTCCGGACCTACATTTCGACATCGATTTCCTGATTTCCGAGCCGCCCCGCGTGGGAAGCCGCCTGCGGTTTGATTGCACGCCGAAAGGGCTCCTGTTTGGCATGCCGGTGAACGGCAAGAGGGTCTCGTTCACTGAAAACGTGTTCTATGAGTTCCGGGACGGGCGGATCGAGGAGGTCTGGTCTGTCATCGACAAGGCGGCAATCGCATCGCAGCTGCAGCAATGACGCCGCCGCTTCAATCATTCGCGCTTGCGCAGCCAAGGCTCGAGAGCGTAGACCGCCTTGCTGCGAACGGGGGTTGATAAATGAGCGACAGTGAACGTGATTGGAGCGCCGCCCTCGTGCAGGCCGTCGCCGATAGTCCCAAGCGCGACAACAGCGCCTATCACGCGGCCATGGCCGAGGCACGCCAGGCGTTTGAAGCCGCCGAGGCTGCTCTGGGCGGGCCGGTGCAGGTCAAGACGAAAACCAAGATGAAGCGAAGCGGCGAATACGTCGTGAAATGGGTGTTCAAGCGGGTGAAATGACCTGCCGGCGGTTGGTCGGACGACCGAGGAACGCTTGCCTAGAGATGGTCTGCGGACGTATTCTTGGCTTTCGCGAGCCTGCCCCAGCGCTCAGCCGAGGTTGAAGGCCCGGCGAGAGGGAGGATATCATGAAGATCGCATCGATATTCGCAGTCGGCTTGATTGGATTCTGCGGGGCTGCATCGCTCGCTCTGGCGGAGGATGCGCACACTATATTCGCTCCCGGTGATATCAAGTGGGTCGAGGCCCCCAAGGTGCTTCCGGCCGGAGCACAAGCGGCGGTCTTGTTCGGCAATCCCACCAAGAAAGGCTTGTTTGCGCTTCGGCTAAAGGTGCCGTCGGGATATGCGATCCCGCCGCATACACATCCTGGCTATGAAGTTGTGACGATCCTATCCGGGACTGCCAAATTTGGCATGGGCAAAACCGCTGATCGGAGTGCCACGAAGGCACTGGCTGCGGGTAGTTTCTTTGCCCTGCCGCCGGGCACGGCGCATTTCGTCTACTTCGACGATGAGACCGTACTCCAAATCAACACGAACGGCCCTTGGGGCATCAAGTACGTCAACCCGGCGGATGATCCCCAGAAGTCGCAATAGCCAGTTGCCGGGTGAATGCCAATTGCTCCCGCCGCCAAGCGCGGCGGGACGTCCCGGCCGGTGTCGGATGGCGGCGTCACGTTGCCTCTTGGCGCGGACGGTGGGAGAACCGGCGCGCCTTCCAATGCAGTCGTTACGCCGTGGGCAAGGCCGCAATCACTTCGTCGGTCGTCAGGATCGCATGTGCGAAGGTCGGCGCGCTGAGCTCGTGTGCGGCGTGCATCAATTCATGCGAGAAGGCGGCCGTCGCATCGCGCACGAGAGTCACGTGATAGCCAAGCTCCATGGCGTAGCGGGCGGTCGTATCGATGCAGGTATTGGCCAGCAGTCCGACCACGATCACGTGGGTGATGCTCTTCTGCTTCAGTCGGAAATCCAGGTCGGTGTTGGCGAAGCCGCTTTGCCCCCAATGTTCCTTGGCGACGATGTCGCCAGGTTTCGGCGCAAAATCCGGGTGCCATTCGCCACCCCATTCGCCGCGCGCGAACTGGTGTTGGTGCATGATCCGTTGTTGGGTGGGGTTGGGATGATCCCAATCCTCATAATCACCCGGCTCCCACCGCCGGTGCGGGGCGATGGCCACCTGAATGCCCGCCGCGCGTATGGCGCCATCCAGCCGGCGGAGGTTATCGAGAAGCGCGACCTCATCGGCGATCGGCTTGAGGCGCGGATAAACCTTCCCGCCCTCGGACAGGAAGTCGTTGAAGGGATCGACGAGGAGCAAGGCGGTCGTTTGCTTGCTGTAATTCGGCTTTGACATGACTGTCTCCAATAAGCTGAGGTGTTTCGGGACTTAGTTGCGAAGTGCGGCACGCTCGATGCTGGCCGCAAAGAGTGGCGTTTCGCCCTTGTTGTGCGCAATCGACATCGGCTGACGCTGTGCGCGAAAGACGTCGAAAGGAATGCCCTGCCTATCGAGAAAGGCCTTGAATTCTTCCGTTGCTCTGGACCGAACGTGGTTCGTGAATTCGCAGGTCTGATCGTCGATTCGTTTGACGCTGAGTTCCCAAAGCACATGGATCGTCGTGCGGCCTGTCGGCGTGACTATATCCGAAACGGATTCCAGGATCAGGTGATCCTTTTCACCCAGGGTCTCGACATAGTGCTGAACCATCAGGCTGCCGCCGATCGTCTCGACATTGATCGACATGCGCCTACCGTCGGGGGCCGTCGTAAAGCCGGCGGCGATGTGTGCCGGAGAGCAGCGTTGGTACTCGTCTTCGGGGAGCGTGAAGCACCATTTCGGAATGTCGACCTTCTCGATCGGTGCGTTGATGACGGCGGTAAAGCTTGAATCGACGATTTCATGATCACTCATGACGGGTTCCTTTCGCTGCTGGATGAGCTTGATTTCGGCGCGACGTCGCCACGCAACTCCTTTGAGTGGGCAGTGCTATGCGCCTGCATTGCCGATGCTCCTGCTTGGGCCATGTCGCTCCTTTCAGCGCGGGCCAGATGGCCGGTTGCGCTTGCTTTAATGACTCCTTATATTAACTATGAAAATCATATCTACAAGTAACTATGAAAAAGAAAGTTACGCTATGGAGAAAGATTCTGCACCAGACACGCTGTGCCCGGTTGCTCGCTCGGAGGCGGTTGTCGGGGATCGTTGGACCGTGCTTGTTCTGCGCGAGCTGTTCATGCGCAGTCACCGGTTCGAAGAAATTCAGGCGCAAACTGGCGGGACCCCGCAGATGATCGCAACGCGCCTGAAGTCATTGGAAGCCGAAGGCATTGTGGAGCGCCGTCGCTACAGCGAGCGGCCGCCGCGCTACGAGTATCACCTGACGGAAAAGGGCGAAGCATTCTACCCGGTGATACTGGCGCTGCGCGCCTGGGGCGAGACCTGGCTGAAGTCGGGTGACGAAGGCCGCGCCGTGCAATACACGCACCTTTGCTGCGGCAAGCCGGCGGGGCTTGGGCCGACATGCGAATCGTGCGGCCAGCCGATAAGACGGGAAGATTTGAGTACTGAGCTCAATCCGGCCTATCAGCGCGAACGGGACGCGCGATGGGAGGCATTCAAGGGCAGTCGATGATCAATGTTTGATTGTATCGACGGTGCGGACGCTACGCCGTTCGCTTTAGCGTTTCGTCCAGCGACGCGATGGTGCGCCAACGGAGTTGCGTACCACTAGGTCCGGGCGCAGCAGGATTTCGGTTTCCGCCGGTTGGCCGTCGGACAGGAATTCCAGAAGAAGCGCCATGGCCTGCTTTCCGATCAAGGTTCGCGGCTGGCGGATGGTGGTCAGCGGCGGCGACATGAACACGGCCTGCGGCACGTCATCGAAGCCGGTCACGGAGAAGTCTTTCGGAATGTCGTAACCGCGGGCATTCAGTCCGATCATCACGCCGATCGCCGTCTGGTCGTTGACGCACATGAAGGCGGTCGGCAGCGTGTCGCGCATGAAGAGCTGCTCGACGGCATGGCGGCCGCTCTCTAGCGTTCCATCGCCTTCGAGCACGATGCGCATATCTGGCGCAACGCCCGCCGCATCGAGCCCCGCGTCGTAGCCCTGACGCCGGCGGCTATAGGCAAGGCGTGTGCGCGAATCGCCGATGAAGGCGATCTTGCGATGGCCCTCTGCCAGCAGCAGATCGACGGCCTTTCTGGCGCCTTCCACATCATCCACGCCGACATAAGGAATGCCGCCGTTGAAAACCGGCTCGAAGACCCCGACGCTGGGCGGCAGGCGGGCGGTCATCGTCTGGTGGCCGAAGGGCAGGATGCCGGTGAAGAGGATCAGCCCGGCGGCCTGGTTGGAATTCAGGAACTTCAGATATTCGAGGCCGCGCTGCGCATCGTTCTGCGTGTGACCGATCAGGATGCCGTAGCCGTGGGCGCGCGCCTCGTTCTCGAGGCCGACCAGAATGTTGGAGAAGTTTGGGTCGCCGATGTCAGGAGCAACCACGAGAATCATATTCGACCGACCGAGCCGCAGGCTGCGCGCCATGGCATTGGTCGTGTAACCGGTGATGGCGATTGCCTGGTTGACCTTCAGGCGCGTGGAGTTGGCGACCTTCTCCGGCGTGTGGATCGCCCGCGATACCGTCGCGATCGAAACCTCGGCGATCCGAGCGACGTCTTCTATGGTTGCGGGCGTGGAATTCGACACTGCGTCCTGCCTTGGGATGCCTTCGCCGCGACACTACACAGACTTGCCGGGAGGTCAAACGCGCCGACCTGCAGATCTGTGTGTAACAATGATGTAAACCTTTACATACGTCGTGTAAAGGTTTACATATGGCTTCAAGCGGATGGGAGCCGCAGGGAGGAAATCAGTCAATGAGTGTGGATTCTGCCGACACCGCGCCCGTGGTGTTGTCCGCGCGGCGCATCTGCAAGTCGTTCAGCGGCGTGCAAGTCCTCTTCAGTGTCAATTTCGATCTGCGTGCCGGTGAGATCCATGCTCTCATGGGTGAAAACGGCGCGGGCAAATCGACCTTGGTCAAGGTCATGTCCGGTTTCGAGCAGCCGAGTTCGGGCGAGATCCTGCTCGACGGCCAGCCGGTCGTCTTGCCGGCCAACGGCGCGGCCGAAGCGCTCGGCATCGTTCTCATCCACCAGGAATTCAATCTTGCCGAACATCTGACGGTGACCGAGAGCCTTTTCCTTGGCCGCGAAGTCACGCGGTTCGGCGTGCTTGACCGCAAACACATGCGCGCCGAGACCCGCAAGGCACTCGATCTGCTCGGTTCGCATGTCGACGAGAATGCCATCATCGGCACATTGTCGATCGCCGACAAGCAGATGGTGGAAATCGCCAAGGCAATCAGTCGCGATGCCCGCGTCGTCATCATGGATGAACCGACAGCCGTGCTTTCGCGCGAAGAGACGAACTTCCTGTTCCGGCAGGTGCGCAAGCTGCGTGACAAGGGAACAAGCTTTATCTTCGTATCGCATAAGCTCGACGAGGTGATGGAAATCACCGACCGGGTGACCGTGCTGCGCGATGGCCAGTGGGTCAAGACTGCGCCGACGGCGATGCTCGACGGCGAATCCATCGCGCAGCTGATGGTCGGGCGCGAGCTTTCAAGTCTCTATCCGACCAAGGTCGAGCCCAATGTCGACGAGGAAATCGTCCTTCGGGTCGAAAGTGTCTCGACGGGTTATGTTCAGGATGCCAGCTTCGAGGTCCGCAAGGGTGAGATCATCGGCTTCTCAGGCATGATTGGCTCCGGTCGCACGGAGCTGATGGAGGCGGTCGCCGGGCTTCGGAACCGTGCCGCGGGCGAGGTCCACATTGGCGGTGAATCGATTCCGTCAGGCGATGTACATGCCGCCAATCGCGCCGGCCTTGCCTACATGACGAAGGATCGGAAGTCGAAGGGCCTGCTTCTGCGCTCCGGCATGATGACCAATCTGACGCTGCAATCGCTCGGCCAGCATTCGCGACACGGCTATCTCAGCCCGAGCAGCGAGGCGCAGGCGCTCGCCAAGGCAAGGCGGCGCTTTGATATCCGGGTTCGCGACACCAACATCGTTGCCGGGCGTATGTCGGGCGGCAACCAGCAGAAGCTGCTGCTTGCTAAGGTCATGGAGACCGAGCCCGAGATCATCATCATCGACGAGCCGACGCGGGGCATCGACGTCGGCACCAAGCAGCAGATCTATCATTTCATCTCCGCGCTGGCGCGCGACGGTCGATCCATCATTGTCGTCTCCTCGGAGATGCCGGAGGTGATCGGCCTTTGCACGCGCGTCGCCGTGATGCGCGAGGGACGGATCGTCGGTGTGCTCGAGGGCGACGAGATCTCCGAGCAGGAGATCATGCGCTACGCCGCCGGATTGAAGAAGAAAGCCGCCTGACGGTGGCGGGGAGGCGCTGCGCTCGGCGCGCCGTAAAGGTATGATGCCCATCGAATTGAGGGCGGGAGGTTGGTTTGGAGATGAGTGTGAACGAGGAGACCAGGGAAATCAGCCGTCGCCCCTGGCGGGATATCGATCTCAGGGCGGTCGCGCCCTTTGCAGCCCTGATACTGCTCTTGATCGTCGGCGCGCTGGTCAATCCGAACTTTATCGGCATCACCAACCTCGCCAACGTCGCGACGCGCTGCGCCTTTATCGCAATTATCGCTGTCGGCGCCACATTCGTGATTTCCGCAGGCGATCTTGATCTGTCCGTCGGCTCGATGGTGGCCTTTGTCGCCAGCCTGATGATCCTTTTGATGAATTCCGGCGTGATTGCCGACCCGACACTGATGCTGGCGGCCGCGGTCGTGTTTACGCTCGTCGCCGGTGCGCTCTGCGGACTGGCCAATGGTCTGATCACCACGGTCGGCAGGATCGAGCCGTTCATCGCCACGCTCGGCACCATGGGCATCTATCGCGGCCTGACGACATGGCTTAGCCAAGGCGGCGCGATCACGCTGCGCTCGGCCGACATCCAGACGCTTTACCGTCCGGCTTATTTCGGCAACATTTTCGGCGTGCCGGTTCCGATCGTCGTGATCCTGGTAGTTACCGCCGTTGCGGCCTTCATTCTCTACCGCACGCGCTATGGTCGCCATGTCGTTGCTGTCGGTTCCAATAGTGATGTCGCGCGCTACTCCGGCATTGCGGTCAATCGCGTGCGCACGATCGCCTTTGTCATCCAGGGGCTCTGCGTTGCCATCGCGGTGCTGCTTTATGTGCCGCGCCTCGGCTCGACCTCGGCAACAACCGGCATTCTCTGGGAACTGCAGGCGATCACCGCCGTAGTCGTCGGCGGCACGGCGCTCAAGGGCGGCGCTGGCCGCGTCTGGGGGACCATCTGCGGTGCCTTCATTCTCGAACTCGTCGGTAACATCATGCTGCTGTCGAACTTCATCAGCGAATATCTCATCGGTGCGATCCAGGGTGCGATCATCATCATCGCCATGCTTGTGCAGCGCTCGCTGGTCCGCAAATCGTAAGCGGACTGGTTCCAGGAATTGGCCGGGATCACAGGGCGTCCGGTTGACGGGTAGGAAAAGTCCCTGACGTTTATTGGGAGGAAATAGAATGCGCAAACTCATGTTGGGTCTTGCGGTTGCGGCCGTCACGCTGGCGGGTACCGCATACGCACAGGACAAGAAGTTCA
This sequence comes from Rhizobium sp. 42MFCr.1, assembly GCF_000377185.1. Classification (NCBI taxonomy): domain Bacteria; kingdom Pseudomonadati; phylum Pseudomonadota; class Alphaproteobacteria; order Hyphomicrobiales; family Rhizobiaceae; genus Rhizobium; species Rhizobium sp. 42MFCr.1. The sequence goes on from NZ_KB897824.1 coordinate 105,252, forward strand.
CCATCGGCGTCTCGATTCCGGCAGCCGACCATGGTTGGACCTCGGGCGTCGTGTTCCACGCCGAACGCATCGCCAAGAAACTGATGGAACAGCATCCGGGCCTAAACGTCATCGTCAAGACTTCGCCGGATGCCGCCAGCCAGGCGAACGCTGTGCAGGACCTTGATACACAGGGCATCGACGCCCTCGTCATCCTGCCGTCGGATCCGGATCCGCTCGTCAACGCCATCAAGGAAGTCAAAGGTAAGGGCAAGTACGTCGCGCTCGTCGACCGTGCGCCCTCGACCAACGATGACACCGTCCGTGACCTTTATGTCGCTGGCAACAACCCGGCGCTCGGTGAAGTCGCTGGCAAGTACATCGCTGCGCAGACGCCGGACGCCGAAGTCGTCGTCATTCGCGGCCTGCCTATCCCGATCGATCAGCAGCGCCAGGACGGCTTCGACAAGGGCATTGCCGGCTCCAAGGTCAAGGTTCTCGACCGCCAGTACGGTAACTGGAACCGCGACGATGCCTTCAAGGTCATGCAGGACTATCTGACGAAGTACCCGAAGATCGACGTGGTCTGGTGCCAGGACGACGACATGGCTGTCGGCGTGCTGCAGGCGATCGAGCAGGCCAAGCGTACCGACATCAAGTATGTTGTCGCCGGCGCCGGCTCCAAGGACATGGTCAAGAAGGTCATGGACGGCGACAAGCTGATCCCGGTCGACGTTCTTTATCCGCCGGCAATGGTTGGCACGGCCATGGAGCTGACGGCTGCTGGTCTCTACGGCCAGGTTCCGGTTCGCGGCACCTTCGTCCTCGACGCGACGCTTGTCACGAAGGACAATGCGAAGGACTTCTACTTCCCGGATTCTCCGTTCTGATCCGAAGAATCTAATGCGGCGCCCGTTCGACAGGACGGGCGCCTTTCTTTGACAGTGTCGCTTGCTAGTCCGGCAGGCCGGCCTTGGCGAGGTCCGTGATGCAGCGGTCGATGAAGGCTTCGGTCATGACGGGATTATCGCCGAAATAGAACTCTCGGCGGGCGTCAGTGCAGGTCATCCCCGGCCGGAAGCGACGAAGCCTCGCAACTGCTTCTCGCGCCTCGTCGGTTTCGCCACCCACCCTTCCGAGGGCGGCAGCCAGAAAGATCGCTGGCCAGAAGGTGGCGTTCGGCGAGCGGAGCGATGCGCGCGCTGCCTTGGCCGCTTCCGCCATGTTGCCCAATTGATAGTTTGCGATGGCGAGAACGTTATGGAAGGTCCACAGATGCGGGTCGCGAGGACTGAGCCGAAACGCTTCCTTGATCTCCTCTATGCCTTCCGCAGGGCGTTCGACGTAGCAGAGGACCTGACCGAGCGCGAAGTGAGCCTGCGCAAAGCTCTGGTCCAGCTGCAAGGCGTTGCGCAGATGCACAAGCCCGGCCTCCGTCGCGCCATCAAGCGCCAGCGCCCTTCCCAGGGCGAGGTGCGCCGCGGGTTCTCTCTGGTCGGATATGATCGCGCGTTCGGCAAGCTCGATCGCATCGCAGATCCGCTCCGCGCGTTCATTGAGGGGGCCATACCAGCCGAGCTGAATGTGAACATAAGCCAGTCGCGCCTGCGCCTGCGCGAACGTCGGGTCAATACTGATTGCCTGCTCGAAGAGCGCCTTGGCGGTCTTCAATTCATCAAGCGTGAACCGATAGAGATGCCAGAGGCCCTTCAGGTAGATTTCCCAGGCATCCATGTCGAACACCGTGCGGCCACGAAGGGCGGCGAATTCGATGGAGCCCAGTTCCGGCTCGATCGTGCCGGTGATTTCCGAGGCAAGCTGGTCCTGAACCTCGAAGATGTCGGCCAGCGTCCGGTCGTAGCGTTCCGCCCAGAGCAGCGTGCCATCCGTGCCGTTCAGCAATTGCGCGGTGACGCGAACGCGATCTGCCGCGCGGCGCACGCTGCCTTCCAGCACGTACTTGACGCCAAGGTCCTCCGCTACCTGTTGCGCATTGGCCTGCCGGCCCTTGTAGCTGAACGACGAGTTACGGGCTGCGACCAGCAGCCAGCGACAGCGCGCCAACGTGGCGATCAGCTCGTCCGTGAAGCCATCCGAGAAATGTTCCTGGCCCTCGATGCTCGACATGTTGCTGAAGGGCAGCACCGCGATGGAGGGCCGATTGCGGACGGGGCCTGTGACCGGATCCTTCGGTGCGGCAGGCGAGGGAGGCGGTTCGCTTTCCGCCGTCCACCGCCAGACACGGATCGGTCGCTCGATGTTCTTGAGCTTGCGGTTGCCGAAATCAATCGCCCTGAAGTCAAGCTTCGACCGGATCTGGTCATTGACCTGCTGGGAGACGCAGATGCCGCCTGGAGGCGCCAGCGCCTGCAGGCTTGCGGCGACATTCACGCCGTCGCCGAAGATGTCCTCGTCTTCGACCAGCACATCATCAACGTGGATGCCGATGCGCCACAACATGCGCCGATCCGGCTCGACGGCCTCATTCAGCGCAAGCAATGCTCTCTGGATGTCCATGGCACAGCCGACGGCATCGACGACGCTCGCAAATTCAGCCAACGTGCCGTCGCCGACGAATTTGACCACGCGCCCATGATGTCTGCCGATGCTGGGGACAATGACTTCGCTGTTGTGCGCTTTCAGCATTGCGAAAGTGCCGCTTTCGTCAAGGCCCATCAGCCGGGAAAAGCCGACTACATCAGCATCCAAGATTGCTGCCAGACGCCGCGTCATGCGCCACCCTCCTGGTTTCAAGACAGTAACACGGCACTGCGCGATGTCCACCGCAGTAAGAAGCGATGGGTTCGCCGGCCGGCGTCCCCATCGTGACGGTGTGGCGACGAGAAATGCGGTACGTACATCTTGCAGCCCGAGACCGACCGTGGTTAAGTCGGCCGCCTTCGATCTCCGCCCGGTGGGGAAGATTTGTAGTTTCGCCGAAATCGGCTTGCAGACTTCAAATCGCGTGCTAGAACACTATCAAAAACGTTTACGGTCATCTTTTAGGGAGGAATTGACATGAAAACGATCAAAGGTCCAGGCCTGTTCCTTGGCCAGTTCGCGGGCGATGCCGCGCCTTTCAATTCGTGGGATTCGATCACCAAATGGGCAGCCGACATCGGCTACAAGGGCGTGCAGGTTCCGACCTGGGCGGGCCAGCTGATCGATCTCAAGAAAGCAGCGTCCTCGAAGGATTATTGTGACGAATTCGCCGGCGTCGCACGCAAGAACGGCGTCGAAGTCACCGAGCTTTCCACCCATCTTCAGGGTCAGCTCGTCGCCGTGCATCCGGCCTATGACGAAGCCTTCGACGGCTTTGCAGCACCTGAGGTGCGCGGCAATCCGAAGGCGCGTCAGGAATGGGCTGTCGAACAGGTCAAGATGGCGCTGACGGCGTCCAAGCACCTCGGCATCAAGGCACATGCGACCTTCTCCGGCGCGCTCGCCTGGCCCTTCATCTATCCGTGGCCGCAGCGCCCGGCCGGTCTTGTCGAAACCGCCTTCGACGAGCTTGCCAAGCGCTGGACGCCGATCCTCGACCATGCCGACGAAAACGGCGTCGACGTCTGCTACGAAATCCATCCGGGCGAAGACCTGCACGACGGTATCACGTTCGAGATGTTCCTCGAGCGCGTGAAGAACCATCCGCGCGCCAACATGCTCTATGATCCGTCGCACTATGTGCTGCAGTGCCTGGATTACCTCGACAACATCGACATCTACAAGGACCGGATCAAGATGTTCCACGTCAAGGATGCCGAGTTCAACCCGACCGGTCGCCAGGGCGTCTATGGCGGTTACCAGGGCTGGGTCGAGCGTGCCGGCCGCTTCCGTTCGCTCGGCGACGGCCAGGTCGATTTCGGCGCGGTCTTCTCGAAGATGACGGCCAACAACTTCGACGGCTGGGCCGTGGTCGAATGGGAATGCGCGCTGAAGCATCCGGAGGATGGCGCCCGCGAAGGTGCCGAGTTCGTCAAGGCGCACATCATTCGCGTCACCGAGAAGGCGTTTGACGACTTCGCAGCGGGAGGTACGGACCAGGCGGCCAACCGCCGCATGCTCGGTCTCTGAGGCCGCGGCCCTCTCGACAGGAGGGCTGATTGGAACGCAGCGGGAAGGGCTCTCCCTTCCCCAGCCGACCGAGGGAAGGGCTGTTTCTGCCCTACGCAAATTCAGGAGGAACCAATGGCAATTGAAGCATCTACAGAACAAGCGCGCGAACCGCGCATCCGTCTCGGCATGGTCGGCGGCGGTGCCGGCGCGTTCATCGGCGCCGTTCACCGCATCGCGGCCCGCATCGACGACCAGTACGATCTGATATCAGGCGCGCTGTCGTCAACGCCGGAAAAGGCGATTGCATCGGGCCGCGACCTCGGCCTCGATCCGTCGCGCACCTATTCCAGCTATCGCGAGATGGCGATCCGCGAAGCCAAGCTGAAGAACGGCATCGAGGCGGTTTCGATCGTCACGCCGAACCATGTGCACTATGACGCCGCGAAGGAATTCCTGCGTCGCGGCATTCACGTCATCTGCGACAAGCCGCTGACCTCGAACCTTGCCGACGCCAAGAAGCTGAAGAAGGTCGCCGACGAGAGCGGCGCTCTCTTCATCCTCACGCACAACTACACCGGCTATCCGATGGTTCGCCAGGCACGCGAGATGATCGCCAATGGCGAACTCGGCGACATCCGGATCGTCCAGGCCGAATATCCGCAGGATTGGCTGACCGAGGCCGTCGAGCAGACAGGCGCCAAGCAGGCCGTGTGGCGCACCGACCCGGCGCAGTCGGGTGCGGGCGGCTCGACCGGCGATATCGGCACGCATGCCTATAACCTCGCGTCCTTCGTATCAGGCCTCGAACTCGACAGCCTGGCTGCTGATCTCGACAGCTTTGTGCCCGGCCGGCGGCTGGACGACAACGCTCACGTTATGCTTCGCTTCAAGGCGAAGGGGTCGGAGAAGGCGGCCAAGGGCATGCTCTGGTGCAGCCAGGTGGCCCCCGGCCATGAGAACGGTCTGAAGGTCCGCGTCTATGGCACCAAGGGCGGTCTCGAATGGGTTCAGGCCGATCCGAACTATCTGTGGTTTACGCCGTTCGGCGAGCCGAAGCGCCTGATCACCCGCAACGGCGCCGGTTCCGGCCCGGCGGCGGCCCGCGTTTCGCGCATCCCGTCCGGTCACCCGGAGGGCTATCTCGAAGCCTTCGCGACGATCTACACGGAAGCTGCGCACGCCATCAACGCGCACAAGAAGGGCAAGGCGGTCGACAAGGCCGTCGTTTACCCGACCGTTGATGACGGCGTGAAGGGCGTTGCCTTCGTCGAAGCCTGTGTGGCTTCTTCGAAGAAGAACGGTGCCTGGGTCAAGGTCTGATCCTCACTCGACTACTCTGACGGATAAAACTAATGAGCGCGTTTCCTAGAATATTAGGATGCGCGCTCATTGTCGTTTAACAATGCTATGGCAGAAAATGCGCGCAACCACATGGAGAGATGGTCGATGAAAGTTTCTGCCAAAGTTCTGACATGCGCGTTTGCGCTCGCTGCGTTTCCGGCATTGTCGCAGGAAGTCCCCAACCGCGCACCGAACTTCTACGCCGGCGAGCGTGCTCTCGGCACGGTCAAGGTGCAGACGACGATGTCCCTCTCGGTGCCTGTTGAGGTCGGGCAGGAAATCGGTGAACAGATCAAGGCAGCCCAGAAAGGGCTCTACACGATGGCTAGCGAGCAATGTGATCTCATCCTGCAGGCACTGGCCGAAAGCTGCCAGATCACCAACCTCACCAGCAGCGTGGATCTCAATCGCGGTGGGCGCAACGAAATCCTCGTGAATGCCGCAGTGACAATGGCCGTGAAGGTCAAGGACGCAGCGAAGGGGCCCTAACCAGCACGGCGTCATTGAGACGCCGAAGTGCAAGCCCGCTTCGATTTATCCGGCAAAGGGTGGCCAGGTCAGGCACGGACCGTCGCCGGTTTGCGGTTCCACCCGATATCGCCTTGATTTCAGCCCTCTGCCCGCCTAGATTGCGGCCATCGCCAATACCAACAGGATGTGTGCAGCAATGGATTCCACGCCGATCGCAACGCCAGCTCGCCTTGCCATTCGGGAGTCCTTTATCCATGCCTGCATCCATTACCCTATCCAATCTGTTGTGGTCCACGCCTGACGGGCGACCCCTTCTTTCCCATCTCGATCTGAGCTTCGGCGCCGAGCGAACCGGTCTTGTCGGCCGCAATGGTGTCGGCAAGACGACGCTGCTCAAGCTCGTCTCTGGCGAACTGCAGCCGCAATCCGGCAGCATTGCCTTTGGCGGACGGCTCGGCATCCTGCGCCAGTCGGTCCAGGTGGAGGAGGGGGCAACGGTCGCCGATCTCTTCGATGCCAGTGATGCGCTCGCAATCCTTCGCCGCGCCGAAGCTGGCGACGCCACTGCCGACGAACTCGCCATTGCTGATTGGACGATCGAGGCGCGTATCGCCGCGGCGATCGAACGCGTCGGGCTGGACGCAGAACCGGAGACGTTGCTTATCTCGCTTTCCGGCGGCCAGCGGACGCGTGTGGGTCTTGCGGCCCTCGTCTTCTCCGATCCCGATTTCCTGATCCTCGACGAGCCGACCAACAATCTCGACCGGGATGGGCGGGAGGCTATCATCACGTTGCTTTCCGGCTGGCGCGCCGGCGCCATCGTCGTCAGCCATGATCGGGAGTTGCTCGATACCATGGATGCGATCGTCGAGATCACCAGCCTCGGTGCCCGGCGATATGGTGGAAACTGGAGCGCCTTTCAGGTGCGCAAGGCGCTTGAGCTCGCCGCCGCCGAGCACGACCTCGCGGACGCGGAGCGGCGTGTTGCCGATGTGGTCCGCAGCGCCCAGGTCGCGGCGGAACGACAGGCCCGCAGCGATCGCAACGGCCGCAAGAAGGCGGCAAGAAGCGATATGCCGCGTATCGTCGCCGGTGGCCTCAAGCGGGCGGCGGAAAACACCAGCGGCAACAAGGTTCGCCTTGGCGAAAAACGCCGCGAGGAGGCGATGGAGGAGGCGGCCGCGGCGCGGCAGCGGATCGAGATCCTGCAGCCCTTTTCAGCGCAACTCGCGTCAACCGGGTTGCCGCCCGGCAGGCATGTCTTGCGGTTGGAGCGCGTCACCGCGGGCTATCGGCCCGAGGCGCCGATCATCCGAAACCTCTCTTTTGCCATGACCGGCCCCGATCGCGTCGCGATCGCCGGGCCGAACGGCTCCGGCAAGACGACAGTGCTGGCGCTGATCACAGGCGTGCTGCAGCCGTGGTCCGGGACCGTTTCCGTCATGACCGGCTTTTCACTGTTCGATCAGAGTGTCAGTCTGCTCGATCGATCGTTGTCGATCCGCGAGAATTTTAGCAATCTCAATCCCCAGGCCAATGAGAATGCCTGCCGTGCGGCGCTGGCGCGTTTCATGTTCCGGGCGGATGCCGCCCTGCAGCAGGTGTCGACGCTCTCGGGCGGGCAGTTGCTGCGCGCCGGTCTTGCCTGTGTTCTCGGTGGCGCAAAGCCGCCGCCGCTGCTCATCCTCGACGAACCGACCAACCATCTGGATATCGATTCCATTGCAGCCGTAGAAGCGGGGCTGCAGGCCTATGACGGAGCGCTGCTTGTCGTCAGCCACGACGAGGTGTTTCTGGAGAATATCGGCATATCGCGTCTGCTTCAGCTTCCGCTTGGCGAAGAGCTTCTTCTCTAGGCGGGCCGGGTGCGGGGTCAGATGTAAAGGCCGGCCATCTTGCGCCAGGCGCCTGCCCGGTGAGCGCGGCCTTCCCAGACATGCAGCTGGTGGCCGACCTGCTTCTCCGCCAGCAGCCGGCTGAGGTGATAGTTGTTGTCGAGGAAGGGGTCGGCGTCACCGATGGTCAGGACGATCTCGACCTCGCGCAGCTTATCCAGCTGCCAGCCGCCGTTTAGCCCCGGCAGGAAGTGCGTCGGCGTGTGGAAATAGACCGTGTCGTCGTAATAGCCGTCGAACAGATCGCCGAAGGAGTCGACCCTGATCGTCAGGTCGTAGCGGCCGGAGAAGGCAACCAGCTTGCGGAACAGATGCGGATGCCGGAAGACCAGGCTGGCGGCCTGGAAGGCGCCGAGGCTGCAGCCATGCACGATGGTGCACTCATGTCCGTTCTTCGATGCCATCAGCGGCAGGACTTCGTTCAGGATATAGTCTTCGAAGGCCGTGTGGCGGCGGATTCGGTCAGCCGGATGCCGGTCGAAGCCGTAGAAGGTCTCTGTGGCCAGCCCCTCGATGCAATAGAGCTGCAGCTGGCCGGCTTGCAGCTTGTCGGAAAGGCTTTCGACCACGCCGAGCCTTTCGTATTCCCAGAAACGTCCCTCGCGGGTCGGAAACATCAGGACCTTGGCGCCGGCATGGCCGAACACCAGCAGTTCCATCTCGCGATGCAGGCGTGGACTATGCCAGCGCAGATATTCCCGGTTCATAACACCTTGAAGAAATCTCGGACTTTCTCGCGCAGTACCGCGTTCTGCTCAGTGCTGCCGGGATAATCGAAGTGCCCCGCATCCAATATGAAGGTTTCATTATATTTTGATGTCGGAAGGGCGTTGGCCACCGCGAACTGGCAGGGCGGCGCGACGGCGGGGTCGAAGAGGGCGACGGCTGCGAGCATCGGCACCTCGATCCGGCTTGCGGCACTGGCTGCGTCGAACATCCGCAGGGTCTCGAGAACGCTTCCATGTGTCGTCTGGTATGTCTGCACGGAATCTGCGCTGCCGACGGTCGGTAGCGTCAGCCATAGCTCCCGGTCGCCGAAGGTCGGGACGACGAGGTGGCCGCGATCGATGCGCGGATCGAACGGGATCGCCAGCGCGCCGATGCCGCCGCCGAAGCTGACGCCGCTGTAGCCGATGTGGCCTGAGAGCCATGGATAAAGTGTGAGAAGCGACGAGACGGCAAGCCAGAGATCATCGACGCAGCCGCCGATGATGTAGGTGTTCGGGTTGTCGATACCCTGCAGGACATGCCCCGACGCATCGGCCGGAATGGGCGGGCGGGCGCTGAGCGACAGGCCACGGGCGCAGGGGAAGAAAATGGCAGCTTCCTCGACAGGCAGGTCGAAATCGGGCGCATCGCGGCCGCCATAGCCGTGGCCCACCACCAATCCGCGGCGCACCGGCAGCCGCCGTGGCAGGAGCAGCCAGCCGCCGATCTCGAATCCACCGGTCGAGGTGTAGGTGATGTCGAGGACCTGCCAGTCGGGATGCGTCAGGCTGCTCTTTCGAAGCACCGGCTGCGGGTCGGTGGCGATCGCTCTTTCGTATCGGGCCTGCCAGAACGCATCGAACCCCGGCGGCGCTTCGGGCGGAACGATCGCTCGGAGGTCGGCAAGGGTCATGCCGTAGGTGGGGTTAAAGGCGAAGGGGTGTGTGGTGGGAATGCTCATGGGAGGGTTGTTTCGCGAAAGGGCGCGCAATGCAAGGCGGGAGCGCCTGATGCGCAAGGCGCCCCCGGAACGGCTAACCTGAAACGTTACAGCATTGTCATTTCCACGCTGTACAACATCGGTCCGCTTGGCTAAACCGCCTCTTGAAACCATGAAGAACGGGATTTTCATGATCGATCCGAAGACCCTTGCTGCCCGCTTCCCGGGCGATTTCACGTTCGGCGTTGCGACGGCGGCGTTTCAGATTGAAGGCGCTTCCAAGGCAGACGGCCGCAAGCCCTCCATCTGGGATGCCTTCTGCAACATGCCGGGTCGCGTATTCAACCGCGACAATGGCGATGTCGCCTGCGATCACTATAACAGGCTCGATCAGGACCTCGATCTCATCAAGTCCATGGGCGTCGACGCCTACCGCTTCTCGATCGCCTGGCCGCGCATCATTCCTGATGGTACCGGCCCGGTAAACGAGGCGGGCCTCGATTTCTACGATCGTCTCGTCGATGGCTGCAAGGCGCGTGGCATCAAGACCTTCGCAACGCTTTACCATTGGGATCTGCCGCTGCTTCTCGCCGGCGACGGCGGCTGGACGGCGCGCTCGACGACCTATGCATTCCAGCGCTACGCCAAGACAGTGATGGCCCGCCTCGGCGACCGCCTCGATAGCGTCGCGACCTTCAACGAGCCATGGTGCATCGTCTGGCTCAGCCATCTCTATGGCATTCATGCGCCGGGCGAACGCAATATGCAGGCAGCGCTTCACGCCATGCACCACATGAATCTCGCGCATGGCCTCGGCGTCGAAGCGATCCGCGCGGAAGCGCCCAACGTGCCTGTAGGCCTCGTGCTCAACGCCATGTCCGTCATGCCGGGCTCCGACAGCGCTGCCGACATTGCGGCTGGCGAACGCGCGCACCAGTTCCACAACGGCGCCTTCTTCGATCCGGTCTTCAAGGGCGAGTACCCGAAGGAGTTCCTGGAAGCACTCGGCGAGCGCATGCCCGTTGTGGAAGAGGGTGATCTCAAGATCATCAATCAGAAGCTCGACTGGTGGGGCCTCAACTATTACACGCCGTTGCGAGTTGCTGATGATCCGGCAAAGAACGGCGACTTCCCCTGGACTGTCGAGGCGCCACGCGTCAGCGACTTTAAGACCGATATCGGCTGGGAAGTATATGCGCCTGGCCTGAAGAACGTCGTCGAGGATCTCTATCGCCGCTACGAGCTGCCGGAGTGCTACATCACCGAGAACGGCGCCTGCTACAACATGGACGTCGTCAACGGCGAGGTCGACGACCAGCCGCGCCTCGACTATTACAGCGAGCACCTCGATACCGTCGCCGACCTGATCAAGGACGGGTATCCGATGCGCGGCTACTTCGCCTGGAGCCTGATGGACAATTTCGAATGGGCCGAGGGCTACCGGATGCGGTTCGGCCTCGTGCATGTTGATTACGAGACCCAGGTCCGCACGGTAAAGAAGAGCGGCAAGTGGTACAGCGAACTTGCGGCACAGTTCCCGAAGGGCAACCACAAGAGCAGCTGACGAGCGCATGGCGCGAATCGGCGCCGTGGCTTAAACCGTGCGCATGGAAAAGCCGCTCTTCCTCTATGCGCTCTGCGGCAGCCAGCGAAAGGCTTCGACCAATCGCCGGCTGCTCGAAGCCCTGCGGGATAATGCGCCCGCAGGCGTCGTAGTCGAGATCTGCGAGCTGATCGGCGAGCTGCCGATCTTCAACCCGGACCGCGAGGGCGAGAACACGCCAGCGATCGTCGAAGAGTTTGCAGCCAAGATCCGTGCGGCCAACGGCATTATCGTCGCATGTCCGGAATATGCCCATGGCCTGCCCGGGGGATTGAAGAACGCGCTTGATTGGCTCGTTTCCCGCGACGAAGTGCCGTTCAAGCCCGCAATGATTGCGCATGCCTCGCATCGCGGCGATTTCGCCCTCGAGCAGTTGACCGAAGTACTGAAGACGATGTCGCTGCGGCTTGTCGACGAGGCTTTTCTAAAGATCTCGTTGCTTGGCAAGACGGATGGCGGACAATCTGACGTCCTTGCCGAAGCCGTGAAAAGCGGGCTTCTCGTATCTGTGCTTGTAAAATTCTGCGCTGCAATCAATCGCGTTGGCGTCTGACTCATTCCGTCAAGTTGCGGAAAACATTGCGTAATCAATGTATTTTCCTGACGTTTTGGGGGCTAGCGGTTATGGCGAAAAAATCGCCGATGATTAATCGTTACATCGATCCCTTAACCGTTTTTTGAGCCCTAGCTGGCAGACTTCCGTGATCGGGGAGCAATGAATGCGGGCAATTTTCGGGGGCAACAAGAAAGTATCGGGCATCGGTCGTCATGCGACGGTCGCCGGCGTGCTTTTCTCCTTTGCCATTGTTGTCGCAATTGTCACGACGCTCGTGTTGAGCGCGCTCGAGCGCGTTGCGGATCGATCCAACGTGCTGGATGACGAGCGCTCCCGTGAAACTGTCTCCGGCGCCCTGAAGACCTTCGAGATGCAGTTGGGCGCGACGCTCAACGATTATGCAGCCTGGGACGATGCCGCGGTGAACGTCTATGCCGCCGATGGCATGGCCTGGACGATCAGCAACTACGGCGAAATGTCGGTCAACAGCTCCCTCTTCGATATGGCAATCGTGATCGATGACGAGAAGAAGTCGATCATGGCCTATCAGGAAGGCAAGCCGATGGAAGGCGCGCTGGACGATTTCTTCTCGCCCGCGCTCTGGTCACTCTTCGACAAGGTGAAAGCGGCGGGCCTGCAGGACAACCCGGAGGCGACAGGTTTCGTCGATACCAAATCCGGTATTGCGGCGGTCGGCGTCGCGCTGGTGCGCGAGAAATCCGGCGCGCTCGATATGCCGGCAGGAAAACATCGCTATCTCATCTTTGCCCGCCACCTAGGTTCCGAGAGGGTGGCCGAACTTGGCGCGACCTATGTGGTCGACGGTTTGAAGCTGGTCGCCCCTGATTTCGAAGCCCCGTATTCGGTGGCGATCGCCGACGCCAAAGCGGCCATGCTCGGCAAGCTCATCTGGCTGTCGCGGGGGCCCGGAGATATCGGCTATGGCGAAGTTCGTCCGATGGTCGTCAAGGCACTCGGACTTGTCGGCTTGTTCTTCATCGTTCTTCTCATCATCGGTTGGCTGGCGCTACGCCGCCTCAAGGCCGAGGAAATCATTGCCCGAGAGGAAGCCAATCGTGACCGGTTGAGCGGCCTGTTGAACCGAGATGGGCTTGGAACCGCGATCGACGCCTTCGTTGCCGAGGCAGCGCAAACGCATCGCAATGTGCTCATCCTCTATCTCGATCTCGACGGCTTCAAGGAAGTCAACGACGCTTATGGTCATGGCACCGGCGATCAGCTGATCCGCGCGGTCGCAGCTGGCCTCAACGTGCTCATTCCTGTGGGCGCCGTGCTCGCCCGCATCGGCGGCGACGAGTTCGCCATCGCTTTTGTCTCCGAAAGTGAGCACGCCGTTGCCCTGCAGCTTTCCGAGCAGATCCTGGACTTCCTCGCAGAACCGCTGGAGATCGGCCGGCGCGTCGTCGTCATCGGTGCAAGCATCGGCATCGCCATGTCGGAGGGTGGTGCGATCGACCGCGAGGAACTGGTGCGCCGGGCTGACCTTGCCATGTACAAGGCCAAGGAAGCCGGCCGTGCACGCATGACGCTTTACGATCCAGCCATGGACGCCGACCGGGCCGAGCGCAATGCGCTGGAACTCGATTTGCGGATGGCGATCGAAGGCGGTGATTTGCAGATTGCCTATCAGCCGCTGATCGATGCTGCGACCCATGAAATGACGGGCGTCGAGGCGTTGGTGCGATGGAACCGCCCGGGTCACGGGCCGGTCTCGCCTGAAGTGTTTATCCCCATTGCGGAAACCAGCGGGCTTATCGAAGCGCTGGGGCTCTTTGTTTTGCGCAAGGCCTGCGAGACAGCCAAGCAATGGCCGGAACTGCGCATCTCGGTCAATGTTTCTCCGGGGCAGTTCCGTAACCCGGCCTTTGTCGACTATGTCCGATACGTGCTGAAGCAGACGGAGATCGAGGCCAAGCGGGTGACCCTTGAAGTCACCGAAGGTTACATGATCCAGAACCCTCAGCGTACCCGGCAGGCGATCGAGCGACTGAAGACACTCGGCGTCAAGGTTGCGCTCGACGACTTCGGCTCGGGCTTTTCTTCCATCGGCTACCTGCGCCAGTTCGGCTTCGACCGCATCAAGATCGACCGCTCGCTGGTCATGGACATCCTGGAAAGCGACAGCCAACGCGAAATGCTGCAGGCGACGGTGGCACTTGCCCGCTCGCTCGACATTCCGGTCACGGCCGAGGGTATCGAGACCGAAGAGCAGGGCATAGCGGTGCGGCTCTTCGGCTGTGATACGTTACAGGGCTACTTCTTTGGCCGGCCGATGCCGGCCGATCAGATCACCGAACGGCTGATGCGGTCGCGCGCGGCAAAGGTCACCACCCGCCGCACCAACGCCGCCTAATCAGGTTCCGATGTGCTTTTGGCCACGCTTCTTGGCGAGCGCGATCTGATGCTGCCGCTGGCGGTAGCGCAGGCGGTCGTCTTCGCTGCGCGTGCTGTAGCAGTTGCTGCAGGAAACGCCTTCCTCGTAGTGAGGTGAGGTGATCTCCTCAGCTGTTATCGGATTGCGGCAGGCGTGGCAAAGCTTGTGTTCGCCTTCCTTTAGGCCATGCTCGACCGAGACGCGCTCGTCGAAGACGAAGCAGGCGCCATCCCAGAGGCTTTCTTCCTGCGGGACTTCCTCGAGATACTTCAGGATGCCGCCCTTAAGGTGATAGACCTCCTCGAAGCCCTGCTCCTTCATGAAGGCGGTTGCCTTCTCGCAGCGGATGCCGCCGGTGCAATACATGGCGATCTTCGGCTTGTTGTGCAGGCCGGTATTGTTGCGCACCCAGTCCGGAAACTCGCGGAAGGTCTTCGTATTCGGGTCAACAGCACCGCGGAAGATGCCGATTGCCGTCTCATAGTCGTTGCGCGTGTCGATGACGATCGTATCGGGATCGGAGATCAGCGCATTCCAGTCCTGCGGCGCGACATAGGTGCCGACCACCTTGTTCGGATCGATGTTCTCGACGCCCATGGTGACGATCTCTTTCTTGAGCTTCACCTTCATGCGCAGGAATGGCATCTTCGATGCGTGGCTTTCCTTGTGCTCGAGCGCGGCAAATTCCGGCTGCGCGCACAGGTAGGCGAGCACTGTCTTGATGCCCGCGTCCGGTCCGGCGATCGTGCCGTTGATCCCCTCGTGCGCCAGAAGCAGCGTACCCTTCACGCCATTGTCTTCGCAAAGTGCCTGCAGCGGCTCGCGCAGGCTTTCGAAGCGCGGCACGGAAACAAAATGGTAAAGCGCCGCGACGAGAAAAGGGCTCGCCGCTGCCGTCGGTTGGGTCAGCGTGTCTGTCATGCGGCTGGAAATACAGGTTTCGGCCCGCGAACGCAATCGGCGGGATCGTCGCGGTTAGCAACGGCCCTCCAGAGCAGCGCGATCCGGTCCGCTTCCTTGTCATAATCCTTCGGGAACACATCCTCGGCACGGTCCAGCGCTGCATTCCGATCTTCCTGCTGGCGGAAGATGATGGCGTCGAGCAGACGGGCGAGATCGTCGGCACCCGGAAAAAGGTGCGGCTCTGCCTCGACGAGTTCGCAGAGCACATCGAGATCGTGGACGTGACCGAGCAGATCAACGAGTTGGCTGGCCGCTTCGTACTTCGCCTACATTGCCGTCGGCCACAGGGGGCGGAGAAGAGTGTGATAGGCGCGGTAGTCCTGCGTCCGTTTGCGCAATGTATGGAAGGTTTCCGCCGAGGCTTCGTCGTGACAGGAGGCAATTGCTTTCTGCGCTCCGCGGACGGTTTTTCGCCAGCCTTTGGCGATCAGTCGCGCATTCCTGCTCTGACGGCCGTTGAACTCGATTGTGTCGAGCGCGGCGATGGCCTCCCCAAGCATGCCGGGTATTTCCGATAGCCGCTGCTCCAGGCCGCTCTCGGCGGCCCCAAGCATACGATCGCGGCGCATCTCGAGTGCAGAGACGATGCGGCCGAGTGTCTCACCCTCCTCGGCATCGCGCGCGTTCTCCTTCAGGTAGACGGCAGTGTCGATCAGCGCCGCGGCATCACGGATTGTGGAGACGGATTTGGCGACGTCGCGGAGCCTGGCGTTCTCCCGCTCGCGAATGGCCGGGATGTCCCTGGCGACGAGGCGATAGAGCGAGCGAACGCGTTTCAGGTTCTTGCGGAAGTCATGGATGGCCTCGTGCGTGCCATTCGGCCTCTCTTCAATAATGTCTATCGCCTCTTGCAGGTGGCCAGCGGCCGCTCTACGAAATTCGTCTGTGAGATGGTGGTCAGGCCGTATGCGAAAAGGCATGCCTATCGTGCTCGAATTCGGTGGCAAGGGCCTGATTTGAGTAGCGGAAATCACCTGTAACTTCACGGCCGATCCAGGCGGGCAGCGTTGGATTGTCGTCTTCCGAATCCATTTCGACTTCTGCGATCACCAGTCCGTGGTGCTCGCCGGCGAAGACATCGACCTCCCAGACAAAACCATCATGGGGGACGCGGTGGCGCGTCTTCTCGATGACAATGCCGACTGCCTCCTTCAAGAGCTCTTCAGCGTCGCCAACAGGGATATCGTACTCGAATTCGTCGCGCGTCATCGTGCTGCGGCCTATCTTGACCGTCAGCCGTGCTTTCTTGTCATCCAGCACACGAATGCGGACCGATCGGTCGTCCATGGAGGCAATGTAGCCCTGCCGTAGCTTCGATTTCGTCTCGGCTTCGGAACGCCATGCATCGCTGCGTACTAGAAACTTCCGCTCGATTTCTTTCGCCATTTCCGATGACCTTTTGTGACGATTTTATTACGCTAGCCTAATTTTCCCGCTATGGGTACCCATTCTGTTACGAGGATAGGTTTTGTCTCGACAAAGCGCACCCTTGGAGGTATTTCGAGACCCGAATTCAATCGTTTCAAAAGGATCAAGCGGCCATGGGCGAAAAGACAGAAAAGCTCCTTTCCATCCTGAAACTTCAGCCTGTTGTACCGGTTCTGATCGTCGATGACGTCAAGTCCGCGGTTTCGCTGGCGCGTGCTCTTGTCGCAGGCGGCCTGAAGGCGATCGAAATCACCATGCGCACGCCAGCCGCCCTCGATGCCGTTCGCGCCGTTGCCGACGAGGTCGAAGGCGCTGAGGTGGGTGCCGGCACCATTCTCAACGCCGCCCATTGGGATGCCGCGGTCGCTGCCGGCTCGAAATTCGTCGTCAGCCCGGGCGCGACGCAGGAGCTGCTGGATGCGGCCCGCAATTCCTCCGTTCCGCTGCTGCCGGGTGCTGCGACCGCAAGCGAGGTCATGGCGCTGCGCGAGGAAGGCTACAAGGTGCTGAAGTTCTTCCCGGCAGAACAGGCTGGCGGCGCTGCCTATCTCAAGGCGCTGTCTTCGCCGCTCGCAGGTACAGTCTTCTGCCCGACCGGCGGCATCTCGCTGAAGAATGCGATGGATTACCTGTCGCTGCCGAACGTTATCTGCGTCGGCGGCTCCTGGGTGGCTCCGAAGGAATTGGTTGCTGCGGGCGATTGGGCCGGCATCACCAAGCTCGCGTCGGAAGCCGCTGCACTGAAGGCTTGATTCCAGGATAAACGGCATTTGATGCAGGCGGAATTTCCGCCTGCATTTGTATTTTGGGCGTCAGCACCTATCTCCCATTTGGCCTCTAGACAGGGAGATGATGAGGAATGATCGACGCGAAGAAGCTTCTTGAGCAGTTTCTGGGTTCGCAGGTGCCGGGTGTCGGCGGTACCGTCAAGGACCGGGCGGGCGACGCGATCCAGATGGCCAAGGACAATCCGTGGAAAGCCGGTGCGCTGGCAACCGTTCTGCTCGGGACCAAGGCTGGACGCAGCATTGCCGGCAATGCGCTTACTATCGGCGGTCTCGCTGCGATCGCGGGTCTCGGCTATCAGGCCTACAAGAATTATCAGGCAGGGCAGGCGCCGGCCACTCCGTCCGATGCGCCCCCACCAAGGACGGCCGTGCTGCCGCCCCCCGCTGACTCCGGCTTCGGCACCGGTTCCCCCGCCCAAAGCAACGAATTCGTCCTCGTTCTCATCCGCGCCATGATCGCCGCGGCCAAGGCCGATGGCCATGTCAACGATGACGAACGCGCCCTAATCCTCGAGAAGATCAAGGCCGCGGATGTCGCCGCCGAAGCCGCCTTCTTCATCGAACGGGAGTTGTCGCAGCCGACGGATCTCGACGCACTGGTTGCCGCCGCCGAGACTGAGGAGCAGCGGGTGGAGCTCTACACCGCGTCACGCCTGACCATTGAGCCGGATTCGCGCGCCGAGCGCGGCTATCTCGACCTGCTGGCTGGTCGCCTTGGCCTTCCCGATGCTTTGGTCGACCACATCGAGGCGACGGTGTCCTCCGCCAAGGTCAGCCTCTAAAAGCATCATTCGGCCAGTTGCCTTTCCCAGGCGGCTGGCCTAAGCCATGTCTCCTTACCCGGAGGAGCGTATGCGCGATCTATCGAATTTCAAGGGCTGTCCGGCACCCCAGCCGGTGACCCTCAGGGGGCGTTTTGTCACCGTCAAACCCTATGTCCGCGAGCAGCATCTGCAGGCTTTGTGGGACGGACTTGGCGGCATGGCCATCAATCCCTTGCTGCGCTACTTCTCGCAGCCCGATTTTACAGGTACCGAGGACTTCGCCGCCTGGCTTCAGTCGGTCGCCAAATCGGGTTGGCTGACGCATGTCTTCCGAGACAACAGCTCCGGCAAGATCGTCGGCATGGCGAACTACATGCGGGCCGATCCGGCCAATGGCGTGGTCGAGGTCGGCGGCGTCGCGCACGGTGCCGACATGAAGCGCTCGCCGCTCTCCACCGAAGTTCACTATCTGATGGCCAAGCATGTCTTCGAGGATCTCGGTTACCGGCGCTATGAGTGGAAATGCGACAATCTGAACGAGGCGAGCAAGACGACGGCGGCCCGCTATGGTTTCACCTACGAAGGCGTGTTCCGCCAGCACATGATTTCCAAGGGCCGCAATCGCGATACGGCCTGGTTTTCGATGCTCGATTCCGAATGGCCTGTCCTGAACGCAGCGTTCGAGGCCTGGCTGTCTCCCAGCAATTTTGATGCAGACGGCAAGCAGAAGCGGCGGCTGGAGGAAATCCGCGCCGAGCTGACCAAGGAATCGACAGAGTGACGGATCCGAGATCGGAAGGCCGTTCGCAGGCAATTGCGGCGGCCATCATCCTTATGGCCGCCGGCCTCGTGCTCTATTTCATGCCGGCCATCATTCTCGCACTTGGCAGCTACTCGCCGTATCTGGCGGCTGGTGTCGGCGCGTGCCTGGTTCTGGCTTTTTTCGTCGTCTTCTGGCTGAGGGCGCGATATCAGCGCCAGCGCGGTAAATAGCGCCGTAGGCTCTAGCCCTGTAGCGAGGCGCCGAGCAGCAGTGCGCCCATGGCAATCACCAGCAGGGCGCCTAGGATTTCGATCGTATTCCCGATCCACACCGACGCGGCTGAGCCGCGCCCGGCGAGGCGCATCGCAGTGCCTTTGGCAGTGACCGCGAGCGTTGCCAGCATCGCGACCGTTATCGCGGTGCCAAGCGACATCGCGATCACCGATAGCACGCCGCCGAGATAGAGGCCGTTCAGCAGCGAGAATGTCATGACCAGCAGCGCGCCCGAGCAGGGGCGTAAGCCAACGGCGATGATGGCCGACCAGGCTTCGCGGACATTGAACTTCTCGGCCTTGAGCAGGGACGGATCGGGCATGTGCGATTGGCCGCAGGTCTCGCAGGCCATGCCGGCAATGAACTTGTGCCCGGCTCTGAGCGCCTGTGCTTCACCGAAGGCGTAGCTCGAACCTTGCTTCTGCGCTGCATTGTCCTGCCAGTCCAGCATCATGCTGACGGGGCCAGACGACGTTGCCATGACCTCACGGCGTGGCATGCCTGCAATGATCCCCCGCAGCTTGCGGAACAACAGCCAGCAACCGAAGAGGATGACCAGGATGAAGCTGGCGATCTCCATCGCCTGCGTCGCGGCCGTCAGGCTTATGCCGGTGCCGCGCAGCACCAGCCATGCGCCGCCGACAAGTGCGATTGCGACAAATCCCTGGAGGAAGGCGGAGACGAAGGAGATGGATACGCCGCGTTTCAGCTCGATCTCATTGGCGATCATGTAGGAGGAGATAACAGCCTTACCGTGCCCGGGGCCGGCGGCGTGAAAGACGCCATAGGCGAAGGAGAGGCCGATCAGCGCCCAGAGATGCCAGGAATCCGCACGCATGGCTCGCAGCGCACCCGTCAGGGCACGATAGAAGGCCTGCTGCTGTGCATTGACATAGAGGAGGAGGGGAGCAAGCGGGCCGCCCGTCGGCTGGAAGCTCGGTTCCGATGTGCCGATGCCGAGCGGCGACTGCGCATGCGCAACGGCCATGCCCGCGACCAGCACGAATGCGGCGCCGAGCGCAATCGGCCGAAGCCGGTGTCTCAGCATGTGAGATCCAGTCGCGTCGCGAAGAGCTTCGACATGTTCGTCCCCGTCGGGTCGTTGAAGAAAGCGTCGGTCAAGGACTGCTTGTTCTCGGCGATCACCTGGTCGGCATCGGGGCGGACGACCTGGTGCTTGCAACTTTTGAACCGGTCGCCGACCAGAACCAGCTCGTTGTCGGTCGGGAAGTCGATCGAGGTGTAGAGCGTCGGGTCGTAGACACCGAAGGTAAGGCCTCCCTTGAGCGGCATCTTTTCTGCCGGCTTGACGGCGAAGAACATCAGCAACTGACCCTGCTTGTAGTCCACATGGATCAGGTCGGGCTTCTCGACCTTTATATTCTTACCGTTCATCGTAAGGTTCATGTAGTAGTCGTAGTCGACCAGCGAATCCCGCACGGTCTTGCCGACCTCGGCCAGCTCGTTCGGGTCCAGCTTGAGATCGGTGTTCTTGTCGAAATCCATCACGACGGACGACGAGAATACCTCGTCGAAGCGCCAGACGTTGCGCAGTTCAGCAACGTTGCCGTCGTCATCGGCGACGACCTCCAGCCGCGCTTCGACAAACACATGCGGGTGTGCAAAGGCTGCGGCTGGCAAAAGCGACAGGAGCGACGCCATCAGGAATGTCGATTTCTTCATGCGTGCTCTTACTACGGGATCCCAAACTCACCTGATTCCTCGCCAGTAAATGGGACGGAATTGGGACCGGCCCCAGACGGGAAGCGGTCAGGAATGCTTCTTGAACCAATTGTGAAGGTAGTCGACGAAGATGCGGACCTTGGCCGGCAAGTAGCGGCGATGGGGGTAGACGGCATAGATACCGCGATCGGTCGGAATGTAATCGTTGAACAGCGTCACCAGCTCGCCGCTCTCGATCGGCTTGCGGGCGATGAAATCGGGAATCAGCGCGACGCCGATGCCTGACAGTGCGGCGCGCAGCGTCGCATGTGGGCTGTTGACCTCCATGGGGCCTGTCACCGCAACGGCAAAAGATGTGCTGTCCGGATTGTAGAAGCGAATGCTGCCCTGGCTGCGCGAGTTGGTGTCGACGATGAAGGGGACGTTCGACAGATCCGATGGGTGGGCAAGATCCGGATGGCGCTCCACGAAGTCGGGTGTCGCGCAAAGATGGACGCGGAAATCCGAGATCTTGCGGGCGATCATGCCGGAGTCCTCGAGCTTGGTCACGCGAATGGCGACATCGAAGCCTTCCTCGATGAGATCGACGAATCGGTCGTCCGCGGCGATCTCCAGCGCGAGATCCGGGTTTTCCTTGGCGAAGTCGATCAGCGACTGGCCGACCTCGGCATCGACGAAGGTGCGTGGCACCGAGACCTTCAGTCGGCCCTTCAGTTGGGCGTTATTCTCGCGCACGAGATCGGCGAGGTTGTCGATCTCCTTCAGGATGTCGGATGCCGTGCGGTAGTAGGTATGACCGGCCTCGGTCATGGAGAATTGGCGGGTCGTCCGGTTCAGCAGCAGGGCGCCGAGTTCGTCCTCCAATTCACGCACATATTTCGACAAAAGCGCCTTGGAGCGGCCGGTGCGCCTCGCCGCAGCCGAAAAGCCTTCTGCTTCAACGACATCGATGAAGGCGCGGATGCGGGTGAGGGTGTCCATGACGATCTCCTGAAAAAGCGCCGAACCACCATTCAAATCAGTCGGTTGCGGGCCGTTTTACCACGTTGAACAAATTGCGGTGTATTGTTCAAATATTTTCTGCCGGGAGATGCGAAAAAACCGCTTGATTATGACGGCGAATATTCCTATCTCGTGGTCAGCCCAAAGTCGCACGTGCCCATGGGTGTCCGCCGAACCCTCGAATTGGTGAGGAAATCGGTAAGGTACCTGGAATTAACCCCTCCAGTCGCTATTCTGGCCAACCGGAAAATGCGAGGACGCCTGAAGCAACGACGGTGCGGGCCTTTTTGTTCTCTCCCTGCTTTCCATCAGCGGGGGTTACTGAAGAGGCACACCTTCATTGCCGGAAGTGCGGTAGGGAACTCCCTCCAATCCATGGCAGACAAAGCCGGATCCATGTCGCTTTCGCGGCGTTGATCCATCATTTGCGCTATCAAGCGCTTGCTAAGGTTCCGGGGTCTCCACCGGCTGGTTCCTATGCGAGCGATTGATTGCCCTTTGTCCTCCGGTTTTCCGGAGCTCTGGAATTGGAAGAGGGAATCGATATGACCACCCAGCGCATCCGCGACTTTCTCGCAACCCGACGTCCCGACGGTCCCTGCCTCGTGGTCGACCTCGACGTCGTGCGCGATAATTTCTCTGCTTTCCGTCACGCCATGCCGGACAGCGCGATCTACTACGCCGTCAAGGCAAACCCGGCTGCGGAAGTCCTGAAGCTGCTCGCCGACATGGGCTCGAGCTTCGATTGCGCGTCAGTCGCTGAAATCGAAATGGCGCTCAATGCCGGTGCAACCGCTGCCCGTATTTCCTTCGGCAACACGATCAAGAAGGAACGCGACGTTGCCCGCGCGCATGCGCTCGGCGTCAGCCTCTTTGCGGTCGACAGCCACGAGGAAGTCGAGAAGATCTCGCGTGCCGCTCCCGGCGCCCGCGTGTTCTGCCGCGTCCTGACGGATGGTGAAGGTGCTGAATGGCCGCTGTCGCGCAAGTTCGGCTGCGTCCCGCAGATGGCTGTGGACGTTCTCGTCTACGCGCATCAGCTCGGCCTCGAGTCCTACGGTGTGTCGTTCCACGTCGGTTCGCAGATGACCAAGGTCGATGCCTGGGATTCGGCTCTCGCCGACGCCAAGCGCGTCTTCGTTCAGCTGGCCAAGCAGGGCATCCACCTGCAGATGGTCAACATGGGCGGCGGCTTCCCGACCAAGTATCTGCGTGATGTTCCGTCGGCGGAAGCTTACGGTCGTGCGATCTACCAGAGCCTTCGTGACCACTTCGGCAACAACCTGCCGAAGACGATCATCGAGCCGGGCCGTGGCATGGTCGGCAACGCCGGTGTCATCAAGACTGAGGTCGTGCTGATCTCGAAGAAGTCGGACAACGACGCAGCCCGCTGGGTGTTCCTCGACATCGGCAAGTTCGGCGGTCTCGCCGAGACGATGGACGAAGCCATTCGTTACCCGATCCGGACCGAGCGCGACGGCGACGAAATGGAGCCTTGCGTGATTGCCGGCCCGACCTGCGATTCCGCAGACGTGCTCTACGAGAAGAATCTTTATC
This sequence comes from Rhizobium sp. 42MFCr.1, assembly GCF_000377185.1. Lineage (NCBI taxonomy): Bacteria > Pseudomonadati > Pseudomonadota > Alphaproteobacteria > Hyphomicrobiales > Rhizobiaceae > Rhizobium > Rhizobium sp. 42MFCr.1. The sequence continues at coordinate 128,414 of NZ_KB897824.1, forward strand.
CGCTGCCGATCTCCCTTTCGATTGGCGACGAGATCCTGATCGAAGGCACCGGGGCCTACACAACCACCTACTCGGCGGTCGCGTTCAACGGCTTCGAGCCGTTGAAGGCCTACGTCATCTAATATTGCCAGCCCCGTAGCCAGCCGGGGCGGCATTCTCACAATTCATATCAATCGCCGCTCATATCGGTTTTGGGTACGGGAGGCCACGATGGCCGCTGTTCTTGATTCTGTCCGCGCATTTTTTGCGCCTTCTGTCTTTACCATCGACGCCGAGAACGCTGGCGACGTCGTGGCTCGCGAAAACCTGCTGGATCGTGCCATGGGCGCGAACCGCCGCAAGAAGTCGTCGGAAAAGATCCGCCGCGGCCGTGTGCCGGCTGAAGGCCTGGCGCTGGTTGCACGCGATCGCGACGGCCATGTCATCGGCACCGTGCGCCTGTGGAACGTCGAGGCCGGCGTCAACGCCGAAGGCACGCCGATCAACGCGCTGCTGCTCGGGCCGCTGGCGGTTGATGCGAGCTTCGAGGGCAAGGGCGTCGGTTCGGCGCTGATGCGCGCCGCCATGCTGGAAGCGAAGAACCGTGGGCATGGCGCGATCCTGCTCGTCGGCGATGCCCCTTACTACGAACGTTTCGGTTTTTTTTCCGGGAAGGCTCAACATCTCGTCATGCCGGGTCCCTTCGAACGCTCGCGCTTCCTGGCGCTGGAGCTCATCGAGGGCTGGCTTGACGGTGCGGCCGGCATGATCGTCCCCTCGGGGCGGATGCTGGCAAGCGCCCCGGTCCGCAGGGCGGCGTGATCGGCAAGGCCTCTCCCCTGATGGGGAGGGGCCTTTTGTTTTCTCGTTTTTCGGAAATCAAGTTTAGGAGGCGCCGGAAAACCGGACGAACGCTTAGCCTAAACTTTTATGACTGCGTGCCCCCTCAGGCTTCAATTATTTGACGACGCTTGTGTCGACCAATTGAGTTCCGGCAGTCTGAACGACATTTTCAGGTATAGCGGCGATGAAGAACATCGTGAAAGCATAAACCGCGAATATAGTCGCTGCGGCAGTGGCCCTTAGAATCATTCATGCACTCCTATTCTCAGGAGTCCAATGTGGGCTCAAAAAGTGGCTTTCCAAAGAGTTTTCTGAACGCCAGATGAACAAAAAACTGTGAGAGCAAAAATTAATGATATTTTAGCAACACCTGAGTTTCGCCCCAAAGTGGGCGAAATTCCTGATTTGTTCTCACGAATTTGCAATTATTTCAAGCATATAGATGAAAGTTTGGGCATTGGTTTTCCTCGCTGGCGCGTGGTCGCCCTATAATCTCCTCGTCATCTGGCAGGGAGCCGGGTTCATGAACCGGTCCGCCTTCCGTTCATATTTCGGCGCTCGATGATGGTTGCCGAGGCTGGGTCGGATACCGTCAGGGTTGAAGATCCATCGGGGAATCGGGATCGGGAGACGCTCCTGTCGACTTTGAGAAGCCGGAAAGCTCGCCGCAATCGGGCAGGCGATGCAGCCTGACATCCCATTCCGCTACCCCAAATCGCCTGCCCACTCCTATCGGGAAAACCGTCACGAAGCATGGCTTCGCGCGGCGCCTTGGGCTGCCTGCGGGATGGCGGCCTACGCCTGTGGTCGTGTTCATCAGACGCGTCCCTGCCGATCATAAATTTTCACGTCCGCGTGAGCCGCATCGGGCGGACGATGATTTTGCGTTCTGCCTACGCTAGCTCAGCGAAATGATCACGCGCCTCGCTTTGCTCGTCGCTTTTCTGCTGTCGCCGCTCGCTGCCGTTGCACAGCCGGAGAACGGCCGGACGGCAGTTTTGCTCGAGAGCTTGTCCTCACGCGTGGAGTTGAAGCCGCTGAGAACCGTGATCGTCGCCAGGGATGGGCGGACGGTGGCGCAACAGGGCTACGGCGACCACGCCGCGACTGAGTCAGTCAACATCAAGTCCGCTTCCAAATCGATCATTTCATGCCTCGTCGGCATCGCCATCGAAAAGAAACTGCTGGAAAGCCCGGACCAACGGATCGCTCCGATCCTGAAAGCTGAGCTGCCTGCCGATCCCGATCCGCGGCTTAACGAGATCACCATCGGCAACCTACTTTCGATGCAGGCGGGGCTTGGTCGCCTGTCTGGTCCCAATTACGGGCGCTGGGTTGCCTCGCGCAACTGGGTGCGTTTTGCCCTTGCCCAACCTTTCGACGACGCGCCTGGCGGTCAAATGCTCTATTCGACCGCCTCCACGCACCTTCTCTCGGCGATCCTGACGAAGGTCAGCGGGAGGTCGACGCTGGCGCTCGCCCGCGAATGGCTGGCACCCGTTAGCGGCTTTAGGATCGGCGCCTGGGAGCGCGACCCGCAGGGCATCTATCTCGGCGGGAACCAGATGGCGATGACGGCCCGCTCGCTGCTGGCTTTCGGCGAACTCTATCGCAACGGCGGCAAGGCTGCGGATGGTACGCAGGTCGTGCCTGCGGACTGGATCGCGCAATCGTGGCAGCACCGCACCAATTCGCGCTTCTCCGGCGACGATTATGGCTACGGCTGGTTCTCGCGACAGATTGGCGGCGAGGAGGTCCATTTCGCCTGGGGATATGGCGGCCAGATGCTCTACATCGTCCCCTCGCTCGGCATGACTGTTGTCATGACATCGGACGAGAGCGGCCCATCGGCGCGCACCGGCTACCGCGATGCGCTGCATGGTGTTCTTGCGGAGATTATCGAGGCGGCGCGGCTGTCCTGATAACACAGCCGCGCAAAAGCTTAGGCTGCGATATCGACGACACCGCAATCGCCGGCTTCGGAAGCGAAGGCCAGCAGCTTGCCGTTCTTGCTCCAGCTCATCGACGTGATCGCGCCTTTGCCGGGTCGGCGCAGCAGCGCTTCCTTGCTGTCGGCAATGCGGACGGCGAGGATCATGCCGTCGATGAAGCCGATCGCCAGGATGTCTTCGACAGGGTGGAACTTCACTGAGGTCGCCATGATGTTGGCGCGGGTGCCGAGCTCGAGCGGCGCTTTGCCCATCGGGCCGTCTTTGCCCTGGAATGGCCAGACGATCGCAGCCGGCGCACCTGACGAGGCAAGCCACTTGCCCTTCGCGGACCACGAGAGAGACTTCACCTTGGCGGGGTAGCCGGTCATGCGCATGTGCCGGGCTTCAGCGCCGGCCTTGCTGTCGAGCTTCCATCCGTGCAGTGCGTTCTCCTGCATCGTCGTGACGAGGAAGTTGCCGTCAGGCGAGAAGGTGACGCCGGTATGGGCGCCCTTCCATTCGAGGTCGACCGGCTTGGCAGCGGTGCCGACCCAATGCAGCGACACGCCGTTGTAGCGCGCGGCGGCAATGCGCATGCCCTTGGGCGCGAAGGCGAGGCCCTCGACGGTCCGCTCTTCGGTAAATTCCTTGGTCGTGCCGTCGGCGAGGCGCACGAGAGCGCTCTTGCCGTAGGAGTAGGCGACGGCGCCCTGCGGGCCGGCGGCAAGCTGGGAAATCCATTTGCGCGGCGCGTTTGCAAGCTCGGTCACCCCGGCATCGGCTCCGATGCGCAGCACCTTGCCGTCCTCACCGCCGGAAATCAGGCTTTCGCTATACGGGTCGCGGATGCAGCTCAGCATGCCCTGATGGGCCTCGGTCACCTTCTCGCCGCCGTCGAGGCGGTGGATGGTGCCGGCGGCATTGGCGAAGAAGGGGGTGTCACCTAAAAATTCGACGGCCAGGATATGGCCGTCGAGATCAAACGGGGCAACTGTGGGCATCAGGCCGCCGCCTCGCACGCCTTGAAGGAAGCTTCGAGCTTTTCGTGATCAAGTTCGCGGCCGATGAAGACGAGACGGGTCTCATGCTTCTCGCCGTCCTTCCAAGGGCGCTGGTGGTCACCTTCGATGATCATGTGGACACCCTGAACGACGTAGCGTTCGGGATCGTCCTTAAAGGCGATGATGCCCTTGAGGCGCAGGATATTCGGCCCCTGAGTCTGCGTGATCTTCTGGATCCAGGGGAAGAAGCGTTCCGGGTTCATTTCGCCGCCACGCAGCGAGACCGACTGCACCGTCACGTCATGGATCGGCGACATGGCGCCATGATGATGGTGATCATGATCATGGTCATGGTGGTGATGGTCATGATCGTGGTCGTGATCATGCGCATGATGATGATGGTGGTCGTGGTCGCAATCCGGACCGCAGACGTGATCGTCATGGTCATGATCAAGAAAGTGCGGATCGTTCTCCAGCGCGCGCTCCAGGTTGAAAGCCCCCTGATCGAGAACGCGGGCCAGATCGACGCCCGAGCGGCTGGTCTTGTAGACGCGGGCCGAGGGATTGATGGCGTGAACGATATCCTCGATCTGCGCCAGCTCTTCCGGCGTGACGAGGTCGGTCTTGTTAATCAGGACGACGTCGGCAAAGGCGATCTGGTCTTCGGCCTCGCGGCTGTCCTTCAGGCGCAGCGGCAGATGCTTGGCGTCGACGAGAGCGACAACCGCGTCGAGTTCCGTCTTGGCGCGCACGTCGTCATCCATGAAGAAGGTCTGGGCGACCGGCACAGGATCTGCAAGGCCCGTCGTTTCAACGATGATGCCGTCGAAACGGCCGGGGCGGCGCATCAGGCCTTCGACAACGCGGATCAGGTCGCCGCGCACGGTGCAACAGACGCAGCCATTGTTCATCTCGTAGATCTCTTCGTCGGATTCGACAATGAGGTCATTGTCGATGCCGATCTCGCCGAACTCGTTGACGATGACCGCATATTTCTTGCCGTGGTTCTCCGACAGGATGCGGTTGAGCAAGGTCGTCTTGCCGGCGCCGAGGTAGCCGGTGAGAACGGTAACGGGGATAGGCTTCTGCTGGGTGGGGATCGCGTCGGTCATAAGAACCTCGAGAGATGGCACGCCCGGGGGCGGGGCTGAAAATTCGTCGGTCTCATATAAGGAGTTGCGGGCGGCAGTTCAAAGGGTTTTGTATGTTATAAGATCACATCGCACCGGCGATGGTTTCAATCGAGCTCCGCCGCGTCGAATGCATCGACGTCCTGCAGCAGTTCGGCCAGCCCCCTCACGGACTGCGCAATCAGCGCCTCGCCCTTCTCCGCCGTCGCCAGCGACGCGTTGCCCGCCACGCCCGATGGGCTAAGGTCAGACATTTTCCATCCGAAGGCGTGCGGGCCATAGGCACGCAGATGCTTGAAGCGGGCAGCGAAATCCGACTGTCGGGACGGGAAGTCTGCAGCCTTGGTCATGTCGACCTTATCCGGGTGAAGCGCCAGCATCACCGACGTCTCGATGTCGCCGCCGTGGATGTCGATCGCCTTTGCCTCGGGCGAGATGACATCGGCGGGAACGCCGAAGCGCGTCCAACTCGTGGCGACGGCGAGCATGTTGAACCGGACGCGGGCCTCCGTCGCAACGATCGTCATCAGCGGTGAGTTGCCGCCATGGGCATTCAACATCACCAACTTGCGAATGCCCATGTCCGAGAGCCTCCGGGCAATGCCGAGCCAGCGTTGGATGGCCTCTCCATATGTCAGCGTTTGCGTACCCTTCACGTCCATGTGCTCGATCGAATAGCCGACTGTTTCTGTCGGCAGAAACGTGACCGGCGAGGCGGCGGGAATTGCAGCCTTGAGCCGGGCAACGATGCCGGCTGCAATCAATGCGTCGGTGTCGAAGGGCAGGTGAGGTCCGTGTTGCTCGTGGGCGCCAAGCGGCAGGATTGCGATCCACCGACTGCGGTCCGAGGGGGAGAGATTCGGATCGTTGTGTTCGAAGTCGCGAGAAGGCACATACATCCGGCTAAGCCCTCTTGTTTATGACGAGATGATGCGCAATGTGATAGCGCAGCGTTCTCAATGCTTATCGCATAAGCCCTTAAACCAAAATCGATTTAGGGGAGATGATTATGAATGTTCCGGCTCCCTTGCAAGGCGAGGGATGCGCAACACGGCAAAGTCAAAGGAATCGCGATGGGGAAGAAGCACAAGGACGGTAAGAAGCAGAAATCCAAGAAGAAGGACCAGACCGAATATACGGTTGTAGATCTTTCGCCGGCTTTGACACAGGCGGCCCGCTCGATGCGCACCGTGCTGTCTCGCAACCTGCTTGAAAGCGGTCTCTATGCCGGCCAGGACGGCGTGATTTTGCTGCTCGCGGAAACCGACGGGATGACGGCAGGCGGGTTGGCACAGAAGCTCGGCGTCAAGGCGCCAACCATGACGCGCACGATCGGGCGCATGGAAGCCCAAGGCTTCCTCGAACGCAAGCCGGATGCCGACGATGCCCGCCTGACCAAGGTCTATCTGACTGAACTCGGTCGCGGCAGCGTCAAGGCAATCGAAATGGCGTCCTCGGCGTGCGACAGCATGGCCACCCAGGAGTTCTCCGAGAAGGAAATCCGCAATCTTGTCCGTCTGTTGAAGGCAATCGACGGCAACTTGCAGTCCGCCGCCATCCCTCTCGATGAGCCTGAGGAAATCTGACAGATTTGTGAAATTACGAATTGCTTCGTTGCGTTTAATCTTTTAATTAAACATTTTAATAGTGCTCGACTCTTGAAATGGTTGGGCGCAAGGACAACCGCGCGTTGCCTGGGGAGGACACGTGGCTCAAAAGATAAAGCTTTCGACGATCGCCGAAACGCTCGGCATTTCCACAGCAACCGTATCTCTTGCCTTACGTGACAGCCCGCTCGTGGCTGGTGCCACCCGGGACAAAATCAAGGAACAGGCCCGCGCACTCGGCTATATCTATAACCGCCGCGCCGCCAGCCTGCGTACGTCCCGCTCTGGCATCATCGGTGTCGTCGTCCACGACATCATGAACCCGTTCTATGGCGAAATCCTGAAGGCGATCGAAAGCGAGCTCGATCGCAGTCGGCACACCTTCATTCTGTCGAACCATTACGACTCCGTCGAAAAGCAGCGCACCTTCATCGAAACGCTGCTGCAGCTCGGTGGGGACGGTGTCATAATGTCCCCGGCGATCGGTACGCCGCCGGAGGATATGCAGCTTGCGGAAGACAACGGCATGCCGGCGATCCTGGTGGCCCGCTCGCTGGACGGATTGGACCTTCCGACCTATCGCGGCGACGACAGCTACGGCATTTCGCTCGCCACCAACCATTTGATCGGCCTTGGCCATCGCTCGATCGCCATGATCGGCGGTACCGACCAGACGTCGACGGGACGCGATCGCTATCAGGGCTACGTCAATGCGCTGCGCAAGGCCGGCATCGACGTTGATCCGGGTCTACGCATTCCCGGTCCGCGCTCGATGCAGGGTGGTTTCGAAGCGGCGGTGCATTTCCTGTCGCTGCCGCAAAAGCCGACGGCGGCGGTCTGCTGGAACGATCTCGTCGCGATCGGCCTGATGAACGGCATTTCCCGCGCCGGTCTCGTTCCCGGCAAGGACATTTCCGTCACCGGCTATGACGACCTCGAGGAAGCGTCAATATCGATGCCGGCGCTGACCACCGTCTGGAATGGCCAGGCGGAAGTCGGACGCCTTGCTGCCCGCGCGCTTCTCGATCGACTGGCGGGCAGCCACGAGCCCGACGGCATCCATCTGATCAAGCCCGAGATGCGCATCCGCCAGTCGACCAGCCCCTACCGACCGCGCCCGTAGCAAGCCAAGAGGAAGTGCCATGTCCCGCATCGCCGTTCTCGTTCCCGGGAAGATACACGAACGCGTCCTGACGCGCCTGAAGGAGAGCTTCGACGTTGTCGAAGCCAATCCCTCGACGCTTGACGCGGAGGCCGCTGGAAAGATTCGCGGTGTCGCCGTTTCCGGCACATTTGATTCGGCAGCAATCGACAGTCTTCCGAAGGTCGAACTGATCTCCAGCTTCGGTGTCGGCTATGACGGCGTCGATGCCAAGCATGCGGCAACCAAGGGTATCATCGTCACGAACACGCCCGATGTGCTGAACGACGAGGTCGCCGATACGGCGATCGGACTGCTCCTCAACGCGGTGCGAGAGCTTCCTCGTGCCGAGAACTGGCTGCGGGCCGGCAACTGGAAGCCCGGGCAGAACTATCCGCTGTCGCGCTTCTCCCTGAAGGGGCGGCATGTCGGGATCTATGGCCTTGGCCGCATCGGCCAGGAGATCGCCAAGCGCCTTGAACCGTTCAAGGTGAAGATCAGCTATCATACTCGCACGCGCCATGCCACCGCGCCCTATGGCTACTACCCGTCGCTGAAGGACCTTGCGGAAGCCGTCGACACGCTGATCTCCATCGTCCCGAAGACGCAGCAGACGCACAAGACGATCAATGCCGACATTCTTTCGGCGCTCGGCCCCGACGGCGTGTTCATCAATGTCGGGCGCGGGTGGACTGTTGACGAAGAAGCGCTTGCAGCGGCACTGAAGGCGGGAACGATCGGCGCGGCCGGCCTCGACGTCTTCTACAACGAACCGAACGTGCCGGCTTCGCTGCTCGATCTTCCGAACGCCGTGCTCCTGCCGCACCTCGCCTCAGGCTCGGTGCCGACGCGCAATGCGATGGCGGATCTGGTGGTTGACAATCTCGTTGAGTGGTTCGGGAAGGGCCGGCCGCTGACGCCAGTTCCGGAAACACCAGCGAAGGGCTGATTATCTCAATCTCGGGCCGGGATGAGGCGCGCACGCGGACAGACCGTCGGCCTCACCCCAGTCTACTGTGCCTGGCTACTTGGCGACGTGCCAGACGCCGCCGACGCCATCGCCTGTCATATCGCCGGGCTTCTTGTCTCCGGCGAACGTGTAAAGTGGCTTACCTTCGTATGCCCACATTTCCTTGCCGTCGGCCGCCTTGACGAGTGTCCATTCGCCTTCGGCCTTGGCCTTGGCGGCGGCGTGGAAGGCTGGCCACTTCTTCAGGCAAGCCTCGTCGCAGTTCGATTTGCCCATGGCGTCCTTGTCGAACGTGTAGAGCGTCATGCCTTTGGCGTTTGCCAGGATCTTGCCCATCTTCGTATCGACCATTTTGGCCGGTTCCGCCGCAAACGCCGCAAAGGCGGTTGCAGCCAACAGGCCGGCAGAGACGATCAGCGTTTTCATGGTTACCTCCTGTTCAGGAGTGCCAGCGGGATGCTGGTAGCGCCCGATGTGAGCAAGAAACGTTCCTGCGACTTGGCGGTTCCATGGTCTCGCTGACAGCGGTGCGCATTCGGATTTGTTTTACTCGATCGCACGCAACGCGCATCTTTCTGCTGGAAGCGCCCAGGGCATTGTTCGCGTATGCGTTGAAAAGTGTGGTCAGCTATTGCAGAACTTTCGAATGGGGAAATCTCCCTATCAGATGGCTGCTGCTGCAAACTGTCTTGCCAAACCCAGGGTGGATCGCAATCCGATGAATGAAATGCGACGCAAGCTGACGACCATCTTCTCGGCCGATGTCCAAGACTATACGCGGCTGATGGGCGCCGACGAGGAGGGTACCCTTGCCATGCTGAAGTGGTCGCGCGATGCGATGTCGCGGCTGATCGGCGCGCATGGCGGTCGGGTGATCAATACCTGGGGCGACGGCCTAATCGCGGAATTTCCGAGCGTCGTCGAAGCGGTGCGCGCTGCCATCGATGTCCAGAACGAACTCGTCGGAATAAACGCCGCCCGGCCGGCGGAAGGACGCATGCTCTATCGGATCGGCATCAATCTCGGCGATGTCATCGCCGAGGGTGACGACCTCTACGGCGACGGCGTCAATATCGCCGCCAGGCTTCAGGCTTCCGCAGCAGCGGGCGGCATCGTGATCTCCAACACAGTCTACGACCAGGTCCGCAACAAGGTCGCCGTCGGCTTCGATTTTCTCGGGCCACTGACGGTGAAGAACGTTAGCGAGGCCGTGCCGAGCTATGCTGTGCGGATCGGAGACGACGTGTCCACGACGCCCGCACCACCCGCTCGCCCGTTGCCGGCGGCTGCGGCGCCTGCGCCGGGGCGCCCCCTTGCACCGAGGGTGCGGAAGATTGGCGGGGTGTTCGCGGTTGTCGCGATCGCGTTGGTCGTGATCAATCTTTTGACGTGGCAGGGCGAGTTCTGGGCCGTCTGGCCGCTCCTCGGCCTTGCCTTCGTCGCTGCGATGGCCTGGAACCGGAATCAGAGCCGCTTCGACCAGCGTCTTGCCGGCTTGGCCGTTATCGGCATTGGTATCGTTATCATCAACTTGCTGACATGGCACGGGGTGTTCTGGGCGATGTGGCCGCTGCTGGGCCTGGCGGTCGCCGTCGGCCTGCGGTGGGCGATGCGAAGGTAAACGCAGGAGCTCCTATCCGCCGTGCTCGGATGGGACAAATTGATTCGACTGCCTGCGGTCGCTGTGATCCACTCGCCAAGTTTTATTGCCAATCTCGAAGTATCCAAACCAGGGAGCTGAACATGGGCAATACCTCTGTGCACAGCGAGACTGCGGCCAGGACCGCGGCAATGCGGACGGCCGCCATGAAGCTCGAGGTCATCGTCATCCCGGTCTCGGACGTCGACCGTGCCAAGCAGTTTTACAGCAATCTCGGTTGGCGGCTGGATGCCGATTTCGTCACGGGCGACGACTTCAGGGTCATTCAATTCACGCCTCCGGGCTCGCCCTGCTCCGTCATCTTCGGCAAGAACGTGACGGCGGCCGTGCCCGGCACGGCGCAGGGCCTCCATCTGATCGTTTCCGATGTCGAAGCCGCTCGTGCCGAGCTCGCCGAACGCGGCGTCGCGCTGAGTGATGTCTTCCACGATGCCGGTGGCGTCTTCCATCATGCCGGCGAAAATGCACGCGTGAGAGGTCCGCATCCCCAGCGCAAGAGCTACGGCTCGTTTGCTTCATTCAGCGATCCGGATGGAAACGGCTGGCTGTTTCAGGAGATCACGACCCGACTGCCTGGGCGCATAGATGCTGATGAAACGATGTATTCGTCTGCCAGCGATCTCGCCGCGGCCTTGCGCCGTGCGGAAGCCGCTCATGGAGAACATGAGAAGCGCATCGGCAAGCGCGATGAAGACTGGCCGACCTGGTATGCGGAATACATGGTTCGCGAACAGGCGGGCAAGCCGCTGTCATCGTAGGTTTTCACCGTGCAGCCATAAAGGGCCGCGCAACTGGCAGGCCAATCAGGCGGGGGTTTTTTCCGCCGCCTTGGCGAGCTTGCCTGCCGCGTAATCCCTGACCGCATCGCCGAAAGCAGAGAAGATCTGGTTGGACGGCTTGTCGGTCTCGGCCCAGTACTCCGGGTGCCACTGGACGCCGACCGCAAAGGCCGGGGCATCGATCACGGACACGGCCTCGATCGTGCCGTCCTCGGCGACGGCCTCGACCTGCAGGCGCGGCGCGGTCTTGGCGATCGCCTGGCGATGCAGTGAGTTCACCCTGATCTCGCCGGGGCCGACGATACCTGCGATGCAGGAGCCTTCCTTGACGAAGACGCTTTGGCGGATCGCGTACTTGCCGTCACGGTCTACCTCGGCCGGGGTGCGATGATCCCATATGCCTGGCTGGTCCTGGATTTCGCTGGCAAGCGTGCCGCCCATTGCGACGTTGAGTTCCTGAATGCCGCGGCAGATTGCGAGCAAGGGAATGGCGCGGTCGATGGCACGGCGGATCAACGGCAGAGCGGTGGCGTCACGGGCGATATCGAAGGGGCCGTCGGCATCGGTCGCCGTTGCCCCATAGTAAGACGGGTGGACGTTGCTGGCCGAACCGGAGACGAGAACGCCATCGACGCGGTCCAGAATCGCGTCGGTTCCGTATCCTTCCTCGAAGGCCGGAATGATGAAGGCCATGACACCGGCGGCATTGAGTGCCGCGCGCACATACTGATGCTGGACGGCGTGCCATGTGGCACCGTCGAAGGTGCGGATATCGGCAGGAACGGCGACGATCGGCTTCGTCATTTTAACCCCGGTCGGAAGATGGAATTGGTGTATTGAGAGAGCCGAGAACGGCCCGGAAGTCAACGTCTCGGCGCAATCGCGGGCGGAATTACGGCAGTCGTGGCCGCCGGCTCCGGCAAATTACCGCTAACCTGCTGATTCTCATGGAAATGCACTTCGCCGCCATATTGCCGTTGTGATGCCAAAGACTAATGGCACAGTGCTTGAAACACGGTCGCCACCGTGCTTAGCTTCCCGCCATTGCTGCGGGTAGAGACGAGGGTTCGCCTCGCAGTGCCATCTATACGGGAGGTTTTTGATGGATCGTCGTTCATTCATGAAGAAGGCAGGAACCGCCGGCGCCGGCGCCGTTGCTGCTGCGGGTGCACTGGCAGCACCCGCCATTGCACAAGAGAACCCTAAAATTTCGTGGCGCATGACGTCGTCGTTCCCGAAGAGCCTCGATACGATCTATGGCGCTGCGGATGACATTGCCAAGCACCTTGCCGCGGCAACCGACGGCAACTTCACCATTCAGCCTTTTGCGGCCGGCGAAATCATTCCGGGCCTGCAGGCCGCCGATGCCGTCAGCGCCGGCACGGTCGAGGCCGCGCACACGTGCTCCTATTACTTTGTTGGCAAGGATCCGACTTACGCGATCGGCACTGCCATTCCATTCGGTCTGAACGGACGCCTGACCAATGCCTGGTTCTACGAAGGCAACGGCAACACGCTGATGAATGAGTTTTACGCCACGCAGGGCATCTATGGCCTGCCGGCCGGCAACACGGGCGCCCAGATGGGCGGCTGGTTCCGGAAGGAGATCAATACGCTTGACGACTTGAAGGGCGTCAAGATGCGTATTGCCGGTCTTGCCGGCCAGGTCATCAGCAAGGTTGGCGTCATTCCGCAGCAGATCGCCGGCGGCGATATTTATCCGGCCCTTGAAAAGGGCACGATCGACGCTTCAGAATTCGTCGGTCCCTATGACGACCTGAAGCTCGGCCTGCACAAGGTCGCGAAGTACTACTATTACCCCGGCTGGTGGGAAGGCGGCCCGACGGTCCACGCCTTCTTCAACCTCGAAAAGTGGAACAGCCTGCCTAAGCACTATCAGGCGGCACTGACCGATGCCTGCGCCTTTGCCAACACAAACATGATGGCAAAGTACGATGTGAAGAACCCCACGGCACTCAAGCAGTTGGTGGCGGAGGGCGCCACGCTTCGTCCCTTCAGCCAGGAAATCATGGAAGCCTGCTTCCAGGCTGCCCTCGGGATCTACGCCGAGATTTCGGCCTCGAACCCGTATTTCAAGAAGATCTACGAGGATCAGACCGCGTTCAAGCGCGATGCGTATCTCTGGGCGCAGCTGTCGGAGTACACCTTCGACACGTTCATGATGATCCAGCAGCGCGCCGGCAAGATTTGACCGACAGTCCAGTTCGGACAAAGAAAAAGCCCCGGATTTTGGTCCGGGGCTTTTTGTTGTCAGTTTATCTTCGGGGGCTGGCTGAGGTCCGTTGCAGGCGGCGCGGGCGTTGCGGGTGCCGGCGCGGGCGGCTGGCCGGGCAGGCCGTTCATCGGCGGCAAGCTCAGTCCGGGCATTTGCGGTGGGCCGCCGCCCGGGGCTCCCAGCGGGGGCAGCGACAAGCCGTTGCCGCCGAAGCCCGGCACTTCGATCTTGATCGAGTTCGGATCGACTTTCGGTCCCTTGTCCAGCCAATACGTTACCGATTGTGGCCAGAAGATCACGATCGCGACGAGGACCAGCTGCATGCAGACCCAGGGCAGGGCGCCCATGTAGATGTCCGACGTCTTGACGCTGCGATCGGCAATGGAGCGCAGGTAGAAAAGCGCGAAGCCGAAGGGCGGGTGCATGAAGCTCGTCTGCATGTTGACGCAGATCAGCACGCCGAACCAGATCAGGTCGATGCCGAGGGCTGAGGCGACCGGCGCCAGCATCGGAATGACGATGAAGGCGATCTCGAAGAAATCGAGGAAGAAGGCCAGCACGAAGATGAAGATGTTGACGAAGATCAGGAAGCCGACCGGGCCGCCGGGGATGCCCGACAGCATGTGTTCGATCCAGCGCGAGCCGTCCATGCCTTGGAAGACCAGGCTGAAACAGGTCGAGCCGATCAGGATCATCACCACCATCGAGGTGATGTGCATGGTGGAGCGCATGGCCTCCTGCATCAGCGGCCAGGTGAGGCGGCGGTGCATGGCGGCAAGCACCATTGCGCCGACAACACCGAGCGCACCGGCTTCGGTGGGGGTTGCGAGCCCCATGAAGATCGTGCCGAGAACCAGGAAGATCAGCACGATCGACGGGATCATCCCGGACAATACCCGCAGGAGCAGCGCCCAGTTGAAGTCGCCCCGCACTTCTTTCGGCAGCGGCGGCATAGAGGCCGGCTTCAGGATCGACAGGATCAGGATATAGCCCATGAAGATCGCGACCTGCAGGATCGAGGGGCCGATGGCGCCGAGATACATGTCGCCGACCGATTTGCCGAGCTGGTCGGCAAGGACGACCAGCACCAGGGACGGCGGAATGACCTGGGTAATGGTGCCGGAGGCGGCAATGACGCCGGTGGCCAGCCTCGGGCTGTAGCCGTAACGCAGCATGATCGGCAGCGAGATTACACCCATGGTGATGACGGATGCCGCAACGGTGCCGGTGATGGCGCCAAGCACGGCGCCGACGAGGATTACCGCGTAGGCAAGGCCGCCGGGAACGCGGCCGAACAGCTTGCCTGTTCCCTCGAGCAGATCTTCAGCCAGTCCGCAGCGCTCCAGTATGGCGCCCATGAAGGTGAAGAAGGGGATGGCGAGCAGTAGGTCGTTGGAAACGATCCCGAAGAAGCGCAGCGGCAGGGCCTGCAGGAAGGCCTCGGTGAAATGTCCCGTGGCGATGCCGATGATGCCGAAGAACAGGCCGACGGCAGCCAGCGAAAAGGCGACCGGAAAGCCGTAGAGCATGAATAGAACCATGCCCACGAACATCGCCGGCGGAATAATGCCGAAATCAAACAATGGTGTTCCTCCGGTCCGGCTTACTGCAGCGGTTTTTCGTATTTCGTATCGATCAGGATGTAGCCGGTCAGGGCGGCGATCCGCTTGATCAACTCGGAGATCCCCTGAAGCGACAGCAGCCCGAAGCCGAGAACGAGGATGAACTTGACCGGCCAGCGGATCAGGCCGCCGGCATTGGCAGAGATCTCATGCTGTTGGTAAGAGGACAGGAAAAAGGGCCAGCAGAGCCAGGTCAGGAAGATGCAGGCCGGGATCAGGAAGACGATGAGGCCGATGATATCGATCCAGATCCTCGCTTTGTCGGAAACGGAGCCGTAGATGAGGTCGACGCGTACATGTTCGTTCATACGCAGCGTGTGTGCTGCACCGAGCACAACGATGAAGGCGAAGAGATACCATTGGATCTCGAGCCAGCCGTTGGAGCTATAGTTGAACGAGTAACGGATGAGTGCATTGGCGGCGCTGATCAGGCAGCAGAGCAGCACCATGTATTCGGACAGTTTGCCCATGAATTGGCTGACCGCATCGATCAGCCGGCTGACCGTCAGCAAAGCCGGCATGCCTTTCCCCCTTTTTATCGTGCCTGTTTCGACACGTTCTCCTCTCTGGATTGGTAGACTAGGGTGTTTCAAATTGGAAGATTAAAGGGGGCGTGTTGGAATATAGTCTTATGCGAAGCGCACGCCGCAGGCACTG
The DNA here is from genome assembly GCF_000377185.1 of Rhizobium sp. 42MFCr.1. Classification (NCBI taxonomy): domain Bacteria; kingdom Pseudomonadati; phylum Pseudomonadota; class Alphaproteobacteria; order Hyphomicrobiales; family Rhizobiaceae; genus Rhizobium; species Rhizobium sp. 42MFCr.1. The sequence continues at coordinate 143,970 of NZ_KB897824.1, forward strand.
CCGACGACTCCCTGGCACTGCCGACAATCGAGCATGGCAGGCCCGGAATCAAAGATCTCCTTGTAGCTGCGTAAACCTTTATGAAACCAGGATTTTCGCGTTATGGTTTTAAAAAATTCAACCAAATCTATGGTTTGGACGAAATCAATTTTTAAAGGGTTCGCAGTAAGGTCTCGCCGCACAGGAAAAGCATGGATGAAGCCACATAACCCGGGCAGGGTTCCAACGGATGTGTATCTGTCGTTTGTGAGTTCCCTTTCTGGGAACCGCATGACGTTGCTCGTCGGTGTTATCGTTCACGCGGCGACTTGCCTCGCAATCGCCGCCAAGACGCAGTCTTTCCTGTATCTCATCCTCGCCGCTGCCTTCGTCCTTGTGTTCGGCGGACGCATGGCGATCTTCTGGCAGTTCGATCGCGTCGACAAAGAAAGACTCTCGTACGCCGGAATCCAGCATTGGGAGCGAATTCTCGTGGCCGGCGCTGCCGGCACCACGACACTCCTGGGCATTGCCAGCGGTTATGCCATATTCTTCTTGGGCGATGGTTTTGCGGAGCTCGCCTGCATTGCCGTGACCATGGCCACCATGGTTTCCGTCGTCGGCCGCAACTACGGTTCGCGCATGGCGATCGACCTGCAGACCTTCTCTTGTTGCCTGCCGATGATCATCTGCAGCCTGATGGCGCTGGACTTCTATCGTGGAATCCTGTCGATTTTTCTCATCCCATTCTGGCTGACGACACGGGCGATGGCCAACGGGGTGCGCGAGTTTCTCTACGAGAATGTCATTGCGCGCCGGGAAATCACCGTGATCGCCGACCGTTTCGATACAGCGCTCAATAACATGCCGCATGGCCTCGTCATGGTCGATCCCGAAAACCGTATCCAGGTGATCAACCGCAAGGCCTGCGAACTTCTGAAGATCGGCGACCCCGAGCGCTTGAAGGAGCGCGACCTCAGCGCGGTCCTGCGTTACGGCGCCCGCTACAGCTTTATGGATTCCACGCAGCCGGAGCTCATCCTCCGCCAGATGACCCAGGTCGCCGATGGCAAGCTGTCACGCATGCTCATCCATTTTCCCGAGGATCTGTCGCTTGAATTCTCCGCAAGCCGCCGGCCTGATGGCGGCGCGGTGCTGATCTTCGAAGACGTGTCCAGCCGCGTGAAGGCAGAGCAGAAGATCTTGCACATGGTTCGATTCGATGCTCTGACCGGGTTGCCGAACCGCGAGTATTTCAGCCATCTCGTGCAGGACTATCTGAACAAGCACCCGAAAAAACGCGGGCCTGTTGCGTTCATGGTGCTTGATATCGACGAGTTCAAACACGTCAACGACATGCGCGGCCATATCACCGGCGACCATCTTCTCTGCGCTATCGCCAACCGCATCGAGGAGCAGGCGCGCAAGGCCATCGTCGGCCGTCTGATGGGTGACCAGTTCATCCTGTTCTTCCCGCATGCGAAGGATATGGAAGCGCTGGACGCAGAAGTTCGTCGTTTGCATGCTGCCATCCAAGGCAACTACGAAGCCGATGACGTGACCTTCTTGGTTTCGCTGAGCGGTGGCTTTGCGCTTCTTGAAAGCGATGCCTTCGCGATGGAAGAGTGGAGCATCAAAGCCGACCTGGCATTGTTCGAAAGCAAGTCGAAACAGCGCGGCGGTATTGCAAGCTTCGAGCGCGAGATGGATGGCCGCTACATCGAGCAGCAGAAGCTCAAGGCCGATCTGCGCGAAGCGGTCGGGATGCAGGGGCTCAGCATTGCCTACCAGCCGATGTTCAAGGCCGACGGCTCGCGTATTGAATGCGCCGAAGCGCTTGCTCGCTGGGTGCATCCGGAAAAGGGTGCCATTCCGCCCGACGTGTTCATCCGCCTGGCGGAAGAGATGGGCATCATCTCGGACATCACACGCTTCATCCTGATGAAGGCCTGCGCAGATTGTATGACTTGGCCCGAGCATATCGCGGTCTCGGTGAACCTTTCCGCCAGAGATCTGCGGGATGCAGACATTCTTTCCGCGGTTTCCGAAGCACTGAGCGCCTCGGGTCTGGGGCCCGAGCGACTGCATCTCGAAATCACCGAGAGTTGCTTGATCGACGAGCCGGCCGCTGTGCGCGCCATCCTGGCGGACCTGCGGGCGCGCGGCATCACGATCGCCATCGATGATTTCGGCACGGGTTTCTCGAGCCTCAGTTACCTCGACACGCTTCCGCTTGATATCGTCAAGATCGACCGGTCCTTCCTGCGAAACATCGTCGAGGACGACCGCCGCCTCAAACTGCTGCGCGGTACCGTCAATCTGGCGCGTGAACTTGGCCTCAAGATCGTCACCGAAGGTGTAGAGACGACCGAGCAGTTGGCCCTTCTCAACAAGTATCGTGCGACCGATCTCGTGCAGGGCTATGTTTTCTCGCCGGCCGTTCCGGCGCAAAATATCGCGATCCTTTCGCAGAGCCTTGCGGGCGGCCCCACCCCGCGCCGCCGCCCTAAGGTAGCCTGAATCTCAAATTTTCAGCTTGTGGAAGCGGCCCATGCCGCTCCGTTCCCTGGCGAACGCCGTTAACCTTAACAATTCAAATATAACGCAAATTATCGTTGGTTCCTTGCCGTCGGCTGTTTTTTCGGATGATTAATGAATTATTAACCGATCAGCCGAGGAACCATGGTGGATACTCCTGTAACAACGAGCGATTTCAGTAATAAGCTTCTTGGAATTCTAGATCATATTGAATACCGCCGCATGGAAAGCAGCGAGGACATGATCGAGGTGGAGCGCCTGCGCTACAAGGCTTACAAGGCCCATGACGTGCTGGCACTGGCTCCGAAGGGACTGTTGGACGCGACCGATTTCGACAGTCACGCGCATGTCTTCGGTATTTATTATTACGGCGAGTTGGTCAGCACGATACGGCTCCATTATGTTACACCTGAGCATCGCGTCAGCCAGTCCGCGGGTGCCTTTCCGTGGGCGATGGACGCGCTGCTCGATGCCGGGCTGACACTGATCGATCCGGCGCGGTTTGCCGCCGATCCTGATCTGACGGCCGATCTGCCTTGGATTCCCTATCTGACGTTGAGACCCAGTATCGTCGCGGCCGCATACTTCCGCGCGGACCGCGTCCTTCAGTTCTGCCGGCCTCCGCATGCCGCATTCTACAAGCGGGTCTTCTATGCCGATACGATCGTGCCCGGTCAGCTGGCAAAGAACTACGGAATCGACATGACGTTGATGGCAACGAACGTGATTGAAGTGGGGCGCAAGCTGCTGACGCGCTATCCGTTCTTTATCTCCAGCGCCAGCGAACAGCGCATGATGTTCTCGCGCATTCCGGAGGACACGCTGCCGCCCCTCACGATCATCCCCACAGCTCGCTTCGTGCCGAACGGTCAGCTTGGGACGGATCTCCCCCTCTGATCTGCGATGCATCGCGAAATGGAGAGTGTCGCACCAACTGCGGCATTCTCCTGCATTGCGCTTTTCCCAGGCTTTGTGTAATGCCTGACAAGGGAATTTCCAGGCGCAAGCCTTGGGAAATAATGGCATTCGTGGCCGCGTCTCAAACCGGCCAGGCATTTTGAGGGAGACGATATTCATGGCTGAGCATCACACCGGACCTGCAGAAGTCGGCGCGCCGATGGACTATAAGGAACACGAGCAGACCTACCTCATGTTCCTTGCCGCTGCTAAGTACGGCACGCTGTTTCTCGTCGCTCTCCTGCTTGGCATGACGGCTGGCTTCTTCACCGGTGCTGGCTTCCTCGGCGGCCTCGTTGTCCTGCTAATCGTCTTCATCGCCGGCCTCGTTCTGCTGCGTTAAGCGCGGCGCGGGGAGGGCGCTTTTCCAAGCTTTGACTGAATGTTCGGGCTGAGCAGGGGGACCTGCGGCAGGCTGGCTGACCCGGAGGAGGGGCGGTTGGGCAATATTGTTTTTGTGGCGAAGGAAACCACGGGGGATGAGACGCGCGTCGCTGCGTCCGTCGAGACCGTAAAGAAGATGATTGGGCTCGGTCTCGACGTCGTCGTCGAGTCCGGAGCGGGCACCAAGTCGAAAGTTCCGGATGCGGAATTCGAAGCGGTCGGCGCGCGGATTGGCTCGATCGGTGCGGCGGCGACCGCGGATGTGGTATTGAAGGTCCGTCGTCCGACGGACGAGGAGATCGGCGGCTACAAGGGGGGCGCGGTCGTCATCGCGGTCATGGATCCCTACGGCAATGACGAAGCGATCGCCGCCATGGCCAAGGCCGGGCTCTCCAGTTTCGCTATGGAGTTGATGCCGCGCATCACCCGAGCGCAGTCCATGGACGTTCTTTCCTCGCAGGCAAACCTCGCAGGCTATCAGGCGGTCATCGAAGCGGCTGCGGTTTATGACCGTGCCATGCCGATGATGATGACGGCGGCCGGCACCGTTCCCGCGGCCAAGGTCTTTGTCATGGGCGCTGGTGTTGCCGGCTTGCAGGCTATCGCCACGGCGCGCCGTCTCGGCGCCGCGGTGTCGGCGACCGACGTTCGCCCCGCGGCCAAGGAGCAGGTTGCCTCTCTGGGCGCCAAGTTCATCGCCGTCGAAGACGAAGAGTTCAAGGCGGCCGAAACGGCCGGCGGCTATGCCAAGGAAATGTCCAAGGAATACCAGGCGAAGCAGGCCGCCCTTGTGGCCGATCATATCGCCAAGCAGGACATCGTCATCACCACGGCCCTGATCCCGGGGCGTCCGGCTCCGAAGCTGGTCTCGCGTGAGATGCTGAAATCGATGAAGCCGGGTGCGGTTGCGGTCGACCTTGCCGTCGAGCGCGGCGGCAATATCGAAGGCGTCAAGCCGAACAAGGTCGCCGACGTCGACGGCGTGCGCGTCATCGGCTTTTCGAATATGGCCGGCAGGATCGCTGCCAGCGCCTCCCAGCTCTACGCCAAGAACCTCGTCACCTTCCTTGAGACCATGGTCAACAAGGAAACGAAGTCGGTCACGCTCAATCTCGAGGACGAACTGATCAAGGCGACGATGCTGACACATGCAGGCAATGTCGTGCACCCGGCGTTCGGCGCAAAGAAGGGGGATAACTGATGGCCAGTGAAGCAATGGACAAGGCGCTGGAGCAGTTGAACCAGGCCGTGAATGCCGTGGCGGCCGCGGCCGCCCATGCTCCAGAGGCGGCAAGTGCTGCAACCGGCGGTGCGATCGATCCCTTCGTGTTTCAGTTCGCGATCTTTGTGCTGGCGATCTTCGTCGGCTATTACGTCGTCTGGTCGGTGACGCCGGCGCTGCATACGCCGCTGATGGCGGTGACCAATGCGATCTCGTCAGTAATCGTTGTCGGTGCGCTTTTGGCGGTCGGCATTTCGACCAGCGGGCTTGCGACCGGCTTTGGCTTCATCGCCCTGGTCCTCGTCTCCGTGAACATCTTTGGCGGCTTCCTTGTCACCCAGCGCATGCTGGCGATGTACAAGAAGAAGGACAAGTGAGGACCGCATGAACAGTATCGCAGCCTTTCTCTATCTTGTTTCCGGCGTGCTTTTCATCCTGGCATTGCGCGGTCTTTCCCATCCGGCCACCAGCCGCAAGGGCAATCTTTACGGCATGACCGGCATGGGGATCGCGATCCTCACCACGTTGACGCTGGCGACACCCTCGTTCGGCGGGCTGGTGCTGATCGTCTTAGGTCTCGCCATCGGTGGCGGCGCGGGCGCCTATATCGCCCGCGTGATCCCGATGACCTCGATGCCGCAGCTGGTTGCAGGGTTCCACTCGCTGGTCGGCCTTGCCGCCGTGCTTGTGGCGGCCTCGGCGCTCTATACGCCGTCATCCTTCGGCATCGGCAATATCGGCGGCATTCACACCGAGGCGCGGATCGAAATGGCGCTCGGCGTTGCGATCGGCGCGCTGACCTTCACCGGCTCGATCATCGCTTTCCTGAAGCTCGACGGGCGCATGTCCGGCAAGCCGATCCTGCTGCCCTTCCGTCACCTGATCAACATCGCCCTGCTGGTGTTGATCGTGCTCTTCATCATCGGCCTCGCCGCAACGGAAAGCCATTTCGATTTCTGGGCGGTCGTCGCGCTGTCACTGGCACTCGGCGTACTGCTGATCGTGCCCATCGGCGGCGCCGACATGCCTGTCGTCGTGTCGATGCTCAATTCCTATTCGGGATGGGCGGCCGCCGGCATCGGCTTCACGCTTGGCAATCTGGCGCTGATCATCACCGGCGCGCTGGTCGGTTCGTCCGGTGCGATCCTCTCCTACATCATGTGCAAGGGCATGAACCGCTCCTTCGTTTCCGTCATCCTCGGCGGCTTCGGCGGCGAGACGGTCGCGGGCGGCGCGGATAATTCCGACAAGACGGTCAAGCTCGGTTCGGCCGAGGATGCCGCCTACCTGATGGCAAATGCCTCGAAGGTCATCATCGTGCCGGGTTACGGCATGGCGGTGGCGCAGGCGCAGCATGCGCTGCGCGAAATGGCCGACAATCTCAAGAAGAACGGCGTCGAGGTGAAATACGCGATCCATCCGGTCGCGGGCCGTATGCCGGGTCACATGAACGTGCTGCTTGCTGAAGCGAACGTGCCCTATGACGAGGTCTTCGAGCTTGAGGACATCAACTCGGAGTTCGCGCAGGCTGACGTCGCCTATGTCATCGGCGCCAACGACGTCACCAATCCGGCGGCGCGCGATGACAAGACCTCGCCGATCTACGGGATGCCGATCCTCGATGTCGACAAGGCCAAGACCTGCCTCTTCGTCAAGCGCTCGCTCGGCTCCGGTTACGCCGGTATCGACAATACGCTGTTCTACAAGGACGGTACGATGATGCTGCTCGGAGATGCCAAGAAGGTCACCGAAGAAATCAACAAGGCGATCGGCCACTGAAGCGTCGCCAGCATGCTTGATCTCGATTAAACTACAAGGGCGCGGACTTGGACCGCGCCCATTGTTTTGCACGGTGATGTCATGTCCCTCGAAACGCTGCTCCTCTACGTTCCCGCCTGTTTTGCGCTGAACATGGCGTTTGGTCCGAACAACCTGCTCTCGGTGACGATCGGTGCGCGCGCAGGAATGGGCATGGCAATTGCAGCCTCCGCCGGGCGCATCGTCGCCTTTGCGATCATGATCGCCATCACGGCCTTCGGTCTCGGCGCCCTCCTGATGGCTTCAGGCGTGGCCTTCTCGATCGTGAAGTGGCTGGGTGTCGCTTATCTGCTCTGGATTGGTTTCAAGCTGTTCCGCGCGAAGGTGGATGTGTCGGAACTGGCGGCTGCCCATCACCCTTCAACGTTCAGGGCGTATGTGCGGCAGGAGTTTCTTGTTGCGTCGAGCAACCCCAAGGCGATCCTGATCTTCACGGCTTTCTTGCCGCAGTTCGTCGAACGCAATGCCTACTGGCAGAGTTTCTTCACGCTCGGAGCAATCTTCCTGGTCTTGGAGGTCGGGGCGATCAGCATTTATGCCTTCGTCGGCTCGCGACTGCGTGGCGTCATGCGCAATGCCTGGGCGGTTCGCCTTGTCAATCGGATCAGCGGCTCGATGATGATGTTGTTCGGCGGCGCTCTTGCGCTGACGCATCGTTCCGCTTGACACGGAAAGGAGAGAGGCGGGTGCCTCTCTCCTCTTCGGCGCGACCTGAGATCAGGTGGCGGCCGGCGCCAGCGTCAGTTTCTCCACGCCGAGCGCGAGATTCAGGCCTTCCTGAGCCTGAACGTTCAACGGCTGGAGCATGAAGGATTGGTTGGTGCCGCCGGCAATGACCTTGGCACCAGCGCCGGCGCCGAAGCTTGCATCGACCCCTACGCCGTAATACTCACCGGCCAGCGCGTAATCGGGAATGTCGGTTCCGGTCTTGGCCAGAACCTGCCAGATCATCACAGTCTTGCCGGTCTGGCCGACATCCAATCCGAATTTCTGGATCGTTCCGGCATAGACGACCTTCGGGCCACCCTCCGCCGGCGTAAAGGTGCAGAGCAGGTTCTTCTGCGAGGTGACGATCAGTCCCTGACCACCCTGCGATCCGCAGACGAGCTGGCCGAGGGTGATGTAGTTTGCGGCACTTGCCGGGTTTGCGATGGCGGCTACTGCGGCAGCCGCCGCGGCAATCATCGTTTCCCTGAACATGGACTTCTCCTTTCGAGTAGCCTGTCGGAAACGAAGGTCCAGTGTTAATTGTTCCGTGCGTTATGCACGCTCGAGGTTGCGACGAGGAGCCGTCAACGCCCAGTAAAAGCCTTCTGGCGGGAAGTCGATTTCCACGGTCCCACCAAAAGCGGCGGCGGCGTGATTCTTGATGATGGTCGTCCCAAAGCCGGAATTCTCGGGAGCGCGCGCTACCGGACCGTCACGCTCCTCCCACGTGAAGACAACAAGAGGTTCGTTGCGCTCTTCGTTCTGGGCATCCCGCCAGCTCAGCCGAACGCGGCCATGCGGCACGGAAAGGGCACCGTACTTTACCGAGTTCGTGGCAAGTTCATGCAGGACGAGACCGAGATTTTGCACCACGTCGGGTTTGAGGACAAAATCCTTGCCAGATATCTCGGTCTGCTCGGCAGCCTGCGGAAAGCCCTTGAAGTGGATGTCGATCACGCGGCGCAGCGATGCGCCGGCCCATTGCTCGCTGGTGAGCAGGTCGATCGACCGGGACAGGCCTTCGAGGCGATCGACAACCGCTGCCTGGTATGCCTCCACGCTGTCCGCGCGCTTGGCGACTTGGCGCATCATCGCCTGCACCAGGGTCAGCAGGTTCTTGGTGCGGTGCACGAGTTCGTTCATCACGAAGTGCAGGCGGTCTTCCGTCTGACTCCGGTCGAAAGAAGCGTTGGAGAGCGCGACCGCAACTTGGTTCGCTTCGATGACGCTGGTCTCGATGGGGGCCACGATGTGGCCTTCGCCCATCCGAATGGCCATGTCGGCGATTGAGCGGATCGTCGTGCGCACCTGACGCGCAACGATATAGGCGGCCAGGATCGCGACAAGCATCAGCGCCAGGCCGCCGATGATCAGAAAGCGCCATGTCGTCAGGATAGAAGACTGCGCCGTGGCGACGGGGCCCCATATCACGGTCTTCCAGGACCAACCCGGAATCTGCGCATAGCCGAGCATCGCGTTCGGCAATACCTGCTTGTTCTCGTAGACGCCGCTGAAATTGACCAGGGAAGGCAGGATGTCTGGATTGAAAGGTTGGCCGAAGCCAATATTCGTGGCGCCGGCGGAAGCCACCACATGCCCACTCTGATCAATGACCGCCGCAGACCAATCGTTCGGCAGGCCTTCGGTGGTGACCAGCTTCGCAAGGTCCCCGGCGTTCTGTGTTATGATCAGCGCCCTGACCTTGCCGGCCTGCATCGGCATGGTGACGTTGTAGACGAACTCGCCGCTAGTTCGTCCCATGAACACATCGGACGCTTCGATTCGGCCGGATTTGATCGCGGCCTCGACGGACGGGAGATTGCCGGCCTTGCCCAGCGGTTCGCCATAGTCCCGACGGGTGTTCAAGAGCTGTTGCCCTGTTTCATCAACTGCGATGACGTAGAGATTGTCTGTACGCAGGGACGTCTCGGTGCGAGCGTGGAAGGAGGCGAAGTCGTTATTCTCCAGTTCCGGCGAGTTCGATAGCAACCTTAAAGTTGTGGCCATGTCCTGAAGCTGGCGATCGATGGAGCGGGCGAGAGCGGTCGCATCCTGGGCCGTTTCACGCCTCAGAGTTGAGCGCTGGTTGTCTTCCAGCTGCGCGAGCAGAAGTGCCACCAGTGCGAAAATCGGCAAGGCCGTCGCAAGTGCCATCGCGATCAGGTAGGTCCCGATCGATGCCTTCGGAAAGAAGCGGAAACGGCCTTTCATGAGCCGGTACCCCGCTGACTTATGCAGCCGAAATCACCGGTTCGCCAACCGTTTACAGGCATGAAAGCAAAAATCTGGACCACCGCAATTGCCTTCAACGCGCCCCCGGCTCTCCTGATAGCCTGCTATCGAAACCCACGGCAATGTTAGGGACAGGTAATGGTGCTTGCAACACACTAAAACATGTCGTCCGGCAATTCGCAAATTTTTGTTCAACCGTGGCGTCAATCGAAGCTTCCGAGGCGGAAGGGAACGAAAAACGGAGGCCGCATCGCTCATAAAAATCTCGTAAGAGGCGAGTGGTTGACAAACGGCGCCAAGCTCACTCGGGAGCGCGCCAGGCACCGCAAGGCCGTTCGGGCCCGATCGCGATGAGGGGGGAGGAAAGGGCCGGGGCGGCGAAAGATCCACGCCGAGCCGCGTGCTGCCGGCACCAGGTGCCGCTGAGCGGCGATGATGTTACCGTCGGCCCGTTTGGCAGGTCGCCTGTAGTGCCTTAGCCGGTGGCCGCGCCGACGCGGGCAAGACCGTCCTTCGCCGGCTGGTACTTCGGGTCGAGCCCGATTGCATGGCGGTAGGAGCGGGCGGCCTTGTCCTTTTCGCCACGACGCTCGTAGACCAGCGCCTGGTTGGCCCAGGATTCGGCGACGTTGCCGTTGAGCTCAATCGCGTGATTGAAGTCGGCAAATGCGTTGTCGTCGTCGTTCAGCGCGATGTAGGAAATGCCGCGGCCGTTATAGGGTTCAGGCGCATTCGGCGAGAGCGAGATCGCCTTCGAGAAGTCGTCGATCGCCTTATCCTGCTGATTGCGCTTCTGATAGATCAGACCGCGATTGTGATAGGCGCGGCCGTCGGTCGTGCCGTTCTGGATCGCCTTGTTGAAGTCGTTGTAGGCGGCATCGTCCTGGCCGGCGGAGCGGTAGACATTGCCACGGCCGATCAGCGCCACGTCGTAGTTCGGGTTGATCTGCAGGGCGCTGTTGTAGTCCTGGATCGCCTGCTGCTGCTGACCCATGTTGCGGTAGACCAGCGCGCGGTTGGCGTAGGCCTGATAGAAGCGTGGGTTGATCTGCAGGGCCTTGTTGAAGTCGTTCAGCGCCGCGCGGAAGTCGCCGCCGCGACCGTAGGCCGAGCCCCGGACGTTGTAGCCTTCCGGATCCTGAGGATTGGCATTGATGACTGAGGTCAGCGAGGCGATGTTTTCCTGCGAACCCTGCGCCTTGTCGATGCGGATGACGGCATCCGAGGTGCTGCCTGTCGTGCAGCCGGCAAGGCCTAGCGCGGTGACGATTGCGAAAACCGGTAGAACGGCGATTTTCGGCGAACGCAGAGAGCGGGTCTTGGTGATGTCAGCCATGCGGGCTCGTTTTCCCCCAGTGCAGCCGGTCCGCTTCAAGGACGGGCAAGCTTCAGCAGCAATAAAAAGGCGGTGGCGAATAGTTCGCCCCCGCCAACATGCATCTGAAAACGTCGAAATAACGACAGCTACGCTTAGCGTGCGACGAGACCTTCGCGCTGTGCCCGCTTGCGAGCCAGCTTGCGAACACGGCGAACGGCTTCGGCCTTTTCGCGAGCGCGCTTCTGCGACGGCTTTTCGTAGTAGTCGCGCATCTTCATTTCGCGGAAAATACCTTCGCGCTGCATCTTCTTCTTGAGAGCGCGGAGAGCCTGATCGACATTGTTATCGCGGACAAGTACCTGCACGAGAATCACGTTCCTTTGGTTTGGTTGATGCCGGCGTCAGCACGGCGCCAGAGGCAAAAAATATACAGTTCGCGCGGCAGCAGCCTTGCGATTGAGGATGCGGATAGCAGAACGGTGGGGCGAAGTCCATATGTTCCGGCGGTTCTTGCCGCAAAAAACGGTTTCTTATCCCAGGGAAGGCGCTTTTATGGGAGCGCAATGGGGCCATTCAGCGTAGCTGGGTGTTTCGGAGTGCTGTCGATCCGCGTTGCGCGAACTGCCCAAAACCCCGATAGCACGCTTCCTTGCCTTGTTTATTTCGTAGTTTGCGCTATATGTAGCTAATCGACTATTGGTTGTGACCTTTGTGAAAGAGCGTCAAGCTCCGTCAGATTTCCTCTCAAAATCGATCTTAGCCTTGTGAATGAACGCATGGCAGTAACGACTATGAAAGGAGATCGTTATGAATTCAGGTACCGTTAAGTGGTTCAACAGCACCAAGGGCTTCGGCTTCATTCAGCCGGATGACGGCAGCACGGACGTTTTCGTCCACATTTCCGCTGTTGAGCGCGCTGGCTTGGGAAGCCTGTCCGATGGACAGAAGATCACCTATGATCTCGTTCGCGACAAGAAGTCTGGCAAGAATTCTGCCGACAACCTGCGCGCAGCCTAATTCTCATTCGGCCCGGCTGACCACGGATGTACTGGCAGCTGAGAGCCTGATGGCGGAGGTCGGGGTCAAACCCGGCCTTTTATGTTTTTGACGCTCAAGACAGTTCGGTGGAACCAAATGGCACGAATGCCAAGATACGCTGTCGGCGACACTATCGTTCTGAAAGACGGTCTCGTTCGCACCGAAGAGGCGCGCAGGACCTGCAAGATCGCGGTAGTTCTACCGTCAGACGGGAGTCGCCCGCAGTATCGGGTCCGGTTCGAGACGGAAAACTTCGATCGGCGGATTCTTGAGAGCGATATCGACATGAACCAGTCGGTATCCCCTACGCCGAGAGTTGACGCCGACGCGGATATCCAGGGCGGATCCTGGTTGAAAACTTCAAGCATCAGGGTACGGAAGTAGCTTCCACTCTGACCAACCGGCAAACAGATTTGCCGCACGAAAGGAAAGAATTTGCAGGTTCTCGTTCGAGATAACAATGTCGACCAGGCACTCCGCGTCCTGAAGAAGAAGATGCAGCGCGAAGGTCTGTTCCGCGAGTTCAAGGCGCGTAGCGCTTATGAAAAGCCGTCCGAGAAGCGTGTTCGCGAAAAGGCGGAAGCGGTTCGCCGTCAGCGCAAGCTGGCGCGCAAGAAGCTGCAGCGCGAAGGTCTCCTTCCGGCTCCGAAGAAGGCAGTCCGTCCGGCTCGCTGAGCTGCCATGAGGCGAGCTCCGTCTAGATAGAGAGACCAGATGACTTCAAAAGACGAACTCTTCAATCCGGCCAAGCTCTCCCCGCGCGACAAGGCGGCTGCCACTGATACGACAGCGAAAGCAATCATCACGGCAGAAGCCGCGGCTCGCGAAAAGAAGACCGAGAAGCTCAGGGCGCTACGCTTGCAGCAAGAAGCCGAAGCACCAACAGCCGCCGCCCCTGCCAAGAAGCGGCGGACTGCGCCCAAGTCGGTTTGATCCTCCCAGCAGCCTCGCGCCAGCGCGCGAGGGCCCTCTCAACCCAATGGGGATACCCATGTGGATCGCTCGAGGCACGCGCGAAATCGCTACTGTGCTGTCACCTGTTGGAGCGCGGGCACCAGTTCGACGACCGGCGGGTTCCACTTTCCTGTCAAGGCTTCGCTCTCCGGTCCGTAGAGGCGCATTGTCAGGTTGAACGGCCCGGCAGGTGCCGGTAGCCAGTTCGCTTCCTTGTCCTCGCCCGGGCTCTTGTTCTGGAAGTAGAGATCAAGAGAACCGTCCGCATTGTAGGCGAAGGGCATCCAGCTGCTGACGGCAAATCGGTTCAGGCTGTTGGCGACTTGAAATCCCTCGGGATCGTAGAGCGTGACGGACCAGAACGCTTTGACCGGTGGCAGGTTCGCCTTGTCGAAGTGGATTTTGTAGCTGTTCGCTCCGTTTAGCGGGTTTCCCTTCTCGTCGCCGAGGTTGAGCGGATAGATCGCGTCCTCTGGCAGGTTTGCGCCCAGCCCGAGCTGCGCGACGATCGCCCGCTTCAAGTAGTAATTGCCGTAGACGCCCATGGTGTCGGTGTTCATCGACCAATTGTTGGCGACGCGGGCAAGCGTCGGAACTTTCCAGTCCATCAGCTTCTGGGCTTTGGCGGGAACCGCTTCCAATGCCTTGGCGGCGGTTGGATCGATCTTGGTCTTATCGAAGCTTTTTCCCGGCTCTATGCCGATCCGTTTCATTAGCGCGATGATCGGTTGGTCGGTGATGTGAGGCGGATTATGTTTCATGACCTCGGACGCATAGGCGAAGAAATCCGCCGCGGTCATGCCGTCGACAGTCTTCTTGGGAGGCGTCGTCATATCGATCTTGGGATCGATCGTGACCTTCACCGGTTCTGCCGCCTTCCCCCATTGCGACAGCGGCGTGACCTTGTAGCCTGCCTGGATCTTGTGGACCGTGTCATAGTCGGCCGGCCCATCCGTTTTCGTGCGCCCAATGACCCAGACGAAGGGCGTCGGTGCGTCAATGCGCTGTACGCCGGCCGGCAGGTCCTTGCCGCTCCATCCAGGCGGCACAATCGCGAAATCCGCCTTCGCGGTTCCGGTCGTCCGCCATCCGGGCGAGGCGAATACGTCACTCCACATGTCGAGCATCGGCAGCAGGAAGTAGCGACCGTCGGTATCAGGCGCCGACACGATGACTGGTTCCTTGGTCATGTCGAGCCACGCAACGGAATAGAGCGTGTCAAAGTTCGGTCGGACGACATCTCGAAATTCAGCAGTTGGGAATTCCGGTACATTGGTGAACGCATTGGCCGGTCCACGGCCCATCTTCTTGCCCGCTTCGATATTTGTCGCCTGCGCACGGGTCACATCCATGGTGACTAGCGGATAAAGATAGACGTAGGCATCAACCCCGATGGCCGCGGCTTCCGCCTCGGTTATGGGGTCGGCGGCCATACCAGGCCCGGCAATGCACGCTCCGGTTAAAAATAGACCGGCAGCGAAATTGATAGCACGCAATGTCATTGCAACCCTCCCAACGACCGGCGCAACAATCCTCCTTGTTGAGGCGGTCCGTTCCAATTGATGCAAACCTGGGGTGGTGGCGCGTGTTGTAGATTATTCCCGAGGCTGCACCGGTTCGACTCATGCGAAAGACGTGATTTTCTGGTGCGCGAGGGCGGTCTCGCGCTGACTGAAAATATGCGCTCAGGAATTGTAAATTCAAGTGTTCTAAAATGCATTGAGGGTTGACCACTGTTTGCACGGGTCGGTTTGCGCGGGTCGGAAAGTGACTCAACGTTTTTCAAGTCGGGGTGAGAACGACCCGACGTCTCCTGCTGCATTCTCCCGTCGTGTCAAAACAAAAGCCGGTCCGCGTCGCAAAAGAAACGTTGTGCCGCTTTTGGATTTGCGATTTGTATGGCCGACGAGAAGGGACCTTTCCCCTGAAGGAGATGAAGGCGGATGCGCAGATACTCGGTTTTTGCCGTGGCGAGGGAGGCCCTGAGGGGTCACAAGGGCTGGGAGAAGCAGTGGACTTCACCGGAACCGCGCGCCGAATACGACGTCATCATCATCGGTGGCGGCGGGCATGGTCTGGGTGCGGCCTATTATCTCGCCAAGGAGCATGGCATCACAAATGTTGCGGTGCTCGAAAAGGGCTGGCTCGGCGGCGGGAACACGGGTCGCAATACGACCATCATCCGCTCGAACTATCTCTATGAAGAGAGCATGCACATCTACGAGCATTCGATGAAGCTCTGGGAGAACCTCTCGCAGGATCTCAACTACAATGTTATGTACTCGCCGCGCGGCGTGATGATGCTATCGCACAATGTGCACGACCAGCAGTCTTTCAAGCGCCACATTCATGCCAACCGCCTCTACGGCATCGACAATGAATGGCTGACGCCGGAGCAGGCGAAGGCTTATTGTCCGCCGCTCGATATCTCAGCCAGCGCCCGCTACCCGATCAACGGTGCCGCCCTCCAACGTCGCGGCGGCACGGCGCGTCACGATGCTGTGGCCTGGGGCTACGCGCGTGCGGCGTCCGATCGCGGCGTCCACATCATCCAGAACTGCGAAGTCACCGGCATCCGACGCGGCCCTGATGGTCGCGTTACCGGTGTCGAGACATCACGTGGCTTCATCGGCGCCAAGAAGGTCGGCGTTTCGGCCGCAGGTCACACGACCACGGTCATGAAGATGGCCGATGTGCGCGTGCCGCTGCAATCGAGCCCGCTGCAGGCGCTGGTGTCCGAACCGCTGAAGCCGATCTTCCCCTGCGTGGTCATGTCCAACACCGTGCACGCCTATATCTCGCAGTCCGACAAGGGTGAGCTCGTCATCGGCGCCGGCACCGACCAGTACAATTCCTACAGCCAGACCGGCGGCCTGCAGATCATCACGCACACGCTCGATGCCATCTGCGAGCTCTTCCCGATGTTCCGCCGCGTCAAGATGATGCGCCAGTGGGGCGGCATCGTCGACAACACGCCGGACCGTTCGGCGATTCAGTCGAAGACGCCGGTTCCGGGTCTCTACGTCAACTGCGGCTGGGGCACCGGCGGCTTCAAGGCGACGCCGGGCTCGGCCAATCTCTTCGCGCACCTCATCGCCCGCGATGAGGAACACAAGTTCAATGCCGGCCTGACGCTGGACCGCTTCCGCACCGGCCGTCTGATCGACGAAGCCGCCGCCGCCGCCGTCGCGCACTGACACGAGGACATCATGCTTCTTATCTACTGCCCATACTGTCAGGAAGAGCGTTCCGAGCTCGAATTCCGCGGTGCCGGCGATGCCCATATCGCCCGTCCCACCAATATCGCCGACATCTCCGACGAGGCGTTCGAGGAATATTTCTTCCTGCGCGACAACCCGAAGGGGCTGATCTTCGAGCGCTGGCGCCACCAGCACGGATGCGGCCGTTTCTTCAATGCGGCGCGCGATACCATCAGCGACAAGTTCATCAAGACCTACAAGGCAGGCGAGCCGAAGCCCACGATCGGCGAAGCAGCCGTTCCGCATGCTCCCGTCGAGACCTACGAACAGCTCGAAGGAGAGGCACAATGAGCGGCACGAACCGTATTGCAGGCAAGGGTCGCCTGACGCCGGCCAGAACCGCGCGCTTCACCTTCGATGGCAAGAGCTACACGGCGCTCGAAGGCGATACCGTCGCCTCGGCGCTGATCGCCAACAACATCCATCTGGTCGGCCGCTCGTTCAAGTATCACCGTCCGCGGGGCATCCTTTCGGCCGGCGCCGAGGAGCCGAATGCGCTGATCGACGTTGCGCGCGACAGCGCCCGCAAACAGCCGAACGTGCGTGCCACCGTGCAGGAAGTCTTCGACGGTATGATCGTCGAATCGCAGAACCGTTTCCCATCGCTCTCCTTCGATATCGGTGGCATCAACAATCTGATGTCCCCGTTTTTCGCGGCGGGCTTCTACTACAAGACATTCATGTGGCCGAAGGCGGCCTGGAAGCACCTCTACGAGCCGATGATCCGTCGTGCGGCGGGCCTCGGCGTTGCGCCGAAGGAAGCCGATCCCGATCACTATGCCGGCCGTTATGCGCATTGCGACGTGCTCGTCGTCGGTGCCGGGATCGCCGGTCTTTCGGCGGCACTGGCGGCGGCGCAATCCGGTGCCAAGGTGATCCTCTGCGACGAGCAGGCGGATGTCGGCGGCGCGCTGCGCTACGACAGCGGCGTCAAGATCGACGGCCTTTCCGGTTATGAGTGGGCGCAGAAGACGGTCGCCACGCTGAAGGCAATGGACAATGTGCAGGTTCTGACCCGCACCACTGCTTTCGGTTACTACAACCACAATTTCGTCGGTCTCGCCGAGCGCGTGACCGACCATGTCGCGAACCCTGGCCGCCACCTGCCGCGCGAGCGTCTGTGGCAGCTGCGCGCCAAGCGCGTCATCCTCGCCAACGGCGCGATCGAGCGCCACATGGTGTTCCCGAACAACGATCGTCCGGGCATCATGCTGGCATCGGCTGCGCGCATGTATCTCAACCAGTATGGCGTCGCCGTCGGCCAGAAGGTCGGCGTTTATACGGCGCACGACTCGGCCTATGAGGCCGCCTTCGACCTGAAACGATCAGGCGTCGAGATCGCCGCGATCGTCGATTGCAGGCAGACGCCGGGTGCGGCCGTTCTGGCGGAAGCCCGTTCGCTCGGCATCGATGTTCTCACCGGTCAGTCCGTGGTCAATACGTCAGGCAAGCTCCGCATCTCGTCGATGACCGTTGCCCGCAATGGCGGCGGCTCGCCGCGCAAGATCGCGGTCGACGCGCTGCTGGTCTCGGCCGGTTGGACGCCTTCGGTGCACCTGTTCTCGCAGTCGCGCGGCAAGGTGGCGTTCGAGCCCGAGACGCAGCGCTTCCTGCCCGGCACGTACGCGCAGGATTGCCTTTCTGTCGGCGCCTGCAACGGCACGGACGATCTGCAGCAGACGATCGAGGAATCGCTGGCGGCCGGCGAGCTGATGGCGCAGGCAGTTGGGAAGCCCTCCGGCGGCAAGATCAGCATCACGGCTGAGCAAGCCCATCAGTGGACGGGCGGCATGATTGGCGCTGCTGAAGGCGCAGGTCCCGAGACCAGCGCCAAGGCGTTCATCGATTTCCAGCACGACGTCTGCGCCAAGGACATTCGCCTTGCCGTGCGCGAGGGGATGCACTCGATCGAGCATATCAAGCGCTTCACGACGAACGGCATGGCCTCCGACCAGGGCAAGCTCTCCAACATGCACGGCCTGGCGATCGCCGCCGAGATGCTGGGCAAGGAAATCCCGCAGGTCGGTCTCACCACCTTCCGCGCGCCGTACACGCCTGTCACCTACGGCACGCTGATCGCGCATTCGCGCGGCGATCTGTTCGATCCGGCGCGCAAGACGCCGCTGCACCAGTGGGAAGAGGCCCATGGCGCGGTGTTCGAGGATGTCGGCAACTGGAAGCGTGCGTGGTTCTATCCGCGCGCCGGCGAGACGATGCACCAGGCGGTCGCCCGCGAATGCAAGACGGCGCGCGATGTCGCCGGTGTGTTCGATGCCTCGACGCTCGGCAAGATCGAGATCGTCGGCCCCGATGCCGCCGATTTCATGAACCTCATGTACACCAACGCCTGGGACACGCTGAAGCCAGGCAAGTGCCGCTACGGCATCATGACGCGCGAGGACGGGTTCGTTTATGACGACGGCGTTGTCGGGCGTCTGGCCGACGATCGCTTCCACGTGACGACGACGACGGGCGGCGCGCCGCGCGTTCTCCACCACATGGAAGACTATCTGCAGACAGAGTTCCCGCATCTGAAGGTGTGGCTGACCTCGGTGACGGAACAGTGGGCCGTCATCGCTGTACAGGGTCCGAAGGCGCGCGAGATCATCGCCCCGCTGGTCGAAGGCATCGATATCTCCAACGAGGCCTTCCCGCATATGAGCGTTGCCGAGTGCACGGTCATGGGCGTGCCGGCGCGGCTGTTCCGCGTGTCGTTCACCGGTGAAACCGGCTTCGAAATCAACGTGCCGGCCGACTATGGCCAGTCCGTTCTGGAAGCCGTGTGGGCCAATGCAGAGCCGCTCGGCGCCTGCGTCTACGGCACCGAGACGATGCACGTTCTTCGCGCCGAGAAGGGTTACATCATCGTCGGCCAGGACACGGATGGCACCGTCACGCCTGACGATGCTGGTCTTTCCTGGGCGGTCTCGAAGAAGAAGACTGACTTCGTCGGCATTCGTGGGCTGAAGCGCCCGGATCTGGTGAAGGCAGGCCGCAAGCAGTTGGTCGGCCTCGTCACCAAGGATCCGAAGCTGGTGCTGGAAGAAGGCGCGCAGATCGTCGCCAATCCGAACGAGCCGAAGCCGATGACGATGCTTGGCCATGTGACCTCGTCCTACTGGTCGGAAAATCTCGGCAGGTCGATCGCCTTCGCGCTGGTCGCCGATGGCCGCAAGCGGATGGGCGAGACACTTTATGTGCCTATGCCCGACAAGACGATCGCCGTCGAGGTGACTGACATGGTGTTCTTTGACAAGGAAGGAGGCCGCATCAATGGCTGATACGGCAGTTCGCAAGTCGGTGCTCTCAGGTCGTCATGGCGGCTCGGCGACGGTACGGCTGACGGCAGCGCCGGCCGCCACCCGCATCGCGCTCCGTGCGCCCGCCGGATCCCTCAAGGCTCTGTCCTCCGCTCTTGGGGTCACGGTTCCGTCTTCGCCGAAGACCTCCGGCCGCAAGGGTGGCCGTGCCGCCCTCTGGCTCGGGCCGGATGAATGGCTCGTTATCGATGAGTCCGGTGCAGACCTGATGGGCGCGCTCACGAAGGCGGACGTGCTGCATTCGGCAACTGATGTCTCGCACCGCAACGTCGCGATCATCGTCTCCGGTCCCGGGGCCGAGGCGACGATCTCCGCGGGTTGCCCGCAGGATCTGTCGCTTGATGCCTTCCCGGTCGGCGCCTGCTCGCGCACGATTTTCGGCAAGGCCGAGATCGTGCTCTTCCGCACCGAGGACGATACGTTCCGTGTCGAGTGCTGGCGTTCGTTCGCCGATTTCGTATTCGGCCTGCTGGCCGAGGGTGCCGAAGACGCCGCGCATTAAGCGCCACGGAACTGGAATTCCCGATTGGGGGACGGTGCTCTTGTGCCGTCCCCATTCGGCTTCAAGTTGCAAGACCGGTGTCATTCATGCCATCATTCGCCATCGCGTGCGGCTTTGTCGGAGCGTAGCCGCAACGTTGCGGGGTGTCCTCAATGATGCTGCATCACGTTTCCATCGTCACGACGGATCTCGACCGATCGGTTGCCTTCTATCGCGATATCTTCGGTCTCGAGCGGATCGAGAGGCCTCCTTTCAGTACCGACGGAGCCTGGTTTGCCTGCGGAGCGCTGCAGGTCCACATCATCGTCAATCCGGTTGGGACGTTCCGGCGGGTGGCGACCATCGATACCGCCGACGGACATTTCGCCTTCCATACCGATGACTTCGAGGGATGTATCCGGGGACTGATCGCAAAGGGTTTTCGCGAGGATGCGCCCGAGGGAGATCCCCGGCGGCTGCGTGTGAGGCGTACCGGGCCGGCCGGTTTTCCGCAGGCCTACCTGCTCGATCCTGATCGCAACATCGTTGAAATCAACGGTGCACCATAGCGCAATCGCCGCAGCCTAAAGTCCTGTTGCGGTTGGCTTTTGCGAGCGGTTAGTCTGCCGGAACCGTTCGCGGGAGGAGTTCATGAAAATACGTGCCGCGGTTTTGCGCCGATCGCCGGTCGCGCCGCCATTTGCGGTGAGCCGGCCGCTCACGATCGAAGAACTCGAGCTCGCGCCGCCGGGGCGGGACGAGATCCTTGTTCGAATTGGCGCGGCCGGGCTCTGCCATTCCGATCTCTCCGTCATCAACGGCGACAGGCCGCGTCCGGTGCCGATGGCGATTGGACATGAGGCGGCCGGCACCGTGGAAGCGGTCGGGCCCGATGTCCATGACCTGACGCCCGGCGATCATGTGGTGATGAGTTTCATGCCGAGCTGCGGCCATTGTCTGCCCTGCGCCGAGGGACGCCCGGCGCTGTGCATTCCCGGCGCCGATGCCAACGGAAAGGGCACGCTGCTGTCGGGCGAGTGGCGACTGAGCTGCGATGAGGTGCCGATCCATCATCATCTCGGCGTCTCGGGCTTTGCCACCCATGCCGTGGTCTCGCGCCATTCGGCGATTCGCATTGACCGCGATATCCCGTTCGCTCACGCCGCGCTGTTTGGCTGCGCCGTGCTGACGGGCGTTGGCGCCGTGGTGAATACCTGTCATGTGCAGCCGGGGCAGACAGTCGCTGTTGTCGGTTTGGGTGGTGTCGGCTTGGCCGCTGTGCTTGGCGCCGTGGCGGCCGGGGCCGAACGCGTTGTCGCGGTAGACCTTGCTCCTGACAAGCTCGAGATCGCGCGTTCGCTTGGGGCGACAGACGTCTTTCGCGCCAGTAACCCTGACGTTGTGGAGCAAATCCGCGAGGCGACAAAGGGCGGCGTCGACCACGCGCTCGAGATGGCCGGAGCCGTCAAGGCCTTTGATCTCGCCTACCGCATCACGCGGCGCGGCGGAACGACGGTTACCGCAGGGTTGGCTAATCCATCCAGTCAGTTCGCAATCCCCGCAGTCAGCCTGGTCGCCGAGGAGCGGCGCGTGCTCGGGAGCTATCTCGGCAGCTGCGTGCCGAGCCGGGATATTCCGCGCTTTGTCGGGCTCTTCAGGCGTGGAAAGCTGCCGGTGGATCGCTTGTTGTCTTCAAGAGGTCCGCTGGAGGGGATCAACGAAGCCTTCGACCGGCTGCATGCCGGGGAGGTGATCCGGCACGTCATCGATTTCGAAGCGCACTAGGCGTCTTCGGGCCGGTCTTTTGGGTCGAATTGGATGATGGTGATCCACCGCGCGGTGAGCGCCGGCTTCTTCTCGTTCTCGATCTCGATCGAGACGTCGTAGGTCGTCATCAACATGCCGGCGCCGCGAAAGCGGGCTTCGGCAAGGATAAAGTGGCCGCGGATGCGTGCCCCCGATTTGACGGGCGAGAGGAAGCGGACGTTCTCGAAGCCGTAGTTGATGCCCATCGTCTGCTCACGGACTTTGGGCAGGCTGTTGTAGTTCATCGCTGAAAGCAGCGAGAGGGTGAGGAATCCGTGGGCGATGGTGCCGCCGAATGGGCTCGTTGCGGCGCGCTCTGGGTCGACGTGGATGAACTGATGATCGTCGGTTGCATGCGCAAAGGCATCGATCATTGCCTGATCGACGACAATCCAGTCCGAGAGGCCGGTTTCAGTGCCGATGAGCCCGCGCACATCCGCGAGCGAAATTTCCTTGACCATTGATTCCTCATGAGAAAGCGGCTGCGCAAGCCTTACAATGGGATTGTGACAATTGCGACAAGGAATTGCAGGCAGGGGCCTGGCCGGTTAACTTCCGAGATAGAAAGCGACCGAGCGGCGCGGCACGATGGCCGATGTCGCGGATTTTTGCTGACCATTGGGGGCGAGCAGCCGCCATGAGGACGGCCCGGGCAATGCAAAAATTTCCTCGCCGCCCGAGCGATTGAAAAGCACGGCCAGCCGTGCGGGCTTTCCGCCCTGCCCATCGCGCGTCGACAGCACCATTCCAAGCGTGGAAAAGTTCGGGGTCTCCCACTCCTGCACGCTCATCGGCTGGCCCGAAGGCGATATCCATTCGACGTCGCCATGGCCATCGAAGAAACCCGTTTCCGAGAACACGGAGAAGCGCTTGCGCAGGCTTGAGATCAAAGCGGTATGGGCGATGAGCTCATCGTCGAGCGCCGCCCAGTCCATCCAGGTGATCTCATTGTCCTGGCAGTAGGCATTGTTGTTGCCGCGCTGGGTGCGGCCTGCTTCGTCGCCAGCCGTCAGCATGATGCTGCCGCGCGTAGCAAAGAGCGTGGAGAGCAGCGCCTTCAGGTCATCGCGGCGTCTGCGAATGATATCGGGGTAGTGCGTTTCGCCCTCGGCACCGTTGTTCCAGGAGTGGTTCTCGTTGTGGCCGTCGCGGTTCTGCTCGCCGTTCGCCTCGTTGTGCTTGCCGCTATAGGAGACGAGATCGCGGAGCGTGAAGCCGTCATGGGCGGCAAGAAAGTTGACGCTGCGCGTCCCGGTCGCACCGTTGCGGGAAAATATGTCCGAGGAGCCGGCCAGCGCAGTTGCGAGCGGTCCGGTCTTGTGATCGTCGCCGCGCCAATAGCACCTGACGTCATCACGTACGCGGTCGTTCCACTCGAGGAAGGGGGCTGGGAAGTTACCGAGCTGGTAGCCGCCAGGACCGATGTCCCAAGGCTCGGCGATCATTACGCGGTCCGACAAGACGTCATCGGCGAGCATTGCCATCAACGTTTCGCTGTTGGCCTCGAAGCCACCAGCGGTTCGGCCAAGAACGGGGGCAAGGTCGAAGCGGAAACCGTCAACGCCCGCGCCGAGCACGAAGTGGCGGAGGCTGTCGATGATCAGTTGCCTGACATAGGGGTTATCACAGGCGACGGTGTTGCCCGTTCCGGTATCGTTGACCAATTCGCCTGGCCGGTCGGTCAGATGCCGATAGAAGGAGAGGTTGTCGAGGCCGCGCAGCGACAGCGTCGTGCCAAAGCGGTCGCTTTCGCCGGTGTGGTTGAAGACGAGGTCGAGGACGACACCAATGCCTTCGGCGTGGAGCTTCGCCACGGTGTCGCGGAGCTCCGCCGTGCCGCCGGGCACGAGCCGCGGGTCGAGCGCCATGAAGGCGACGGGATTATAGCCCCAGCCGTTTCTGAGGCCGAGCGGCGGCAGGTGGCGCTCGTCGATCCAGGCGGTGATCGGCATCAACTCGACCGCATCCACGCCGATGCGCTTCAGATGCGCGATCACTGAAGGATGTGCCAAAGCCGCGACGGTGCCGCGCTGCGCTTGGGGAACATCCGGATGCAGCATGGTGAACGGTCGGACGGCAACCTCGTAGATGAAGCCACCCGGCTTGAAGAGCGGCTTTCCCGGCTTCACGGGGACATCGCGGGTGACGATCGCCTTCGGCACGAGGTGCTGCGTCTCGGCGCCGAAGGTGCCGAGTAGGGGATCGTAGTGGAAGGGGCGATCGAGTTCCTTGGCGTAGGGATCGACCAGCAGCTTCGACGGGTCGAACCAGAGGCCGTCGTCGGGCGCATAGACGCCGCCGGCGCGGTAGCCGTAGCGCGCACCTTCCTTCAAGCCGTCGACGAAAAGGCGATAAACATCGTCATCGCCGCGTTTCATCGGCAGGCGGGCCAGTTCCTTGTCGTCGTCGCCGAACAGACACAGTTCGATCTGTCCTGACTTGCGCGACCAGACGGCGAAATCAACGCCGGTCTCGAGGATGGTTGCTCCGCCTTGCCCGGGTCTACCCGCCGCCATGCCGTTCGGTCAGGTGATCACGGAAGGAGCGTCGCGGCCCGTGCGGCTGCGAATGCCCGCGATGGTCTCGGCGGCAGCAATAAGATCGGCGAGCGCTTCCTGCGTCTCGATGTTGTGGCGGGTCGAATCCGCCTCGTACCGCTCGAGATAGACACGCAGCGTGGCGCCGGATGTGCCGGTACCGGAGAGACGGAAGACCACGCGCGAACCGCCTTCGAACAGGACGCGAATGCCCTGATGCTCGCTGACCGACTTGTCGACCGGGTCGTGATAGGCAAAGTCGTCGGCCTTCTCGACCTTCAGCGGGCCGAAGCTCTGGCCCGGCAGCGACGCAAGCTGGCTGCGCAGGTTTGCGATCAGGCCGTTCGCCGCGTCAGTATCGACGCCTTCATAGTCGTGGCGCGAATAGTAGTTGCGGCCGTAGGTCTGCCAGTGCTGGGTGACGATGTCCTGAACGCTTTCGCCGCGAACGGCAAGGATGTTCAGCCACAGCAGAACCGCCCAGAGGCCGTCCTTCTCGCGCACGTGGTTGGAGCCGGTGCCGGCGCTTTCCTCGCCGCAGATCGTCGCCATGCCGGCGTCGAGCAGGTTGCCGAAGAACTTCCAGCCGGTCGGCGTCTCGTACATGCCGATACCGCGGCGCTCGGCGACGCGATCGGCCGCACCTGAGGTCGGCATGGAGCGGGCGATGCCGGCGAGACCACCGGAATAGCCGGGCGCGAGGTGGGCGTTGGCGGCAAGGATCGCGAGGCTATCGGAGGGTGTGACGAAGATGCCGCGGCCGATGATGAGGTTGCGGTCGCCGTCGCCGTCGGATGCCGCGCCGAAGTCGGGCGCATCATCACTCATCATCTCGTCGTAGAGTTCCTTGCAGTGAACCGGGTTCGGGTCCGGATGGTGGCCGCCGAAGTCGGGCAGCGGCATGAAATTGCGGACCGAACCGGACGGCGCGCCGAGACGGTTTTCGAAGATTTCCTTGGCATATGGGCCGGTGACGGCGCTCATTGCGTCAAAAGCGATGCGGAATCCGAGGCTGATGAGGTTGCGGATCGCGGGGAAGTCGAACAGCTCTTCCATCAGAGCCGTGTAGTCTTCCACCGAATCGAGCACCGAGAGGATCATGCCGCCCGGCAGTTCGTCCTTGCCGATGCGGTCGAGGTTGACGTCCGCGAAATCGGCGATCTTGTAGGTGTCGATCACCTTCGTGCGCGCATAGATCGCGTCGGTGATCTTCTCCGGCGCGGGGCCGCCATTGTTGATATTGTACTTGATGCCGAAATCTTCGGTTGGACCGCCGGGATTGTGGCTGGCCGAAAGGATGATGCCGCCGAAGGCCTTGTATTTGCGAATGATGTGGGAGGCTGCCGGGGTCGACAGGATGCCGCCCTTGCCGACGATCACCTTGCCGAAGCCATTGGCGGCGGCCATCTTGATCGCCTTCTGAATGACTTCCCGGTTGTAGTAGCGTCCGTCGCCGCCGATGACGAGGCACTTGCCATGAAAGCCTTCCAGCGAATCGAAGATCGACTGGATGAAGTTCTCGGCATAGTTCGGCTGCTGGAATACCGGAACCTTCTTTCGCAGGCCGGAGGTACCGGGCTTCTGATCCTGGTAGGGCGTAGTGGGTACGGATTTTATCATTTTCTCTCACTTGCCTTTAGGGGCGAGGCTTGAATAGAGGGCGGCATAGCGCTCGGCGCTCTTCTCCCACGAAACATCCGATTTCATGCCCTGCTTTTGCAATTGGGTCCAGACTTTTTGATCGGCGTAGAGATGTAGCGCGCGGCGGACCGCCTGCAACAGACCGGATGGAGTTACAGGCGAGAATTGTATCCCGGTTGCCGCTTTCGCCGCAAGCGCGGCATGGTTGGCGTCAATAACGGTGTCGTTCAACCCGCCGGTGCGGGCAACGATCGGCACGCATCCATAGCGCAATCCGTAAAGCTGCGTCAGGCCGCAGGGCTCGAATCTGGACGGGATGATGATGGCGTCGCAACCGGCCTGCATGAGATGGGACATCGGCTCGTTGTAGCCGATGGAAACGCCGATCCGCCCGGGGTGACGGGCGGCGGCGGCAAGCAGCGCCCCTTCGAGCGCCGCGTCTCCGGAACCCAGAATGGCCAGCTTGCCGCCCATGTCGACGATCTGGTCGGCGGTGGCGGCGATGACATCCATGCCCTTCTGCCAGGTCAGGCGGCTGATGATGCAGAAGATCGGCGCGTTGTCGTGGTGAAGTCCGAAGAACTCAGCGATCGAGCTGCGGTTTTCGACGCGGCTCTTCAGCATGCTGCTGTTGTAATGCGTGTGGACAACCGGGTCGGTCGAGGGGTTCCAGACGTCGGTATCAATGCCGTTGACGATGCCGTGCAGTGAATCGATTCGGCTTGCGATGACACCCTGGAGGCCCATGCCGAACTCGGTGGTCAGGATCTCGCCGGCATAAGAGGGGCTGACAGTGGTGATGGCGTGTGCAGTCTGCAGGCCGCCCTTCAGGAAGCCGATATTGCCGTAATATTCGATGCTTTCCGTTGCGAAGGCGTGCGGCGGCAGACGAAGACCCGGAAAGATATCGGCGCCGAACTGCCCCTGGAAAGCAATGTTGTGGATGGTCAGGACGCTCGGCAATTCCGGCGTCGGATTGTAGCGCATGTAGACCGAGGTCATCGCCGACTGCCAGTCATGCGTATGCACGAGGTCCGGCCGCCAGTCCAGCATCAACCCCGCGGCAATCTCGGCGCCGGCCAGGGACAGAGCCGCGAAACGGCGCCAATTGTCGGGGTAATCCTTGCCGGTGGCGTCGAGATAGGGGCCGCCCGACCGGTCGTAATAGGCGGGGGCGTCGAGCACGAGGATATCGAGCCCGTCGTGCTTGACTTCGAGCACGGTTGCCGGTTCGCCGAGCAGATCGTCGAATTGGAGTCGGACCACAGGATTGCGGATAGCCCTCATGACGGCCGGATAGCCCGGCATGAGGGTCTTGGTTTCGATGCCGAAACGCTCAAGGGCGATCGGCAGGGCACCCGCCACATCGGCGAGGCCCCCTGTCTTGACGAGCGGGAAGACTTCGGACGAAACCGAAAGAACTTTCATGGCTTACAGGCCCAGCTTGTCGATCATCGGTTGGGTAATGAGGCAAATGCCGCCCTCGCTGCGGCGGAAACGCTTGGCATCTAGAACCGGATCCTCGCCGACGATGAGGCCTTCAGGAATGACGACTCCGTGGTCGATCACGACGTTTCTGAGTTGGGCGTGCCTTCCGATCTTGACGCTCGGGAGAACGACGGCACCTTCAAGCTTGGAGTAGGAATTGGCGCGAACGCCGGTGAAGAGGAGGCTCTTGTTCAGCGTTGCGCCGGAAATGATGCAGTCGCCCGCGACGACGGAGGATGTGGCGGAGCCGCGGCGGTCTTCGTCGTCATGGACGAACTTCGCCGGGGGCGAGATTTCTGCATAGGTCCAGATCGGCCAGGACTTGTCGTAGATATCCAGTTCCGGAACGATCGCGGTCAGGTCGATGTTGGCCTGCCAATAGGCGTCGATCGTTCCAACATCGCGCCAGTAGGGCTCGTGCTCGAAATCCGACCGGACGCAAGAGTTGGCGAAACGATGGGCGACGGCCTTACCGTTCTTGACGATGTAAGGGATGATGTCCTTGCCGAAATCCTTGCTGGAGTTCGGGTCAGCGGCGTCGCGGCGCAGTGCGTCGATCAGGAATTTCGTGTGGAACACGTAGATGCCCATCGAGGCAAGCGCGAATTCCGGCTTGTCGGGAATGCCCGGCGGATCGGCGGGCTTCTCGACGAAGTCGATGATCCGGTCGGTCGTGTCGACGTGCATGACGCCGAAGCCGACGGCTTCCATGCGCGGGACTTCCAGGCAGCCGATCGTGACGTCGGCGCCGGAATCGACATGCTGCTGCAGCATGTATTCGTAGTCCATCTTGTAGACATGGTCGCCGGCGAGGATGACCATGTATTCGACGCCATAGTCCTCGATGATGTCGATGTTCTGGTAGACCGCATCGGCGGTGCCTTCATACCACTGCGTCTCCGAGACGCGCTGGGAGGCTGGCAGAATGTCGAAGCTCTCGTTCCGCTCGGGGCGGAAGAAGTTCCAGCCGCGCTGCATATGGCGGATCAGCGAGTGCGCCTTGTACTGGGTGGCGACGCCGATGCGGCGGATGCCCGAGTTCAGCGCGTTCGACAGCGCAAAGTCGATGATGCGGGTCTTGCCGCCGAAATAGACCGCCGGCTTGGCGCGGCGATCGGTGAGTTCCTTCAGGCGGCTTCCCCGACCACCCGCGAGAACATAGGCCATTGCGTCGCGGGCAAGTGGCTGAACACGTTTTTCTACCATTTTTATCCTCCCACCAGTCGTCAGTTCTCGGGTTCAAGCATGATCGTCGCCAGAGGCGGCAAGGTGATCGATGCGGCGATGGCGCCACCTGCGTTGACGGCCTGCACGCGGCCACCATTGCCCTTGCCGCTGCCGCCATAGATGTCGGCATCGGTATTCAGTATCTCGCGCCAGCGCCCCTCGGTCGGCAGGCGCACGGAATAGTTCTCGCGATAGACAGGCGTCAGATTGCAGATGACGGCGACCGGCTTCTCTCCTGGCGCCTTGCGCAGCCAGGCAAAAACGGAGTTCTCGTGGTCGTCGGCGATCAGCCATTCGAAGCCATCGCCCTCGCAGTCGCGGGCGTGCAGGGCCGGCTTGCTGCGGTAGGTGAAGTTGAGGTCGCGCACCAGCCGGCGCATGCCCTCGTGCATGCGGTACTGCAGCAGGTTCCAGTCGAGCGAGGTTGCCTCGTTCCACTCGCTCCACTGCGCGAATTCCTGACCCATGAAGAGCAGCTTCTTGCCCGGATAGCCCCACATGAATGCGTAATAGGCCCGCAGATTCGCAAATTTCTGCCAGTCGTCGCCGGGCATCTTGGCGATCAGCGAGCCCTTTCCGTGCACCACCTCGTCATGGGAGAGCGGCAGCACGAAGTTTTCCGAATAGGCGTAGAGCAGGCCGAAGGTCAGCTCGTTGTGATGATGCTTTCTGTGGATCGGCTCACGGCTCATGTAGCTCAGTGTGTCGTGCATGAAGCCCATGTTCCACTTGAAGCCGAAGCCGAGGCCGCCTTCATGCACCGCCTGCGACACCTTCGGCCAGGAGGTCGATTCTTCGGCGATGGTCATGACGCCTGGATGCTCGGCGTAGATACGGGTGTTCATGTTCTGCAGGAAGCGCACAGCCTCCAGGTTCTCATTGCCGCCGTACTCGTTCGGGATCCATTCGCCGTGCTTGCGGGAATAGTCGAGGTAGAGCATCGAGGCCACGGCATCGACGCGCAGACCATCGAGATGGAACTTCTCGGCCCAGTAAAGCGCGTTGTTGACCAAATAGGAAACGACTTCGGTGCGGCCGAAATTGTAGATTGCCGTATTCCAGTCGGGGTGGAAGCCCTGGCGCGGGTCGGCATGCTCGTAGAGCGCCGTGCCGTCGAACCAGCCGAGACCGTGTTCGTCGGTCGGGAAATGGGCTGGCACCCAATCGAGGATGACGCCGATGCCGACCTTGTGGCAGCCGTTGACGAAGCGGGCGAAACCCTCCGGCTCGCCGAAGCGGGCGGTCGGCGCATAGAGCCCGGTCGTCTGGTAGCCCCAGGATGGATCATAGGGATGCTCGGTAATCGGCAGGAACTCGATATGGGTGAAGCCCATGTCGACGCAGTAGGGGATTAGACGGGCGGCAAGCTCGTCCCAGGAGAGGAACGAGCCATCGTCGCGCCGCTGCCAGGAGCCGGCATGAACCTCGTAGATCGAGATCGGCTGACGACGCTTGTCGGTTTCGCTCCAGTGCTTCAGATGCGCTGCGTCGTCCCATTCCTGCAGCAGCTCGGATGCCGCGACCGAGGCCGTCTGTGGGCGTAGTTCGCTGCGTCGGGCGAAAGGGTCGGCCTTTAGCGGCAACAGCACACCGTCGTGGCCGCGGATTTCGAATTTGTAGGCGACACCGGTCGGAACGTCAGGAGCGAAGATCTCCCAGATACCGGCGCTGGAGCGGAAGCGCATTACATGGCGGCGACCATCCCAGCCATTGAAGTCACCGACAACCGAGACACGCTGAGCATTCGGCGCCCAGACGGCGAAATGGATCCCCTGCGCGCCCTCGTGCTTGATCCAGTGTGCGCCCATCTTGTCGAAGAGGCGCAGATGGGAACCTTCCCGCACGTAATAGTCATCCATCGGGCCGAGGACGGGTCCGAAGCTGTAAGGGTCGGTCACCGCCCATTCGGCATCGCCGCGTCGCGCGCGATAGCGCACCGGCTGCTGCTTCGTCACCGAAACCTCGCCGGCGAAAAAGCCGTCAGAATGCTGCTGCTTCAATTCGCCGATGACGCTGCCATCGAGCGCCATCGCGGTCACCTCTTCGGCGCCCGGAATGAAGCAGCGGGTGACGTAGGCGTTTCCCGATTTGTGAACGCCGAGAACGGCGAAGGGATTGGAATGCGACCCTGCGAGGATTGCCGCTATCTCGTCTGCCGAAATCTCCCAGGGAAGTCTGACTTCAGGGGTGGCTTTCGGCGCTTTCATCCGGCTCTCCAGATTTCCTTGGCATATTGCCGTATCGTGCGGTCGGATGAGAACCAGCCCATCCGAGCCGTGTTGCAGATCGCTTTCTTGTTCCACGCCGACGGATCGGTCCAGAGCTGGTCGATATCGCGCTGCGCCTGCGCATAGGCATCGAAATCGGCCGCCACCATGAACCAGTCATGCGCGTAAATGCCTTCGATCAGCGCCGCGTATCGGCTTCGATCGTCGTGCGAGAAGACGCCGGAACTGATGGCCTGGAGTGCCTGAGACAGTTCACGCGACGCTTCGATGATGGCGCGGGGATTGTGGCCATCTGCACGGGCGGCGGCGACTTCGTCGGCACGCAGGCCGAAAATGATGATGTTGTCCTCGCCGACATGGTCGCGCATCTCGACATTGGCGCCGTCGAGTGTCCCGATCGTCAGCGCGCCGTTCAGCGCGAACTTCATGTTGCCGGTGCCCGATGCTTCCATCCCAGCAGTCGAGATCTGCTCAGACAGATCGGCGGCCGGCACCATGACCTCGGCAAGGGAAACGTTGTAGTTCGGCACGAACACGACCTTCAGCAGGCCGCGGACGGCCGGGTCGTTGTTGATCGTGCGGGCGACGTCGTTGATCAGTTTGATGATCAGCTTGGCGTTATGGTAGCTCGGCGCCGCCTTGCCGGCGAAGAGCTTGACGCGCGGCACCCAGTCCAATTCTGGATGTGAGCGGATCTGGTCGTAGAGCGCGACTGCTTCGATAATGTTGAGCAGCTGCCGCTTGTACTCGTGGATGCGCTTGATCTGGATATCGAACATAGCCGACGGATCGAGTTTGATGCCCATGCGGCTGGCGACGAGATTGGACAAGGCCACCTTGTTGGCGCGCTTCACCGCCGCGAACTTCTCCTGGAAGCTTGCATCATTCGCGAACTTGTCGAGCGGCTTCAGCTTTTCGGCGTCATCGAGGAAGTCGTCGCCGATCGTTTCGCGGATCAGCGAGGTCAGGCCGGGATTGCACTGCTGCAGCCAGCGGCGCGGCGTGATGCCGTTGGTCTTGTTGTTGATGCGGTCGGGATAGAGCTTATGCAGGTCGGCAAAGACGGTGACCTTCATCAGGTCGGTGTGCAGAGCCGAAACGCCGTTGATCGAATGAGCGCCGACGAAGGCGAGATTGCCCATGCGTACACGGCGCTCGCCGCTTTCCTCGATCAGGGAAATCGAGCGGATTTCCGTTTCGGAGAAGGTCTTGGTCTTGCGCGCCTCCAGCAGCACCTTGGCGTTGATCGCGTAGATGATCTGCATATGCCTCGGCAGCAGGCGCTCGAACAGTGGGATCGGCCAGCTTTCCAGCGCTTCCGGCAGGAGGGTGTGATTGGTGTAGGCGATCGTGCCGCGGGTGATGTCCCAAGCCTGGTCGAAGTCGAGACCATGCACGTCGCACAGCAGGCGCATCAGTTCCGCGACCGAGACCGCCGGATGCGTGTCGTTCAGTTGGACCGCCACCTTGTCGGGCAGCGAGGTGAAATCGTCATACTGCTGCAGGTGACGGCGCAGGATGTCCTGCAGCGAAGCGGAGGAGAAGAAGAATTCCTGGCGCAGGCGCAGTTCCTGGCCGGCCGGCGTCGCGTCGGCGGGATATAGAACGCGCGTCAGGCTTTCGGCCTTGTTGCTCTCACGCAGCGCGCCGATATGGTCGCCGGCGTTGAAGGCGTCGAGCAGGATCGGGTCGATCGGCTGCGCGGACCAGAGGCGCAGCGTGTTGACGCGCTTGCCGCGCCAGCCGACCACCGGAGTGTCGAAGGCGGCGGCGATGACACGCTCGGCGGGTTTCCACACATAGCGCGGCTCGCCCTCGGGGCTATTGACCACGTCGACGGTGCCGCCGAAGCCGATTTCGTAAGCGCTCTCGCGACGCTCGAATTCCCAAGGATTGCCGTGCGCCAGCCAGCTTTCCGGCAACTCCACCTGCCAGCCATCGGCAAGCTGCTGCCGGAAAAGACCGTGGACGTAACGGATACCGTAGCCATAGGCCGGGACATCGACGGTCGCCATGCTTTCCATGAAGCAGGCGGCGAGACGGCCAAGGCCGCCGTTGCCAAGAGCGGCGTCAGGCTCGAGGCCGGCGATGACAGAGACATCGACGCCGAGCGAGGCGAGCGCGTCGCGAACCTGTTCCATGAGGCCGAGGTTCGAGACGGCGTCGCGCATCAGGCGGCCGATGAGGAATTCGAGGGAGAGGTAGTAAACGCGCTTGTCGCCTGTTGCGTAGACCTTGCGGGTCGACTCCATCCACTTGTCGATGATGCGGTCGCGTATGACGAGGATGGTCGCCGTCAGCCAGTCATGCGGCTTGGCGACCTTCGCATCCTTGCCGATGCGGTAGGTCAGGCGTTCGATGATTTCTTCGGCGAGAATTTCTGGCTTGGAGCTGCGCGGCGCGGGGGAGGGGATTGTCGGCTTCGAAACGGTGTTCATCGTCAGTCCTCGCCAATTCTGTTTGGTTTCAGTACGTTATGCCAATTTCAATCGGTTTGCCGCGCACTAAACACGCAGTTTATGCATCGTTACAACGCACTTGCAACAAAGGAATTACCCAAACGAAAAAATTGCCGAGGCTTGGCGCTCCGCTGCGGAAAGAGCTTGATTTCAATCGGTTTTCCGAATTTGATATGCGCGTTTTTGCAGGCAAACGAAAAGCCGCTCCGGTTTGTTCCGGGGCGGCTTTTGTTGTTTGGGGGTCTTTGCTGTTACCAGTTCGTCAGGCGGGTCGCGAGCTCGTCGCCTTGGCGGCCATGGCCGAAGTCCGCAACCAGCTGAGCCATGCTATTGGGCTGATAGGCGTTGCTCGGGGTGGTCCCGCAGGAGGCAAGGAGGTCCTTGACCTTTTGCGGCACCATGAACGCCACGGTAAAGATCTGAATTCTATCGGCTATTCAATTATCCCAACGGAATGACATCCACGGCCTGGACAGCGCGTTGGCCGCCGTAGCTCTTCAGCACGCCGATGACCGGGGCGACGTCGGCGTAGTCGCGGCCATAGGCAACGACGATGTGGTCGGTGCCGGCCGGGATGTTGTTCGTCGGATCCAGTTCGACCCAGCCGATCGTTTCGCCGCACCAGACCCTGACCCACGCATGCATGGCGTCCGCTCCCTCCAGCCGTTCCTTGCCGGGCGGCGGAATGGTGCGCAGGAATCCGGAGACATATCCGGCGGGAATGCCGAGGCTACGCAGAGCAAGGATCATGACATGGACGAAGTCCTGGCAGACGCCGCGCTTTATTTGGAAGGCTTCAAGCGGCGTCGTATCGACGGTCGTCGCTTCGGCATCATAGGTGAAATCCAGATGGATTTTCGCGCATAGCGCAGTGGCGATCTGCAGCACGGTCCATGACGGTTCGGCGCAGGCCTTCGCATAGTCCGAGATCGCGCGTGTGTCCGAAAGGCGGGGGCTATTGCCGAGGAAATGATGCGGGGCGTCGGGCTTCAGCGACCAGACGCCTGCGACCTCATTCGGAAGCTTTGCGAGCACGGGGGAAAAATCCGCTGCGATGGAATGGCTCTCCACGTGCACGCGGGCATGCATGCGGATATCCAGCTTTTCATGCGGCGCGCGCAGCATGAAGGAAGTCGCGGGGTGCTCGAAGAAATCGACGAAGTGCGCCTGTTCATCCGGCGTCGGCGAAACCTTGATCGAGCCGGCCACCAGCCGTTGCCGGTTCGGCAGCGACAGCGGCATCAGCCGCATGATGTGGCGGGCGCCAGAGGCCGGCGTGTCGTAGATGTATCCCATGTGCAGCGAGAGATCGTAAAGCACCTGGGTCATCCGAGATATGTGTGGGCAAGGAGGTCGGACAGATGCTCCAGCTCGCGTTCGAGGCGGCGGTAGACATCGACGCTCATCGTCTCCGGCGTCATCACGGCAAGGCCGGAGTGCAACCGCATCGCTTCGCGATAGAAGGGCGACATCTGGCCGTTGACGAGTGCGTTCGGGAGCTGCTCCACCTCGCGGTGGATCTCGTTCATCTGGAAAAGAATTGAGCGTGGATTGAGCGGATCGAGCGCGAGCAGATCGGTGACCGTGAGGCGAGCGGTGTTGACGTTGTAGCGGCGGCGATGGGTCATGACGCTGTCGCCGATCTCCAGCAGCATGTCGAGCGCGCCATCAGGGGCGTCCGGCCCCGACATGTGCCCGAGCAGCCGTGTCATGTGCAGCCCGCGCTCGATATGGCGGCCGAGCGAGAGGAAACGCCAGCCGGTGAAGCGATACATGTTTTCGTGCACCAGACCGGCGAAGCCCGCGAGCTTGCGCAGCAGAATCGTCATCGCGTGGCTTGCATCGTCGCCGGGAGAAATCGTCTCGTGGAACCGTCGCGCCGTCTTGGCGAGATCAGTGAGCGCCAGCCAGCCATCCGGCGAGAAACGGTCGCGAATGTTGCTGGCGGAATAGACGGCGCTGTCGATGTTGCGCATTAGCGTATCCGGGACTGCTTCCTCGGTGTCGATATCGACGGCGGCCAGATAGGCTGTCACGTCGGCCAACAGGGGCTGGTTCGGATCGGCGGCTTCCGCAAAGCGGGCGTGCCAGGCGCGCAGGATGCGCAGCGCCCCTTCGGCGCGCTCGATGTAGCGGCCGAGCCAGAAGAGATTGTCGGCCGCGCGGCTCGGCAGGCTGCCCGGCATGTTGCGGGTGAAGCTGCCTTCCGCTGGCAGCAATGTGTGCTGCTCCACCGGCTTGTCGCTGACGATCCAGACGTCGGCGGCGGCACCACCCGATTGCATGGCGATGGCCGAAACGTCGTCGCTGCCGCCGATGCGGGCAAAGCCGCCCGGCATGATCTGCCAGCCATTGGCCGTGCGGGCGGCGAAGACGCGTAGCGACATCGGCCGCGGCGTCAGCTTGCCGTCGATCCAGGCCGGGGTCGTCGATAGCGTTACGACTTCCTGCCCGGCAAGTTTGGCGCCGTCGGAGTTCAACCAATCGCCGATCGAATCCTTGGTCGTGGCGCGCAAGGTCGAGCCGAGCACGGATTCGCCCCTGTCATCGAAGAACGGTGCGCGCGAATAGGCCGGACCGATCACCATCTTTTCGATGTTGGCCGCCACATGTTCGCGTTCGCCCTTCTGGCCGCACCACCAGGTGGCGATCGAGGGGAGCTTCAACTCTTCGCCAAACAGACGACGACAGATGGTCGGCATGAAGGCGAGCAGCGCGCGTGTTTCAATGATGCCGCTGCCGAGTGCATTGACGATGGTCACGCTTTCGGCGCGCAGAGCCTCGACGAGGCCGGGCGTGCCGATATGTGAATTCTGGTTCAGTTCCAGTGGATCCGAATAGGCCGAATCGAGGCGGCGCCAAAGCACGGTGATCGGCTTCAGGCCCGACACGGTGCGGACCATCACCTTGCCGTTGACGACAGCCAGGTCTTCGCCCTCGAGCAGCATGAAGCCGAGATAGCGGGCGATATAGGCGTGCTCGTAATAGGTTTCGTTGGCGGGGCCCGGCGTCAGCACGGCGATGCGGTCGTCGCCGCTGTGCTTCCTGCCCTGCAGCGCATCGCGGAAGGCGCCAAAGAAGGAGGCGAGGCGATGAACCGGCGTCTCAGCGTATATATCGGAGAAGGCGCGGGTCGTCGCCACGCGGTTTTCAAGCGCAAAGCCGGCGCCAGACGGCGCCTGCGTACGGTCAGCGAGGACCCACCAGTTTCCATCAGGACCGCGGCCGATCTCGAAGGCGCAGAAATGCAGGTAGTGACCGCCGGCCGGGGTGACGCCGACAAGCGGACGCTGGTATTCGGGGTTGGCAGCGATCAGGGCCGGTGGCAGCACGCCCTCCGCGACAAGGCGATTTTGGCCGTAGACGTCGGCAACGATCGCTTCCAGCAGGTCGGCGCGCTGGACGAGCCCAGCCGAGACCGCCTCCCATTCGCGCGCATCAATGAGGACCGGAACGTGCGAGAGGGGCCAGGAGCGCTCGGCGCTTCCGGTGCTGCCGTAGGCTCGGTAGAAAACGCCGGCGTCGCGCAGGTAACGGTCGGCGCGGGTGAAGCGTTCGGTCAGCTCCTTTTCGGGCATTCCGCTCAGATGCGAAAAGAAGCGCTGCCAGACCGGGCGGATGGCGCCGTTGGTGTCGACCATCTCGTCGGCGACGCCGGGCAGAGGAGTATAGTCAAGCACGGCATCGTTTCCGGTGCGGATCGCTGGCTCTTCCCTCAGTTCTGCCGTCGGTTTCTTGCCCATTTCGCCCTAGTGCTTAGATTCCCACCGGTCGTCGAAGATCGAGCGTCAGCGGGAATTCCGGTGAAACTGTCTCGGCACGCGGAATGAATGCGCCTGCCGTATGCCCCCACGGCTCGAATCGCGCCAGCCGTCTCGCTTCCGCTTCGTTACCATTGACCGGGAAGGTCTCATAGTTACGCCCGCCCGGATGGGCAACATGATAGATGCAGCCGCCGATCGAACGCTTCGACCATGTATCATAAATGTCGAAGGTGAGCGGCGTATTGACCGGCAAAACCGGGTGCAATCCCGACGCAGGCTGCCATGCCTTGAAGCGAACGCCAGCGACCGAGACGCCCGCCGTGCCGGTCGAGCTCAACGGAACCGTGCGGCCGTTGCAGGTCACGGTGTAGCGGGAGGCATTGCTGGTTTCCAGCCGGACCTGCAGGCGCTCTACGGAGCTGTCGACATAGCGGACCGTGCCGCCGATCGCGCCCTCCTCGCCCATGACGTGCCAGGGTTCCAGCGCCTGCCGCAGTTCGAGCTTAGAGCCTTCGTATTCGACCTCGCCACAGAAGGGGAAGCGGAATTCAAGCTGTGCCTTGAACCATTCCGGGCTGAGGTCGAAGCCATTCTGCTTGAGGTCGCCGAGCACGTCGAGGAAATCGGCCCAGATGAAGTGCGGCAGCATGAAGCGGTCGTGCAGCGACGTGCTCCAGCGCACGAACTTGCCGTCCGCAGGGTGCTGCCAGAAGCGGGCGATCAACGCGCGGACCAGCAGTTGCTGGGCAAGCGACATACGTGCGTTCGGCGGCATTTCGAAACCGCGGAATTCGACGAGGCCGAGCCGTCCGGTTGGGCCATCCGGCGAAAACAGCTTGTCGATGCAGATCTCGGCGCGGTGCGTGTTGCCAGTGACGTCGGTCAGCAGATTGCGGAACAGCCTGTCCACCAGCCAAGGGAGGGGTTGCGCGCCGCGACCCGGCGCGGGGACCTGGGCGAGCGCGATTTCCAGTTCGTAGAGGCTGTCGTGACGGGCTTCGTCGATGCGCGGCGCCTGGCTGGTCGGGCCGATGAACATGCCCGAGAACATGTAGGAGAGCGAGGGATGGCGCTGCCAGTGCAGTACCAGGCTCTTCAACAGGTCAGGGCGGCGCAGGAAGGGGCTGTCGCCCGGATTGGCGCCACCAACGACCACATGGTTGCCCCCGCCGGTACCGGTGTGGCGCCCGTCGATCATGAACTTGTCGGTGCCGAGGCGGCTTTGGCGGGCTTCCTCGTAGATCGTCATCGTAATGTCGACGCAATCCTGCCAGTTGGAAGCGGGATGGATATTGACCTCAATGACGCCGGGATCGGGGGCGACGCGGATGAC
Source organism: Rhizobium sp. 42MFCr.1 (assembly GCF_000377185.1). NCBI lineage: Bacteria > Pseudomonadati > Pseudomonadota > Alphaproteobacteria > Hyphomicrobiales > Rhizobiaceae > Rhizobium > Rhizobium sp. 42MFCr.1. The sequence goes on from NZ_KB897824.1 coordinate 182,662, forward strand.
ATTGATGCGCTCGTCCTGCGGCGGCGAATAGCCTTCGATATGGACGGGCAGGCCGAGTTCGGTCGCTGCATTCTCCGCGGCGGCGATCAGTTCGAGATAGTCCTCGATGCGCTCGACCGGCGGCATGAAGACGCAGAGCCTTCCGTCGCGCGGTTCGACCGAGATTGCGGTGCGCACGGCGCCGCCGATCTCGCCGACGGTTTGCTCAACGCGGTTCTGGCTGCTGTCGTCGCTGTGGCGGGAGGCTTCCGGCATGGCGCGGCCGGATGGCACGAAGACTTCGGGCAGCGGATTGCGCGGAATCGACGGGTCGGCGGGGTGGATATAGGGGAAACGCGCCGGCGGCACATAGGGCAGGGTGCCGAGGGGCAGGCGATAGCCGACGGGGCTGTCGCCGGGAACGAGGAAGATCTTGCCGCGGCGGGTCTTCCATTTTTCGCTGACCCAGCGCGTGCTAGAGGCGCGCGCGTTCCAGGCCTGCACCGGCAGGATGTAGCCGGTCGGTACGGTCAGGCCGCGTTCGAAGACGCGGGCGATGCGGCTACGCTCTTCCGGGTCCTTCAGCTTGGAATTGGATGGGTCGACGTTTTCGGGCAGGCTGCCTTCCTTCATGATCCATTCGGCTGGATCCTCGTAGGCGGGCAGCACCATGTCGGTCTCGATCGCCAGTTCCCTGGCGATGGCATTCAAAAGGTTGGCGGCGTCATCTGCCTTTGCACCGGTGTCCTTGCCCTCGCCGGCGATGAGCTCCGGGTTCTGCCAGATCGGCTTGCCGTCCTTGCGCCAGTAGAGTGAGAAGGTCCAGCGCGGCAGGCTTTCGCCCGGATACCACTTGCCCTGGCCGTAATGCAGGAAGCCGCCGGGAGCGAAGCGCTCGCGCAGCTTGCGGATGAGGACATCCGCCTTCTCGCGCTTGGTCGGGCCGACGGCGGCAGTGTTCCACTCCTCGGATTCGAAGTCGTCGATGGAAACGAAGGTCGGCTCGCCGCCCATGGTCAGGCGGACATCCCCGGCCTGCAGGATGCTATCGACCTTGGCACCGAGCTCGTTGAGCTCCTTCCAACTTTCGTCGGAGAAAGGCTTGGTGATGCGCGGGTGCTCCGCTACCCGCGAGACCTTCATCTCGAAGGCGAATTCGGTGTTGGCCTCGCCGTAAAGCGCGCCTGATATCGGCGCGGCATTTCGGTAGTGCGGGGTGGCGGCGAGCGGTATGTGGCTTTCGCCGGTGAGCAGGCCAGACGTGGGGTCGAGGCCGACCCAGCCGGCGCCGGGGAGATAGACCTCGCACCAGGCGTGCAGGTCGGTGAAATCGACCTCGGTGCCGGAGGGCCCGTCGAGCGCCTTCAGGTCGGGGGTGAGCTGGATGAGATAGCCGGAGACGAAGCGGGCGGCGAAGCCGAGATTGCGCAGGATCTCGACCAGCAGCCAGCTCGAGTCGCGGCAGGAGCCAAGCGCCAGCTTCAGCGTTTCCTCCGGCGTCTGGACGCCGGGCTCCATGCGGATGACGTATTCGACGTCGTTCTTCAGCCGCGCATTCAACCCTACGATGAAGTCGGTGGTCCGCATGGGAGTGCGGTCGATGCCGGCGAGATAAGCAGCCAGCGCCGGCTCCACCGGCTGCGGTTGCATGTAGATCTTCAGGTCGTCCCTGATCTCCTCGGGATAGGAGAAGGGCCACATCTCGGCGCTCTCCTCGATGAAGAAATCGAAGGGGTTATAGACCGTCATGTCGGCGACGAGGTCGACCTCGATCTTGAACTCCGTCACCGGGTCAGGGAAGACGTAGCGGGCCAGATAATTGCCGTAGGGATCCTGCTGCAGGTTCACGAAATGGTTCGACGGCGAAACCTTCAGCGAATGGCTGATCACCCGCGTCTTGGAATGCGACGCTGGCTTGAGGCGTATGATCTGAGGTCCGAGGCGGACCGGCTTGTCGTATTTGTAATGCGTCAGGTGATAGATGCTGGCTTTGATCGACATGGACGGCCTTATCCGCTGCCGTATCGTTGTACGGCATTTGCTGTTCCCGAAGGGTAGTGTGTGCAATGCAGCGAAAGAATGCAAGGCGGTAAGGCCGAGCCGGCTAAGCCTTTACGTCGCCTTCGCAAACGTCACGGAGGCCGTGAGACCCCTGCCATGTGCGCCGGGCTCCAGCGTCAGCGATGCGTTGAAGAGGCCGGCGATTTCCTCGACGATCGGCAGGCCAAGCCCGGCGCCCGGCGCGCCGGAGTTGCTGCCGCGCGAGAAGCGCTGCCGGACGGCCGCGAGCGTCTCTGCGGGAATGCCGGGGCCGTTGTCCTCGACTTCGAGGCGGACGGCATCGTCGGTCTCGGATATCCGAACGGTCACCTCAGCGCCCTTGCCGGCATAGGCGATGGCGTTTCCGGCAAGGTTGCGCAAGAGTTCGCCGATCAGCAGCGGCTCGGCACGGACGAGGGCAGGGCGGTCGCCTTCGAAGCCGAGGTCGATGCCGGCCTCGGCGGCGGTCGGGATAAGTTCTCCGGTGATGTCCTGGGCAATGGCTGTCAGGTCGATCGACGATGCGGTCAGCGCCTCCTTCGCCGTTGCAGCGTCGATTTTCGCCATCAGCAGTAATTGCGCGAGGATGCGTTCGGCATGGGCGACGGCCTGATCGCCTTTCAGGGCGGAGCCCTGCGCTTCGGCCAATGTGCTCGCGCGAGCGGAGAGGGCGAGCTGCGTGCGGATGATCGCAAGCGGCGTGCGCAGCTGGTGGCTGGCGTTGCCGGTGAAGTTACGAAGTGCATCGAGCGCCGATTGCAAGCGGACCATGAAGCCGTTGACGGTATCGACGAGCGGCTGGACCTCGCTTGGTACTGCCTGTTCGATCGGGTGCAGGTCGTCGGGACTGCGTTCGCCGATCGCATCGCGCAGCTTGTACAGCGGACGGAGCGCGACCGTGACTGAGATCCAGACGATGACGGCGGCGCCGGCGATCATAAGGGAGAGACGCAGCGCCGAGCGGAAGAGGATGGCGCGGGCGAGCTGACGGCGGGCGATCGTGGTTTCGGCAACGGTCACGGCGAAGGGGACGGAGCGAATGCCTGTTGAGGCTGACCGCTTAAGGGTTGCGACACGGATCGGTTCGCCGCGGAAGGTATCATCGGCAAAGCCTGCCGTGTCGCCTACGGTTTCGGCGAGGACCGGAAGCGCCTGATAGCCGGTGATGAATTTTCCGGGCGGTCCGTCGACGCGATAGAAGACACGGTCCTGCGCGGCCGATGTCAGCATCTCAAGGGCCACATAGGGGATGTCGACCTCGAGAGTGCCGTCTTCCGCCACGACCACGCGTTCGGCGATGGCGAGTGCCGAGCCGGCCAGCACGCGGTCCGAAACGATGTTGGAGGTCTGCACCGCTTCGCGATAAGTGTCCGCGAGCGCGACCATGCCGATGATGGCGGTCGAGATCAGCAGCCAGAACAGGAGCCTTCGTCGGAGCGAATAGGCCGTTGTCATGAGGCCTCTGGCAGTTTGTCGAGATAGTAGCCAATGCCGCGCGCAGTCCTCACCGTCAGCCCATAGGGCGACAGGCGCTTCCTGAGGCGGCTGACATATTGCTCGATGGCATTGGCCGAGATGTCGTCGTCGAAGGCGGTCAGCGACTGAATGATCGCTTCCTTGGCGACAACCTTGCCGGCGCGCATGAAGAGGATTTCCAGCAGGCCGAGTTCGCGGGCGGGAATGTCGAGCGGCGTCGAGCCGGCGGAGAAGGCGCGTGAATTTAGATCGAGTGAAAGGCCGCCGAAACTGACAGTCGCCGAATGCAGACCCGCCTGGCGGCGCAGGAGCACGCGGACGCGGGCCTCGAATTCGGAGATATCAAAGGGCTTGATAAGGTAGTCGTCGGCACCAAGATCGAGACCCTTGACGCGCTCTTCCGGCGTGCCGCGCGCCGTCAGGATCAGCACTGCCGACTGGTTCTGTCTGGCGCGCATGGCGCGCAGCACCTCGAGGCCATCCATTTCCGGCAGGTTCAGGTCGAGCACGACGAGATCGAAATTCTCGGCCGCCGTGACAGCGTTGGCGGAGGCACCATCATGCACGACGTCGACGGCATGGCCGGTGCCTCGCAGGATGGCCGAAAGCCCGTCGGCCAGCGCGATATTGTCCTCCACCAATAGAATGCGCACGGATGTTCCCTTGATTTTTGAAGAGGATACAGGGTGGCGGCGAAGATGTCATAGCCATTTTTTGTGTCTGGTGAGTGTGCTGCTGCTGCGGTCGTACCAGCCGCCTTCGGGGCGCTGCGGGTGGATGCGGCTCGCTTGCCGGATCCCGGTTGCTGGTGCATTGTCCTCTCATGAGGAGACTTTCTTTACTTGCGTGCCTGTTGCTCTGTCCCGGCTTAGCCACTGCGGACGAGGTGTTCTACCCGGCGCGTTCCGGCAATGCCGGGGCCCCGACGCTGGTTGTCTATTCATCGCTCGACGAGCCACTGGCGCAGCCGATGATCCATGGGTTCCAGGAAGCCAATCTGGACGTGGCGGTCAGGTACGAGGATATGCTGACCGGGGAAATTTATGACCGCATCGTGCGGGAGACGGATGCCGGCCAACGCACTGCGGACTTCGCCTTCTCCTCGGCCATGGATCTGCAGGTCAAGCTCTCCAACGACGGCTATGCGCAGGTGAGCAACCTGCCGATGAGCGCGCGCTGGCCGAAATGGGCCAACTGGCGCAATACCGCCTACGCGCTGACCTTCGAGCCGGCGGTGTTCGTCTACCACAAGCCGAGCTTCGCGACGGAGCCGCCGCCGAGTTCGCGGGCGGAATTCGTCGATTACCTCAAGCGCAAGGGTGACGCGATCCATGGGCGGATCGGCACCTATGATATCGAGCGCTCCGGCGTCGGCTTCCTGTTCATGGCACGCGACCAGGAACAGTTCGGTGACATATGGTCCGTTATCGGCGCCATGGGGGCGGCCGGCGTCAAATTATACTCCACCAGTTCGGCCATCCTGGAGCGCGTATCGGACGGCCGCTTCGTGCTCGGCTACAACATCCTCGGGTCCTACGCCGCCGATTGGGCCAAGCGTCATCCCGATGTCGGGATCGTGCTGCCGAAAGACTATACGGTCGTGATGTCGCGCATCGGCCTGGTGCCGCAGGCGGCGGGCGAACCGGAACTCGGACGGCGCTATCTATCCTTCTTCATGTCGAAGGAGGGCCAGACGATCATGGCGCGGGAGTTGCAGATTCCCGCTGTCAGCCCGGAGGTCGCCGGCGAGAATACCGCCAACACGATGCAGGAGCTCTTGGGCGCGCAGTTGCGGCCGGTGCCTGTCAGCCCGGGCTTGATGGTTTATCTGGACCAGGTGAAGCGCGCGCGATTGATCGCGCACTGGAACGAAGTTCTGCGGACGCAGTAAAATCGCCGTGGATGATTAGCGGAAGATGCAGGGCCGCTGGGCGTTGGCCAGCAGTTCCTGCTTCGTCGCGTATGACCCAAAGAGCGAGCGAAGACGTTTCTCCTCCTGCTCGTCCAACCGGTGCCGGCGTGCAAAATCGTGCACACTCCACACCTGGCGTAAGCCCTCATTTTCGATCTGCTTGTTATCGATGTGAGAACTCATGGGGCAATCCTCCTGAGCGCCATAACGCACAAACCGCCTCCAGGTTCCACGGATGGTGGCATTTTGCGTTTGTTTTCGCCCAGGGTAATTGCGGCAAAAAAGTGTCATCGCGGGGTGGATAGTTGATCGATGTCAGCTAAATGACAGCTTGTTGTGGTCCGCTTTGCAGAACTTCAGCTCCGTGGAGGCGGAGAGGTGAAGTTTCGGGAGGAGCTTGCCAGCCATATCGGACCTTGGAGTCCGTCTGCGGTGTCCTTCCCGATTCCATCGAGAACAACGCGCGGTTTCTCAGCCGCGCCCACGGAGGACACACTCGTGAAGCATACTCTTCTTGCAACCATTTTCGCGGCTGCGGTCGCCCTGCCGGCCTATGCGGCGGACTACACCATCATGGCGCCGGCCGCTCCCGGCGGTGGCTGGGACCAGACGGCCCGCTCGCTGCAGACCGTGATGCAGAAGGAAGGCATCTCAGGCAACGTTCAGGTACAAAACGTTCCGGGCGCCGGCGGCACCATCGGTCTCGCGCAGTTCACCGGCCAGAACAACGGCAACCCGAACGCACTGATCGTCGGCGGCTATGTCATGGTCGGCGCTATCCTGACCAACAAGTCGCCGGTCACGCTGAAGGACGTCACGCCGATTGCCCGCCTTACCGGCGAGTATGAGGCGATCGTTGTCCCGGCTGCGTCCGACATCAAGACGATGGCCGATCTCGTTGCCAAGCTGAAGCAGGATCCGGGTTCGGTTTCCTGGGGTGGCGGCTCGGCAGGCGGTACCGACCACATCGCGGTCGGACTGATTGCCAAGGCTGCCGGCGTCGATCCGACGAAGATCAACTACGTCGCCTTCTCCGGCGGCGGTGAAGCGCTGGCCGCTATCCTCGGCGGACAGGTGACCGCGGGCATTTCCGGCTACGGCGAATTCGAATCGCAGGTGAAGGCTGGTCAGCTCCGGCTCCTGGCTGTCTCCAGCGACAAGCGCATCGAGGGTGTCGACGCGCCGACGCTGAAGGAATCGGGCCTCGATGTCGCTGTCGAGAACTGGCGCATGGTTGCCGCCGCCCCTGGTCTTTCGGCCGAGCAGACGGCTGCAATCACCGCTGATTTCGATAAGCTCTCGAAGTCCGCCGGTTGGCAGGAAATCCTGAAGAGCAAGGGCTGGGCTGATACCTACCTCGCCGGCGACGCCTTCAAGGCGCAGCTCGACAAGGACGTTTCGGCTACCGAAGGCATCCTTAAAGAGATCGGACTTGTTCAATGAGCAGGGGTAACGAACCCTTGGCAACGAAGCGCCGCCCTGACTGGGCGGCGCTGGTCATTGCCATCTGTCTTTTCGTCGTCGCTGCCGTCATGCTTTGGGATGCCTCGCATATGCGCGCCATCGCTCAGTATGACCGCATCGGTCCGGCAACTGCGCCCAAGGTGGTCGCCTTCGGCCTGATCGGCCTCGGCATCTGGACCATCTTCGAAGCCTGGCGTGGCGAGTTTCCCGAGCGCGAGCATCAGGAAATCGCGCCTGTAGTTTGGGTCGTCGCCGGCCTTGCCGCGCAGATGCTGCTTCTCAAGACGGCAGGCTTTTCGATCGCAACCGGCCTTCTCTTTGCCTTTACGGCTGCCGGCTTCGGACGCCGCAAGCTCTGGATCTCGATCCCTGCGGGCATCGCTTTCAGCTTCGTCGTCTGGGTGATCTTCGCAAAGCTCTTGCAGTTGACCCTGCCGGCCGGGCCGTTCGAACACATCTTCTTCTAGGATTGGATGCGATGAGCACCTTCGAATTCCTCTTCCAGGGCATCCTGGTCGCCATGCAGCCGATGAACCTGCTCTATGCGCTCGTCGGCGTGACGCTCGGCACCGCGGTCGGCGTGCTGCCGGGGATTGGCCCGGCCCTGACCGTCGCCCTTCTTCTTCCTGTTACCTACAAGCTCGATCCGGCTGGCTCGCTGATCATGTTTGCCGGCATCTATTATGGCGGCATGTATGGCGGCTCGACGACGTCGATTCTTCTCAATACGCCTGGCGAAAGCGCCTCGATCGTTACGGCCCTTGAGGGCAACAAGATGGCCCGCGCGGGCCGCGGCGGGCCGGCGCTCGCGACAGCGGCGATTGGTTCGTTTGTCGCCGGCCTGATCGCGACGCTCGGCCTTGCCTTCATCGCTCCCTACATCGTCAAGCTGGCCCTGATTTTCGGGCCGCGTGAATATTTTGCGCTGATGGTACTCGCCTTCGTGACCGTCTCGTCGGCCTTCGGGGATTCGGCGCTGCGCGGGCTTACATCGCTGTTCATCGGCTTTGCCCTTGCCATGGTCGGCATCGACCAGCAGACGGGACAGGCGCGTCTTTCCTTCGGCGTCCCCGATCTGCTCGATGGCGTCGAGGTGACGACGCTTGCGGTCGCGATGTTTGCGATCGGCGAGACACTCTATATCGCCGCCCAGGGCAACAGCATCGAGGAGAAGGTCGAGGCGGTCAAAGGCTCGCTGTGGATGACGGCGCAGGACTGGGGCCGCTCCTGGAAGGCGTGGCTGCGCGGCACGCTGATTGGCTTCCCGATCGGCGCGATGCCTGCCGGCGGTGCCGAGATCGGGACCTTCCTTTCCTATGCCACGGAAAAGCGCTTGGCGAAGAACCCCGAGGAGTTCGGTCACGGCGCGATCGAAGGCGTGGCTGGTCCGGAGGCCGCGAACAATGCGTCGGCGGCAGGGACCCTGGTGCCGCTGTTGACGCTCGGCCTGCCGACGACGGCGACGGCCGCGATCATGCTCGCCGGCTTCCAGCAATACGGCCTGCAGCCCGGCCCGCTGCTGTTTGCGAACAACCCGCAGATCGTCTGGGGCCTGATCGCCAGCCTGCTGATCGCCAACGCGATGCTGCTTGTGCTCAACCTCCCGCTGATCGGCCTCTGGGTGCGCCTGCTGACGATCCCGAAGCCGTGGCTTTATGCCGGCATCCTGCTGTTTGCGACACTCGGCACGATCGGCGCCAACCCGTCGGTCTTCGAACTGGGCATGCTGCTCGCCTTCGGCATCCTCGGCTACATCATGCGGCTCTTCGGCTATCCGATCGCGCCTGCTGTTGTCGGCCTCATCCTTGGCCCGCTGGCCGAGCAACAGTTGCGCCGCGCGCTTGCGATCAGTCAGGGCGACGTGACGACTCTGGTGATGTCGCCGATTGCGGCCGGCCTGCTCATCGTTGCTGCGGCCGCCTTCATCATCCCGCTGATCCTGCGCCTGCGTGGACGCGGCGAGGTTCTGTCGCAGCTTGCGGCGAACGAGGACTAAAGAAAAAGACTGCCCGAACCCCACAACTGCGGCCGGCGATGGAAACATCGCCGGCCTTTTCGTCTGGTGACGATAAGGTGTTATTGGTGGTTGCTGCGGACGGCACGGGTGCTTCTGCGGCGCATCCAATGCGGAGTTTCTGCTGTTCGGCAGTCACGTGTGCTGGCCGCGCCGTTCAGCTGTTAGGCCGCTCGGCCAACTTCATTTCCATCACCAGGTCGCTCTGCAAATCCTGACCGACCGCGAAGATCGTATTGCCCGTCACGACAAAGCCGGCCCTCTCATAAAACGCAATGGCTCGTGCGTTTCGCTGGTAGACGGTCAGCTCCAGGCGAGTTGCGCCACGTTGATGCGCGTCGTGCAGCACCGTTTTGAGGAGGGCCATAGCCAATCCGCGTCCCCTCCAATCGGTGTGGACATAAATTCGATTGAGGAAGGCCGATCGTCTGTCGACTGTATCCAGCATGAGGTGAGCATATCCGATGACGCGATTATCAAGCATGGCGAGGAAAACAGCGGCTGAGGGGTCGCCAATCTCCGCATTCTGCTGTTCGGCGCTGAAATTCGCCTGGATGTAGGACTCAAGATCCGATGCGGGCGTGTCGCTGCGGTAGGTCGCCCGAAACTGCTGGCCGCAAATTCGCAAAGCGCTTCGGCGTCCGATGGGCGCGCGCGTCTGATTGTGAACGAGCCTGTCAATTTGATGCCTCCATTCATTTTGTCGCGTGTTCTCAACCACATGGCGCGTTTTGCGCTCGATCGCTTGTTCTTGCATGGCAGGGCTGAATTTCTGTCGCTTGTGAAGACGCGCTTCCGTTCACATGTATGAGTGGTCAATCATAAAGCAAAGCGAGAGAGAAAATGTCCTTCCGTAAGTCCATTCGCGATGGTTTCCTTGGTCGCGCCTTTGCGATGATCGGTGCTGCGAATGCTGTGAGCGCCACCATCGAAGCTGGCCGCCGCCCGAAGGCGCGCGATCTGCGCGAACTCGGCATCGACCCGAGCATGTTCGGCAGAATCAACCACTAGCTTATCTGCGCCTTAGGCGCGGCTGGCGGTCTCTGATCGCCGGATACGAAACAGCCCGCAACCGGATGGTCGCGGGCTTTATTTTTGTTCTGATGAAGCCGCATCGGTGAATGCGGCTTGCAAGCTCAGGCGTGCAGTTCCTTATGCGCCTCAGCGCGCTCTTCCGCCTGTTCCTTCTTGTTGTGGCGGATGGAAGACCAGAGTGAGATGCCGATCAGGGCGGCACCACCAAGGCCGGTAATGACCTCGGGAATATGGTACATCGTCTGCACATACATGATCACCGAGAGGATCAGGATTGCGTAGAAGGCGCCGTGCTCGAGATAGCGGTACTCCGCGAGCGTGCCCTTTTCGACGAGCATGATTGTCATCGAACGCACATACATGGCGCCGATGCCGAGGCCAATCGCAATAACGAAGAGGTTCTGCGTCAGCGCGAAGGCGCCGATGACGCCGTCGAAGGAGAAGCTGGCGTCGAGCACTTCGAGATAGATGAAGGCACCGAGACCGCCTTTGGCGGCGGCGCTCATCGTCTGCTGCGACGCATCGAGCAGGCCGCCGATCACCTCGACCGCCAGGAAGGTCAGAAGACCATAGATGGCGCAATGCACGAAGGTAGTGGCCTCTTCTTCTCCGAGGAACGACGAGAACACCAGGACCAGCGCCAGCACGAAGGCAATCTCGATGCCCTTGATCGTGGCCGAGCGGGCCATGAGCTTTTCAAGCCCTGATATCCAGTGGACGTCCTTCTCATGATTGAAGAAGTAGTTGAGACCAACCATCATCAGGAAGGTGCCGCCGAAGGCTGCGATCGGCAGGTGTGCGTCGTTCATGATGCGGGCGTATTCTGCAGGGTCGCGGGCAGCGAGCACCAGAGCTTCCCACGGGCCGATTTGGGCGGCGATCGCGACGATTGCGAGCGGGAAGACGATACGCATGCCGAAGACGGCGATGACGATGCCCCAGGTGAGGAAGCGATGCTGCCAGACCGGTGTCATCTCCTTGAGCTTGTTGGCATTGACGATGGCGTTGTCGAAGGAGAGCGAAATCTCCAGCACGGCGAGCACCGTGCAGATGAAGAAGACGGTCGCCATGCCGCCGATCGTGCCCGTCGTCTGCCAGCCGAGGGCTGCGCCCAGGACGAGGCCGAGGAAGGTGACGATGAAGGCCCAGCGGAAATAGCTGAGCGTCGATTTTTGCGGGGAACCGTTGGTCATGGCCGCACCTCGCAGCCACGAAGGTTGTCGAACAAGGATGTGCGGGAAAAAAGCGACATACCACAAAGGGCATGCGCGTGAGGCATGGTGAGCTTTTTCATCAATGAAAAATCCGCCGGCTTAAGCTGCAGGCGGTACCGACATCACGAGAGCGCCGTAAAAACTCTCGCCAGAGGGGCCCGGCACCAGGTTGACCCGTCGGCCGATGTCCGAGGCCTCGGGATAAGTCGAAGGTAGTGAACTTGCCACGCCAGTCAAGGCGGCGCGATGCGGTTTGTTCTTTTCCTCGGAACTATTCGGCGCCGAGGTCGTTAGTCCTTCGTTCACCAGTGGCATGCGCAATAAAAAGGAGGCCGATGATGCACCCCTCGACCCACACTCCCGACACGCGCACGGAAAAATCGGACCGCATGAAGCGTGCGCGCCCCAACCGAATGCAAAAGGCACAAGTGCTGCCGCCGCATCACGTCGACCTGACGCTGCCGCATGGCGTTTTCGATGACGTCCATATCCCCGCTCACTGCACCGGCGGCGATCTTTCGAAAGGCGGGCCGAAGCCTGCTGCCGAGGAGGATTCCACGATCGCAAGGCCGATCCGCTGACCTATCGACGCCTGCTGCCCTGTATTATCGACAACCGGTGAGGAAAGATGAAGACGACTTTGGTGCCGCACGACATTTGCCTGAAGCACGAGATCGAATGGCAGGCGCTTCGCGCGGCCGCTGATATCCAGATCGATCTGGAAAGAATCGAGATCACGAATTCACTGAGGTCTCGTTGGAGCCCGCCGACGCACTCAAGGCCGGACTCCACGTTCCCGGGCGCCCGGCTCTAGATATCTTGTACTTTTGCGACTGCGCGCCCGTTCGCAGGAGCGTTGGATCATCACGTCTGTACCAAAATGACGTGGTCGCCAACCTTTCGGAAAGGATTGCCCGGCGATAATCCGTGTGTTCACGGGAATCGGATAGATGGCAAAGACTGCGACACGCCGCCGCAAATCATCGGCACGATCGAAGGCAAGGGGAGGCGGAAGCGCTCTCCCCTGGACAATCATCGGCGTCATCGCCGTTGGGGGCATTGCGACTTACGACAATTGGAAGAGCGTGAAGCCGATGCTGGCCACGCATGCGCCAGCCTCGATCGTCTCTCGGGCAGCGCCGGTCGCGCGAAGCGAACCTGCACGCGATCCGAGCCCGAGGCAGACCGCTTCAATCGCGCCAGTGTCCCGCATGGTGCCGCCTGCAGCCGTGCCCATTCCGGCCAAGGCACCTGTCGTCCTTGAAAAAGCGGTGCCGGTTTCCCTCTCCCCTGCGCAGGCGCAGACCGGCAAGGCCGCCTTCGGCTATTGCGGCCAGGGCGAGCACATCAACTGCGTCGCCGATGGAGGCACGTTCTGGTACAAGGGCGAGAAGATCGCCATTGCCGACGTCGTGAGCCCCGGCATTGAGACGGCCCGTTGCGACAACGAGAAGCGGCTAGGCTTCGCCGCGAAGCTGCGGCTCCTGAATATCCTGAACTCCGGATCCTTCGCGATGAACCCGGCAGGGCAGCCTGGCAAGGGCGGCGTCCCGCATGTCGTGTCTCGCGATGGTCGGTCGATCGGCGCGCAGATGATCAACGAGGGATTGGCCCGCAAACCCGGCGCAAATGGCGCGTGGTGCGCCTGAGGCGAGCCCGCGGCGTATGCCGGCCTACTTCTGCTTCGGCGCCTTGCCGTTGGTGCGAAAGCTGCCGGTAAAGGCGGTGTCCTTGCTCTCGGCCGAGCATTCGATGGCGACCGGCTTGCCGCCGTAGGGGTTACCCATCGTGCAGGTGCCGGCAACTTTGACCTGACCTGTCATCTTCTGGCCGACGCCCGTGACCACCAGGTTGAGCGGCATTCGGGCATTGCCGTTGGCAGCAGGCTTGATGGCCGTGCCGTCACCCTGGAAGCCCAGCATCTTGCCGCCCGAGGTGAAGATGAAGGTGACCTGTCCATTTACGAGCGTCACGCTCGCGAGTTCGCCTTCGCAGCCCTTCGTCGCGTCGACCTTGCCGACGACGAGCTTGGCGCATTTGCCGGTGAGCGTCAGTGCCCCCGGAGCGCCGGGGAAGTTCTGCGGGGCTGCGTCCGCTGCGGTTGTCAGTGTTGCGGCGAGCAGCGAAGCGGCGGCCAAAGTTGCCAGTCTCATCTCTATACCTCGTAGTGCTTATGTCGGCGGTGCAGTATGTCGGCAGCGGCTTGCCATTCTTCTGTGTTCGAAATTGGTCGATAGGCTTGGCCTGTGGACTTGGCAATCGACTGCCTTCCTGCGCGGTCGTTGGTCCGGACATGAGAGCATGCGATGAAATGCCGCTTCGTCAAATTCATCGGGCGCGATAGCTACGCTTTGGTCTGGCAGCGAGACTGCCGGCCGATTCAAGATGGAGGAATGCGATGATCAGGAAAATCGCTCTGAGCGTAACTATCCTGGCCTTCGGCGTCGCACCGGCGCTGGCCGCAAGCAGCCACTACTACGTAGAACATTCTCCGAACAACAGTAAATGCAGCGTCGTGTCGAAGCGTCCTGATGGCAAGACCGCCATGGCTATCGGCGGCGCGCACAAGACGAGGGCGCTTGCCGAGGCGGCAATGAAGTCCGCGTCTGCCTGCATGTAGCATGGGCTGCTGTTGTGCACGAAAGCCGAACGAAGCGCCCGCCCCTTGGCGGGCGTTCCGCATTGGCAAGGAATGGAGCGCCGTTTTGTTGCTTCGCCGAAAACGAGTATATTCAAGCTTCGATCACACTTACGGGCAGGGCGAGATGGGCACGCCATTCAATAAGGCTTTCGGTGCGGGGGTCTTGGCCGCTGCGTTGATGCTTCCGTCCGCGGCATGGTCTGCCGGAGCACTGAACGTCGATGCCCGCGCTTACACGTGCAGCCAGATTTCCCAGATCATCCGCCAGAACAAGAAGGTTTTCGTCCGTTCCGGTTTCGGCGGCAGCAGCTTTCGCTATCCGCCCGCCAAATGCGGCTTGGGCTACGCGCGCACCACCGCGAATTTCCGGGATAAGACCGGCAAGCAATGCGCGCTCGACTACGCCTGCACTTACGACAGTGGGTCCTTTTACAATAACCCGTAGGTGCCGACGCAAAGGCGAAGACGGCCATCCGTCTCTTGCCGCGCGTCGGCTGCGTGCAATCAATGTTTGGGCTGGCCCAGAAACGAAAAAGGCTTAGCGGTTTCCCGCTAAGCCTTTGAATTCGAATGGTGGGCGTGACAAGGATCGAACTTGTGACCCCTACGATGTCAACGTAGTGCTCTCCCGCTGAAGTCGCCTACGCTCCCACCAAAAGACTGAATAAATTCAACTGCTAACGCAGTCTACGGTCTTTTTCCGCTACACGCAACAGTCGCTGGGAGAAGCGAAAAACAGAGACCTTGTTGTGACGTTGGTGTGACAGAAACAGCTCTCATTTTTCACAAGGATAATATTGTCCAAAAGCCCTCATAACGATCACATCAACCGGCAAATGCCCCTCTGTAGGATTGTCGCTCACGTATTTGACAATAATATCAATCATCTGATTCGAAATATCCTCACCTTTCACATCTTTAGGAAAGCAAATTTGGAAGGGTCGAACACCCTGGTCTTCTGCCATTAGCTGTTGAATAATCCATGCTACCCTAAACCCCTGCAGGTATTGCAAACACGCGATCGCACCGAGTCCACCTCGTTGATCCTGCCGCTCACCACGTGACATTTTTCCAGCCGCCGTGCAGTTGTCTCCGAATGTTCGCCCATTAATTTCTGCTGCGACGGGGCGCGGCAAAAGAAGGCCTATCAGGACAACGAGCGGCATTGCCGATGTGCGGGTTATGTTGGGCAGGGATCTCGATAACGTGCGCTGGCGCTGCGTCATGTTACTGTCTCCATGCACTCAGGTCGGTACATGTCCGAAAGAAATAGTCTGTATTTAACTGTCGACTGAAACTACCATCACGATCTACCATTGTTCTAACAAACTCGTTGAACTTGTATTCCTTACCCCCAAAAGGCAGGCGAAAGTCTTCGTCTGGTGTAAAATATTCGATCGGATATTTGTCATCTGACAAAAGCAAGTATATGGCTTTTGCTTCTATAATA
Source organism: Rhizobium sp. 42MFCr.1 (assembly GCF_000377185.1). NCBI lineage: Bacteria > Pseudomonadati > Pseudomonadota > Alphaproteobacteria > Hyphomicrobiales > Rhizobiaceae > Rhizobium > Rhizobium sp. 42MFCr.1. The sequence continues at coordinate 197,887 of NZ_KB897824.1, forward strand.
CTCGCGACGGCGTCCTTCTGATTATTAGAAAAATCAAAATATATCTCGTTGCCTTTCACCTCTCCGTCAATTGTATAAGTTTTCGATTCTGTTTTATAAGACAGAGTATAAATTCTAAATCTCTTCTTTAGAACATGATCTTGTCCATAAATCTTTTCCAAGTTTATCTCCGTCGGGACAAAGAATGTGACATAAGATTGGAATTCTTTGTTTTTGGAGCAATTAAAATTTATAGTGTTTCTGATAAAGTTATTTGTTTCTCCGGCGACAATTGAGTATCGTCGTCCGATGGTAAATCCATCTCTATCCTTGCCGCTTATGTTGAGCGTAAGCATTGCGAGCGCCCCACATTTTATTGAATTTCAGTTCGCGCATAATCCCATCCTTCGAGATTGAGAGGTGGGAATGATGGATCTGGGGCCATTCGACGGCGAGGAGAAGGCTGTATCGCATAGTGCTGATGACAGTCATCAGGACTATGCGCAAGGCGCTGCGGAGCGGGCTCGATCGGGTCGGCGTCGTGTCGAGGTTATCATTGGCGGAGATCGGCGCCGTCGATGGAGCCCGGAGGACAAGGCAAGGATCACTGCGGCGAGTTTTGTGCCCGGCGCCAATATCTCTGCGGTCGCGCGTCAATACGGCGTCAGCCAAGGCCTGTTGCACTACTGGCGGCGCTGCGCCCGCGAGAGCTTATCGGATGCGGAGGAGATGCGTTTCGTACCGATCGTGAAGGTTGGCGACGAACAGCCTCAACCATCTCTCGGGAAGACGCTGACCGTTCGCGTTGAGATGAACGGTGCTTGTGTCGTTATCGACGGCGGCGTTGATGAGCGTACGTTACGGACGGTGTTCAGCGCGATACGGGGTTCGGCTTGATCACGCTTCGATCGGATTTACGGATCCTGATTGCTTCCAAGCCGGTCGATTTTAGGAAAGGCATAAACGGTCTGGCGGCGCTGGTGTCGACCGCGCTTGGCGCGAACCCTTATTCGGGCGACGTGTATATCTTCCGCAGCAAGCGCAACGATCGTTTAAAGATGGTGGCTTGGGATGGCAGTGGCATGGTGTTGTTGACCAAGGTTTTGGAAGATCGTCACTTTACCTGGCCTGCGGTTCGTGATGGGGCTGTTCATCTCAGCGCAAGCGAGATGGCGCTTTTATTAGATGGTCTGGACTGGACAAAGGTCGAGCAGAAGCCCGTGAAGCGCCCTACAAAAATAGCGTGATCTTATTGTAATCCATGGACATTTTAGCTGTTGTGCGGTAGTGCTTGGTCATGCTCAACCGTGGCCAACACTTGCCTCGGGACCCGGACATTCTGGTCTGCATGGTCCTGGAAAGAGACGCTGAAATCGAGCGTCTGAAGGGCATGTTGAAGGCGGCCAACGCGCAGCCTTTTGGGCAGAAGTCCGAAAAGTCCATTACGGTTCTCGAAGGGCAGATCCGTCTCGATCTGGGAGATGCCGAGCTTGAGATTGCGGTCGGTGCGGCCAACGATGAGCCAAAGCCGGCGCAGGCGCCGCGCCAAGCAAGCGCCAAATCTCAACCCCGCCGCAACCTCGGTGCCCTCCCTGAACATCTTGAACGCGTCGTTGAGGTGATTGAGCCATCATCCTTGGAATGTGCCTGCTGCCAGGGGCAACTCCATCGCATTGGTGAAGAAGAAAGCGAGGCCCTCGCGTCACGGCCGGCCACGCTTTATGTTCTGCGCACCGTGCGACCGAAGTATGCCTGCCGGACTTGTGAAACCGGCATTGTTCAAGCCAAAGCGAAACCGCGTTTGTTCGAGGGCGGCTTGGCGACGACGGCGATGATCAGCAATGTGGTCGTATGGCGATATGCCTGGTACCTGCCACTCAACCGCCAGGTCCAGATGCTGAAAGGACAAGGCGTCCGTTTAGACACATCGACGCTTTGCGGTTGGATGAAACGGTCAGCCTGGTAGCTGAAAACGCTCTACGACAAGCTCTTGGCTTACATTCACAGCCATAACCGGGTGTTTGTGGACGAGACCCGCATGCCTGTCCTGAAAAAAGGCCGGAAACGAGCCAAGGTCTGTCAATTCTGGGCGCATGCGGTAGACGATCGACCATGGAACGGTCCAGCGTATCCCGCGGTTGCCTATGTCTTTGCCCAAGGTCGAGGCAAGGCGGAAATACAGTCGCAACTGGCCAGCTACAACGGGCTCCTGCAAGTCGATGCGTATAAAGCTTATAAGAGTTTGACCCGGCCCGATCGTAAAGCCGGAACGATTGAACTCGCCTATTGTCTGGCTCACGCGCGTCGCAAGTTTGTGGATGTCTACAAGAAGTACAAATCCGAGCTGGCCAAAACGGTGATCGAGCGCCTGGCCGAGATCTATGCGATTGAAGCCAGAATCCGCGGCACGAGCGCCGAGCATCGCCTGTCGGTCCGTCAGACGCAAACCAAAGGCCTGATGGCTGATCTCAAAACGTTGCTGATGGATACGCTCAAGAATATATCCGCCAAAGACCCGGTCGCATCCGCCATCAAGTACACTCTGGGGCTCTGGTCTGGGCTAACCCTATTCCTGGATGACGGCAGGCTTGAGGTCGATTCCAATACCGTCGAGCGTAATATGAGAAGTATTGCGCTTGGACGCGTCAACAGTCTGTTCGCCGGCAGTGATGGCGGCGCCGAGACGTGGGCCATTTTGGGTTCGTTGCTGACCACAGCAAAGTTGAACGGCCTCGATCCCTATACGTGGCTCAACGACGTGCTTGAACGCATCGTGTCGGGCGAGATAAAGTCGACCTCCCTTGAGCGTTGCCTGCCTTGGCATTGGAAACAAGAACATGCCGATATGAATATGGCGGTAGCAGCGTGAAACGACCCAAGCGTGCGAAACTTTTGACCCTCGAGCAGCTGGAAGCCTGGTTCGACAAGGCTGAGCCGGCGCCGCCTTGTGGCGGCGTCTCGATGATGAATGGCTTCCTGACCGGTTTGGCGGCTGGCCCAGTCTTCCTGCTGCCCAATGATTGGATGTTCCATGTCATCGGCGATCACGAGAAAAAAGCGCTCATCGGCAACAAGATCCAGGCGGTGATCGACACGATCGTCGATCATTACAACCTCATAGCCCACCAACTGACGGCGCCCGGCCGTTATGCGCCGATGTTAATGCGGACTGACGAGGGCGAAGTGCTTGCGGGCGACTGGGCCGACGGGTTCTTCGGCGCCATTAGCCTGAATCTAGAAGATTGGGCACCGCTGTTCGCTCAAAAGCAGACCGGCGAACCAATCATGGGCATCCTCATTCAATGCACAAAGCCCGATCTGATCGAAATGATCTCGACGGCGTTTCCCAAGCCGACTAAGGCCATCCTTAAAGACGCCTGGCGTACGCTCCCATTCGCGGTCGAGAGCATCTACGCGCACTGCAAGCCGATGCGCTTCAATCCAGGCGCTCCCGCCAACGACGCTTAGTCCA